>OMVS01000094.1 GCA_900314575.1 uncultured Olsenella sp. | reverse complement strand
CGAGCGCGGAGGTCGGCTCGTCCATCAGGATGACGTCGGGGTCCATGGCCATCGCGCGCGCTATGCACAGGCGCTGCGCCTGGCCGCCGGACAGGGCGAGGCCGGACTCGGAGAGCTTGTCTCTGACCTCGTCCCACAGGCCCACCTCGGTGAGCGTGCGCTCGACGACCTCGTCCAGCTCGGACCTCTTGTTGCGGCCCTGGCGCCTCATGCCGTAGGTGACGTTGTCGTAGATGGAGAGCGGAAAGGGGTTGGGCCGCTGGAAGACCATGCCGACGCGCCTGCGCAGGGAGTAGACGTCGCAGTCGGTGACGTCCTCCTCGCCCAGGAGGATCCTCCCCTCGACGCGGCAGCCCTGGACGCGGTCGTTCATGCGGTTCAGGCAGCGCAGGAGCGTCGACTTGCCGCAGCCCGAGGGGCCGATGAGGGCCATGACCTTGCCCTCCGGGGCCCCGAGCGTGATGTCGTGCAGGGCCTGGTGGTCCCCGTACCAGAGGTTGAGGTTCTCAACCGACATGCCGAGCGCCATTATCCGAACCTCCCCGTGAGGTAGTCCTCGAGCCTCTGGTCCTTCGGGCGCTCGAAGACGTCTGCGGTGGGCCCGCACTCGACCATCTCGCCGAGGAGGAAGAACGCCGTCCTGTCCGCCACGCGGCCCGCCTGCTCCATGTTGTGGGTGACTATGACGACGCAGATCCCGCGCGACGCCATGTCGCGGATCGTCTCCTCGATCGAGAAGGTCGCGATGGGGTCGAGGGCGGAGCAGGGCTCGTCCATGAGGACCACGTCCGGCCTCATGGCCAGGGTGCGCGCGATGCAGAGGCGCTGCTGCTGGCCGCCTGAGAGGGCGTAGGCCGAGTTGTCGAGCTTGTCCTTGACCTCGTCCCAGATCGCCGCGGCCCGCAGGCTCTCCTCCACCAGGGCGTCGAGCCTCGCCCGGTCGGTGAGGCCGTGGCGCCTGGGCGCGAAGGCGACGTTCTCGTAGACGGACTTGCGGAAGGGGTTCGGCTGCTGGAACACCATGCCGATGTGCTTGCGCAGGTCGTAGGTGTCCGTCTGGTCGTTGTTGACCTCTCGCCCGTGGTAGTAGACGTCGCCGCCGATCCTGCACCCCTCGATCTCCCGGTTCATGAGGTTGATGGAGCGCAGGTAGGTCGACTTCCCGCAGCCCGAGGGACCGATGAGCGCCGTGACGGTGCCGGCGCCGAAGTCGAGCGAGGTCTCCTTGAGCGCGCGCCTGTTGCCGTAGTCGACCGTCACGTCACGCGTCGCGAGGAGCGCGTCTTCGGGGGGCGTCGCCGCTCCCGTCGTGCTCTCGTTGCTCACTCTGCCGTCATCCTCCTCTCGAGGGCGCGGCCTACGATGCGCGCCAGGACGTTGAAGACCAGGATGCAGATCATGAGGACGGCGGCGGTGCCGGCGGACACGGCCGCCAGGTCGGGCACGACGCCCTCGGAGTTGATCTTCCAGATGTGGACCGCAAGGGTCTCCGCGGGCCGCATCACGTTGAGCGGGTTGGCCATGCTGGTGATGGGGGCGGCCCAGGAGAGCGCCGGTGCGGACTGGCCGGCCGTGTAGATCAGGGCCGCGGCCTCGCCGAAGACGCGGCCGGCAGAGAGGATGACGCCGGTCACGATGGCGGGCATGGCGCGGGGCACGAGGATGTGGACCGTGGCCTCCCAGCGGGTGAGGCCGAGGGCGAGCGCCGCGTCGCGCTGGTCCCGGGGGACCGCCTCGAGCGCCTGCTGGATGGTGCGGACCAGGATCGGGATGTTGAACATCGTGAGGGTGAGGGCGCCGGAGAGAATCGAGAAGCCCCAGCCCATGCCGAGCACGAAGGTCAGCATGCCGAAGAGGCCGACGACGATCGACGGCAGCGAGGAGAGGGTCTCGATGGCCGTCTTCGCCACGGAGGTGACGGGGCCGGAGGGCGCGTACTGCGTCAGGAAGATGGCGCCGCCGAGGGAGATGGGCAGCGAGATGAGGAGGGTGAGGACGAGCAGGTAGAAGGAGTTGAAGAGCTCGGGGCCGATGCCGCCGCCCTCCTTGAACTGCTCGGGCTTGGCCGTGAGGAAGTGCGGGTCGAGCGCCTTGCCGATGCCGGAGACCACGACGTAGCCGATGGTCGCCACGAGCAGCGCGATGATCGCGATCACGATGGCCCAGAGCACGACCGTGGCGACGTGGTCCCAGGCACGGGCACGCCTGACGACGCCCTCGGCGCCGGCCCGCCTTGCGTCAGCGCTAGCCATTGGCGCGCACCCCCTTCCTTCCGACGAGGTGGACGATCAGGATGAACACGAGCGACATGGCGAGAAGCACCAGCGCGAGCGACCAGAGGACGTCGCTGTAGACGGTGCCCATGGTCTCGTTGCCCATGCTCATGGTCAGGACGGAGGTCAGCGTGGCGGCGGGCGTCACGAGGCCCCTCGGCATCTGCGCCGCGTTGCCCACGACCATCTGCACCGCCAGCGCCTCGCCGAAGGCTCGGGTCATGCCCATGATCACGGCGGTCAGGATGCCCGGGAGCGCGGAGGGCAGGACGACGTGGACGATCGTCTGCCAGCGGGTGCAGCCCAGGCCGTAGGAGCCGTCGCGGTAGGAGTCGGGCACGGCCGCGATCGCGTCGGTGGCGAGCGAGGTCACCGTCGGCAGGATCATGAAGGCGAGCACGATGGAGCCGGCAAGGATGCCGTAGCCCGTGGTGCCTGACCAGCCGCGCACCCAAGCCACCACGATCTCCAGGCCGACGAGGCCGAAGACGACCGAGGGGATGCCCGTCAGGAGCTCGACCATCGGCCGGAAGACCCCGCTGCCGAAGGTCGGCGAGATCTCCACGACGAAGATCGCGGCGCCGAGGGCGAAGGGCAGCGAGATCAGGCAGGACAGGAGGGTGACGGCGAACGAGCCGCAGATCATGGGCAGGGCGCCCACGAGCAACTCGCCCGCCTCGGAGGCCTGGTGCGGGTTCCACGTCGTTCCCAGGAAGAAGGACGCCGGGGACACGCCGTCAGAGAGAAACGTCGAGAGTCCGCGCGAGCAGACCATGTAGATGAGCGTGGCGACGACCACGACTACGAAGAGCACGCACGCGCCGGTCAGAATCTGACCCTTGCGCTCCACGCGCCGCTTGGGCTTGATGTTCGTGTCGAACAGGGTCTCGCCTGGGCCCTTGGTCCCCGCAGATGCCTGGGACGCCTGCTGCACGTTCACCGCCCCCTCACCGTTTGACAAGAGCTACTCCTTAGGGTGTGCCGACTAGAGCTTGGTGACGTTGCCGGAGGCGTCGCGGGAGACCTTCATGCCCGTGACGGGGATGTAACCGGTCTGCTCGACCAGCGAGCCCTGGACGTCGTCGGAGAGCATGTAGTCGATGAACGCCTGGGTGGCAGCGTCGGGGCTGGCGGCGGTGTACATGTGCTCGTAGGCCCAGATGGTCCAGGAGTTGTCCTCCACGTTCGCCTCCTCGGGCTTGACGCCGCCGACGGAGAGGGGCTTGAAGGAGTCGGAGAAGTAGGAGAACGCGAGGTAGGAGATGGAACCGGGGGTCTCGGCGACCATCTTGGCGACGGTGCCCGAGGAGTCCTGCTCCTGCGGCTTGAAGCTCTCGGGGACCTTGGTGTCGCCCAGGACGGCGCTCTCGAAGGTGGCACGGGTGCCGGAGCCGGAGGCGCGGTTGATGACGGTGATAGCGAGGTCCTGGCCGCCGACCTGGCTCCAGTTGGTGATGGCGCCCGTGAAGATGCCCTTCAGGTCATCGAGGGAGATGTCGTCGACGGAGACCGCGGAGTGGACGATCGGGCCCATGCCCACGACGGCGACCTTGTTGTCCTTGAGCTTGGATACGGCCGAGGCGTCGTCGAGCTTCTCCTCGGCGAAGACGTCGGAGTTGCCGATCTGGACCGCGCCCTGGGCGATCTGCGTGATGCCCTGCCCGGAGCCGCCGCCCTGGACCGTGATCTGGACGCCGGGATGGTCGTTTGTGTACTGCTCGGCCGCAGCCTCGACGAGGGGCTGGAGCGCGGTGGAGCCGACGGCGGTGATGGTGCCGCTCTCGGCCGCGCTGTCGGCGGAGGCGGAGGAGCCGGCTGCGGCGGAGGAACCGCCGCAGCCGACGAGGCCGAGGCCCGCGAGGGTCACGCCGGAGGCGCCCACGAGCTTGAGGAACTGGCGACGATCGAGCGAGGAGTGCATGAGATCCCCTTCTCTTGCATGGAAGACCGCCCGTGGCGGGCGGTCTCTTTCAGGATCCATGCTAGGAAGGGGGAGCGGCGCCACCGGCGTCGCTCCCCCTTCATTACTGACCTCTGACTGCGGCTTACACGCGGCTTACAAACGCCTGCCCCAGAGCGGGCGGCGCCTGGCGCGGCCCCGCTAGGCGCCGGGCCCTCCGGAGCCCCCGGGCCCCTCCTCAAGCAGGCCGAAGAGGGAGCGCCAGGTGTCCGCGTCCTGGGCGCCGCGCATCACGTACTCGCCGTCCACCCTGAAGAAGGGCACCTTGCCCTCGCCCCCGTCGAGGTGGTTCTGCCGGTAGGCGTCCTCGAGCTCGCCCGCGTAGGCGGGGTTCGCGTACGCCTCTGCCACGAGGGAGCGCGGCAGGCCGCAGGCGTCCGTCACGTGCACGATCTCGGGCAGGAGGCTGATGTTTCTCCCCTTGAGCATGTAGGCGTCCCACAGCGGGTCGAGGACGCGGCCGAGCTGCCCCGCCTCCTTCGCGCATTGGAGAAGGACCAGCGCCAGGTAGGTGTTGGCGAACTGCTTCTCCCGGTTGAAAGCGACCCCGTAGGGCGCGCCGAGCGCGTCCAGGTCGTCGTAGAAGCGCTCCGGGAAGTGGAGGTGCCTCGTCATGGGCATGCCCTCCTCGGGCACGTCGGGGTGTATCTCCATGAGGCGGTAGTCGACGTCGAAGTCGTACTCGCCCCTCAGCGTCTCGAGCACGCGGTGCGCGAGGTAGCACCACTCGCAGATGACGTCCAGGTACATGATTACGTGGTGGCGCGGCCGGCACGCGTCGCCCGGCTCCCCCGCGCCT
>OMVS01000093.1 GCA_900314575.1 uncultured Olsenella sp. | reverse complement strand
CCGTCGCGCACGACCGAGACGTTGTTGAGCGTGCGCAGGCCGAGCGGGGTGAGCACGGTGTCCTCGCCGAAGTTCTCGTAGCCGAGCATGCGGGCGACCGCCTTGGCCGACCGCATATCGCCGTTGCGCGTCTCGTGGAACTTGCGGCGAATCTGGGCGGCGTTTTCCTCCGAGGAGTCGAGCGCGTAGTCGCGGATCATAAGGGTGTATTCCTCGTCAAGGTCGCCGACGAACTCGTCGCGCTGCATGGCGACCGTCTCACCCTCGCTGCCCAGCTCCAGGATCAGGTGATCGAACTCGGCGGCCTCGGTCATCAGCACCTCGAAGAGGTAGAAGACGTCCGTGACGTCGCGGACCGTGACGATGTTGTTGAGCTCGAGGGTGGTCAGGCGCAGAAGACCACGGTCGACCTGGCTGCGGGTGTTCTGCATGGAGACGAGCAGCTGGTTGACACTGCCCATCAGCTCCTGCACCGTGCGCAGCTGGTGGCCGCGGCCGTCGATATAGAGGTTCACGACCTGGCGGCGCTCCGAGACGGAGATGACCAGCGCGTGGGTCAGCAGGCTCATGCGCGCGGCGGTGCGGTGGCGCATGCCGGTTTCGGATGTGGGCAGGGAGGGGTCAGGGCTGAGATGGTAGTTGGCGCGGTAGATCTTGGTGAAGTCCTTGTCCACCACGATGGCGCCGTCCATCTTGGACAGCTCGAAGAGGCGGTTGGCGGTAAATGAGATGTCGAGCTTGAAGCCGTCGTCACCAGCCGCAATCACGTTGTCCGTGTCGCCCACGCAGATGAGGGCGCCCAAGTGCCCGGCAATGATCATGTCGAGCGCGCGACGCAGAGCTGTGCCCGGCGCCGTCTGTCTAATCGCCCACTTGAATCTCGCCTGGGTGTCGTCTGTCGCGGTCGCCTCGCCCATCAGCACCTCCTCGCATCTGCGCGCCTTCCGCACGCGTCTTCAGTATATGTCAAGACGGGCGCTCCCCCGGCTGCGGGAGGGGCGTCCGTCTTTGTTGTGGCGACGTCTGCCGCCTGCGTTCCAGCCTTACTCGGCGGAGCTCAAAAGGCCGCCCGCAGCCGGTGCCGCGCTGCCCGAGGTTGCGGGCGCCGACCAGCTCTCGCGGGCGCGCGGCCCCTCGAGGTGAGCGCGCTCGGCGAGCTCGGGCATCTCGCCCTCGCGCTTGGTGAAGACGAGCTTCTCCTCACCGTCATCGCCCGTCTGGGCGTCCACACAGATGATGTCACCGGCAGCGTACTTGCCCTGGAGCATCTCCTCGGCTAGCGGGTCCTCGATATAGGTCTGGATGGCGCGGCGCAGGGGACGGGCTCCGTAGATCTTGTCGGTACCGCGCTTGGCCACGAAGTCGCGGGCCGCGTCGGTGAGCTCGATCGACATGCGCTGGGCCGCGAGGCGCTGACGCAGGTCCATGACCATAAGGTCCACGATGCGGCGGAGCTGCTCGCCCGTGAGCGACTTGAAGACCACGATCTCGTCCACGCGGTTGAGGAACTCGGGGCGGAAGAGGCGCTTGAGCTCGCCTTCCACACGACTGCGGATTTCTTTGTCGGAAAGGCCGTCATCGCCCTGGCTCGTGAATCCCATGGGCGAGGTCTGGGCGATCTCGCGGGCGCCGATGTTGGAGGTCATGATGATGACCGTGTTGGAGAAGTCCACGTGGCGGCCCTGGCCGTCGGTGAGACGCCCCTCGTCCAGGATCTGGAGCAGGACGTTGAAGACGTCCGGGTGAGCCTTCTCGATCTCGTCAAACAGAACGACGGAGTAGGGCCGGCGGCGCACCGCCTTGGTCAGCTCGCCGCCCTCGTCGTAGCCCACGTATCCCGGAGGGGCACCGACGAGCTTGGAGACCTCGTGCTTCTCCATGAACTCGGACATGTCGAAGCTGATGAGGGCGTCCTGGGTGCCGAAGAGGAACTCGGCCAGCGACTTGGCCAGCTCGGTCTTGCCCACGCCCGAGGGACCCAGGAAGATGAAGGAGCCGCCCGGGCGGCGCGGGTCCTTGAGCGGGCTGCGGCTGCGGCGGATCGCGCGGGCGACGGCGGAGATGGCTTCGTCCTGCCCGATCACGCGCTGGTGCAGGGCGTCCTCGCAGCGCAGGAGCTTTGCGGCCTCGGCCTCGGTGAGGTTGGAGACGGGCACGCCGGTGATGTCGCTCACGACGTCGGCAATCGCGTCCTCGTCCACGGTGACCACGTCGAGCGCCTGCTTGTCGCGCCAGGCCTGCTCGAGCTCATCGCGCTTGGCCGTGAGGGACTTCTCCTCGTCGCGCAGGCGGGCGGCCTCCTCGAACTCCTGGGCGTCCGCCGCCTTCTCCTTCTGCTCGGCAATCTCGACCAGCTGCTGGTCGACCTGGGCGAGCTCGGGCGGCAGGGCCATCTTGTGCACGCGGGTGCGCGCGCCGGCCTCGTCGATCACGTCTATCGCCTTGTCGGGCAGGAAGCGGTCCTGGACGTAGCGGTCGGACAGGGTGACGGCCGCCTTGAGCGCCGCCTCGGTGTAGCGCACATGATGATGCTGCTCGTAGCGGCTGCGCAGGCCATGCAGAATCTCAAGCGTGTCCTCCGCGGAGGGCTCGCCGATGTTGATGGGCTGGAAGCGGCGCTCGAAGGCGGAGTCCTTCTCGATGTGCTTGCGGTACTCCTCCGCCGTGGTGGCGCCGATGACCTGGATCTCGCCGCGCGACAGGGGCGGCTTGAGGATCGAGGCGGCGTCCATGGAGCCCTCGGCGGAGCCCGCGCCCAGGACGTTGTGGATCTCGTCGATGAAAAGGATCGTGTCCTTGTCCTCGGTCACCTCGTCGATGACCTTCTTGAGACGCTCCTCGAACTCGCCGCGGTACTTGGAGCCGGCGACCATGGCCGCCATGTCCAGCGTCCAAATCTGCTTGCCGCGCAGGATGTCGGGCACGTTGCCCGAGGAGATGAGCTGTGCCAGGCCCTCGACCACGGCTGTCTTGCCCACGCCCGGGTCGCCGAGGATGAGCGGATTGTTCTTCTGACGGCGGGCCAAGACCTGCATGACGCGCTCGGTCTCGCGGTCGCGGCCGATGACGGGGTCGAGCTTGCCGTCGTGGGCAAGCTTGGTGAGGTTGCGACCGTACTTTTCGAGGACGGAGTCGCCGTCGCCCTCGTCGGAGGACTGGCCGAAGTACTGGCCGAAGCTCACGGGCGTGGCCTGGCGGTGGCTCTCCTTCGGCTTGTCCTTGCTCACAAGCTCGTTCACGGCGTTGCGGACCGCGTCGGCGGAGATGCCCATGCGGCCGAGGGCGGTCATGGCGATGCCGTCGCCCTCGCCCACGATGCCGAGCAGCAGATGCTCGGTCGCGATATAGGTCTGGCCATGAGCCATGGTCTCGCGATAGGCGTTCTCGAGCACGCGCTTGGCACGCGGGGTGAAGGGGATGTGGCCGCCCGAACCGGGCTGCACGTCCTCGCTCGAGAGCTGGCGGATGGTGGCGAGTGTTTCCTCGTAGGTCACATCGAGGCTCGCGAGCGCCTTGGCGGCGATGCCGTCGCCCTCCTTGATCAGGCCCAAAAGCAGGTGCTCCGTGCCCACGTACATCTTGCCGAGGCTCTGGGCCTCGTCCTGCGCGAGGCTCATGACCTTGCGCGCGCGGTCGGTGAACTTCTCAAACATGGGTTGTGCCCCTTCCCTGCCCCGCCGTCCAGGGCGGGACTCGATTTTTATCTCAACACGTTTACCCAGATGTGTTGGGTGCTATACGACAGGCAGACGCACTCACAACTTTCCCGTCCCCTTCCGACTTCTCGACCTGTCGGCCGATGAGAAAAGGCGTCCGGACGCATCGCCCGGACGCCTTTGGGATAACGTGCGGAAGCCCGCGCTTTGCCTCGCGGCGGGGCGAGCGTGCCTACTCGAAGGCCTCGCTGGTGCCCACAAGCCCCTTCTCGGCGTCGAGCACGCTGGTGAAGAGGTCGTCGAGCTCCATGCCGAGCAACTCGGCGCCGTGGCGGATCACGTCGCGGTCGCAGCCGGCGGCGAAGCTCTTGGTCTTGAACTTCTTCTTGAGCGACTTGAGCTCCATGTCGGACACGCTGTGGGACGGGCGCATGTTGACGCAGGCGTTGATCAGGCCGGAGAGCTCGTCGACCGCGTAGAGGACCTTCTCCATCTGCAGCTCAGGGGCCGGCAGCTGGTCGTTGAGGTCGTAGTTGTGGGTCTGAATCGACTTGGCGAGCGCCGGATTGGCACCGGCTTCCTCGAGCAGCTCCGCGGTCTTGACGGTGTGGAGCTGATCGTCCTGCCACTTCTCCCAGTCGAGGTCGTGCAGAAGTCCAACGAGGCCCCAGAACTCGACGTTCTCGGGATCGTACTTCTGGGCGTAATAGCGCATCAGGCCCTCGACCTGCAGGCCATGCTTGATGTGATATGCGTCCTCGTTGTACTTGTGGAGCAGGTCGAGTGCCTGCTCACGGGTGATGCCCGCATCGAGCTTGTCTGCCATCTTGTCCTCCCTGTCTGCGCTGGCGCCGGCCTCGGAGCTGGCGGCGATCGCGTCCACCGATGCGAAGGGGTTGTCAGAGCTCGCGCCCTCGACCTGGGCGGCGATGTCCGCGCGGGTGATCGTCTCGGCCTTCATCTGCGGGAAGAGGAGTACGTCGCGGATGGCGGGCTGGTCGCAGAAGAGCATGACCATGCGGTCGATACCGTAGCCGATGCCGCCCGCGGGGGGCATGCCGTACTCGAGTGCGCGGACGTAGTCGTAGTCGTAGCCCATGGCCTCATCGTCGCCGAAGTCCTTGGCCGCGACCTGCTCGGCGAAGCGGCCAGCCTGGTCGACGGGGTCGTTGAGCTCGGAGAAGGCGTTGGCGTACTCGTGGCCGCAGATGACGAGCTCGAAGCGGTCGGTCAGGCGCGGGTCCTCGTCCTTGCGCTTGGAGAGCGGCGAGACCTCCTCGGGATAGTCGCAGACGAAGGTCGGGTTGACCAGCGTGCTCTCGCCCAGCTCGTCGTAGAGCTCGAAGAGGAGCTTGCCGGCGCCCCAGTTGTCAGCCCACTCGATGCCATGTCTGTCGCACAGCTCGCGCAGGTGCTCGACCGGAGTGTTCATGTCGACGTGCTCGCCGACGACCTCGGAGGCGACCTCGGACAGGGGCACCGAGCGCCAGGTGCCGGACATGTCGACCGTCTGACCCTGGTAGGTGATGACCTCGTGGCCCTCCTCGCAGCCGCACACCTCACGGGCGATCGTCTTGAAGAGGCCCTCGGTCAGCTCCTTCATGCCT
>OMVS01000091.1 GCA_900314575.1 uncultured Olsenella sp. | reverse complement strand
CCGAGCGGGCCGACGTCCTTCTCCCCCCCGAGGGCGCACACGTCACCCAGGAGGGCATCGACGTGCTACACGCACCCGATGGCGGCAGGGGCCACCGCGCCCACCTGCGCGGAGGCGCGGACGCGGGCGGGCGCAGGCACGGGCGGCGCGGGCGCGTCGCCGTGGCGGCCGTCGTCTGCGGCCTCGGCGTGGTCTACGTCGGCGGCGCCATCTGGTACTCGAGCCACTTCACGCCCAACACGACCCTGAACGGCCAGGACGTCTCCGGGATGTCGAAGGCCGAGCTCGCGGCCTCGGTCGCGCAGGCCAACGACACGTACTCGCTGCACGTAACGGGCGACGGGCTGGACCTCACCGTGAGCGCCCCGGACATCTCGCTCGCCAACGACGGCGAGTCGCTCGCCGCGGGCGCGCTCGCGCAGACCAACCCGTGGGCCTGGCCGGTGGCGCTCGCGACCGGGACCTCGCTCAGCCTGGGGCAGGGCACGAGCTACGACGCCGACGCGCTCTCCGCGACCGTCTCCGCCGCCGTCTCCGCCTTCAACGAGGGTGCCGTGCAGCCGACGAACGCGGGGCTCGCATACGACGCGGGCGCCGGGTCCTTCTCCATCACGCCCGAGTCGGTGGGGACGGCCCTCGACGAGAAGGCCGTGCAGGACGCGGTCGCCACGGCCGTGAGCGAGCAGTCCACCGAGCTCGCGCTCGGCCCGGACCAGCTCCTGCAGCCCGCGCTCACCGCGCAGAGCGACGCGCTCAAGGCCTCGCTCGCCAAGGCGAACCAGGTCGTGAGCGCCTCCGTGGCGCTGAAGGTGGGCGGCACGACGGCCTTCACCCTCGAGCCCGCGCAGCTCGCGCAGTGGGTCGGCGTGGACGAGACGGGCGCGCTCTCCGCGGACGAGTCCGCGATATCCGCGTGGGTCTCCGGCACGCTGGCCCCCGCCGTCGACTCGGTGGGCGCCACTCGGACCTACACCCGACCCGACGGCAAGAGCGTCACCGTGACCTGCGACACGCACGGCGGCGAGTACCTTTCGGACTGCTACGGCTGGAAGGTCGACCGGGATGCGACGGCGAGCGGCATCGCGAAGGCGATCGACGACGCGACAGGCGCCGTGCCCGCGATGGACGTGGCCATGTCGCAGAGCGCCTCGAGCTTCAACCCGGGCGGGCAGGACTGGGGCCCGCGCTACATAGACGTCGACGTCACCGAGCAGCACGCGCGCATGTACGACGAGGCGGGCAACCTCGTGTGGGAGTCTGACTTCGTCTCCGGCGACACGTCCAAGGACCACGGCACGCTGGAGGGCGTCTGGGTCATGAACTCCAACCGCGGGACCGACCAGACCCTCAAGGGCTCGGACGAGAACGGCGACGGCGAGCCGGACTACGTGAGCCAGGTCTCGCTCTGGATGCCGTTCATCTCCAACCTCTACGCCTTCCACGACGCCACCTGGAGGTCGACCTTCGGCGGCACCGTCTACCAGGGCAACGGCAGCCACGGCTGCGTGAACCTCCCCTACTCCGCAGCGAGCTCGCTGTGGGACCTGTGCAAGGTCGGCGACGTGGTCGTCGTGCACTACTAGCGGCGCGGACCGGCGGCCCGGCCACGCGAATAACGGGTTCGCAGCACAAAACAGCACGTCAGAAGCGCGCCCGGCTCCCCAGGGGGACCGGGCGCGCGGCATGTGCGCAGCCCCAGGAAGCGACTGGTGCATTTTCGGGACTTAGGGACGGGTCGCAGCCCGGAGCAGGCCCGGCAGCGGGTGCCGGAGGCCTAACGCGGCGTGTCGCCTCTCGGAACTCTGGTCAAACGCGTTGGGGACGGGCGGGGACGCCAGGCGAGCGCGCCCCGACCCGTCCATAACTCCCAGATTTGCAAAGGCTGCTCCGTGAAACTGCTTCGGGCCAGCGGCGGTCGGGCCCGGGGCGCTGGTCGGCGGCGCCGGGGGGGGGCGGTCGGCCGGGGCCGGGGGCCGGGGACCGGCGACCGGGGGCGACCGGGGGCCGGGGCCGGGGCCCGGGGCCGGGACGCCGCGGTCCGGGCCGCTGGCCAGGGCGGGGTCACAACGCCAGGAAGGCCTCGTGGATGCGCAGGTCCCGGTCGAGCTCGGGATGGAAGGCCACCGCGAGCTGGGCGCCCTGACGCACGGCCACGACGCGGCCGTCCACCCGCGCGAGCTCCTCGACGCCCGGGCCGACCTCCGCCACGTAGGGCGCTCGGATGAAGGTCATCGGCACGTCGTCGCCGACGCCCGCGACCGCACCCCGCGCATGGAAGCTCCCGAGCTGGCGGCCATAGGCGTTGCGCACGACCGTCACGTCGAGGGTGCCGAGGTGGCGGGCCGGACGCACGCCGCTGCGGTCGCGCCCGTCCTCGACGCCGTCCTCGATCCTGGCGGCGAGCAGGATCAGCCCCGCGCAGGTCGCGAGCACCGGCATGCCGTCCGCGACCAGCCGGGCCAGCGGCTCGAGCATCCCCTCCCTGCGAAGGAGCCTTCCCTGCACCGTGGACTCGCCACCAGGAAGCACGAGCCTGTCGAAGGGCCTCGCGAGATCCTCCGCGCTTCTCAGCTCGAGGCTCTTCTCCCCCAGCTCCGCCAGCCGCCCCTCGTGCTCGGCAAAGGCGCCCTGGAGCGCAAGCACCGCCGTCGCCATCTACTGCCCCCGCTCCGCCATCAGCAGCTCGATCTCGTCCTTGTTGATGCCGACCATGGCCTCGCCGAGGTCGCGCGAGAGGAACGCGAGCCGCTCGGGGTCGCGCCACGAGGTCACGGCGCCCACGATCGCGGCCGCGCGCTTGGCGGGGTCGCCGCTCTTGAAGATGCCCGAGCCCACGAAGACGCCCTCCGCGCCGAGCTCCATCATGAGGGCCGCGTCGGCCGGCGTGGCGACGCCGCCGGCCGCGAAGTTCACCACCGGGAGCCTGCCCGCATCGTGGACCTCGCGGACGAGGCCGTAGGGCACGCCCAGCTCCTTGGCCGCCTCGAAGAGCTCGTCTTCGCGCAGGGCTTGCACCTCCCTGATCTGGCGCTGCATCTTCCTCATGTGGTGCACGGCCTGGACCACGTCGCCCGTACCGGGCTCGCCCTTCGTGCGGATCATCGACGCGCCCTCGGCGATGCGCCGCAGGGCCTCGCCCAGGTCGCGCGCGCCGCAGACGAACGGGACCGAGAAGCGCGTCTTGTCGATGTGGTAGACGTCGTCGGCCGGCGAGAGCACCTCGGACTCGTCGACGTAGTCGATGTCGATCGCCTCGAGGATGCGCGCCTCCGCGATGTGTCCGATCCGGCACTTGGCCATCACGGGGATGCTCACCGCCTGCTGGATGCCCTGGATCATCTTGGGGTCGCTCATGCGAGAAACGCCGCCCGCCGCGCGGATGTCGGCCGGGATGCGCTCGAGGGCCATCACGGCGCAGGCGCCCGCGTCCTCGGCAATCCTGGCCTGCTCGGGGGTGGTGACGTCCATGATGACGCCGCCCTTGAGCATCTGGGCGAGCTCGCGGTTGAGCCGCGCGCGCTCGGGCCCGGGGACCGAGCCGCGCGCGCGGGCCTGGGCCGCGGCGGCGCCGGTGGCCGGTGTGGCGGCATGCTGCGTACCGACGTGCTGCGTGGCGGCGGCCGGTGTGCCGGCGGCCTGCGCGTCCTTCTCTGCCTGCGCGTCCTTCTCTGCCATTGTCCTTCTCCCTTCGCTCGTTTTGCGTGAGTGTGAGGATAGGCCCGCTCTGGCCTTGCACAAAGTGCCAGTATCGATAGAATATGCAAGACCAGTTCAAGGTCAGTTGGGCAGGTCAGACGGGACCAGGCGAGCCGGACGCGACGTGACGGGCGGGGCCGACGCCGGAAGCGCGACGTGACGGGCGGGGCCGGCGCCTTTTTGCGAACCAGCGGAGGAAGGCGGGGGAACGTGCTCGACTACGACCTATCAGACCGTGGGGCGCTCGGGCTCTACGAGTGCCTGTGCCGGCACGTGCGCGACGACATCGTCCGCGGCGTGCTCGCGCCCGGCGAGAAGCTGCCTTCCAAGCGCCAGCTGGCGGCCCAGCTCGGCGTCTCGCTGATCACCGTGGAGACCGCCCTCGGGCAGCTCGTAGCGGAGGGCTACCTCGTCGCCAGGCCGCGGCGCGGCTACTACGTCGCACGGATCGGACGGCTCCCGCAGCCGGCGGCGAGGCCGGTGCCAGCCTCGCGCCAGCCCCGGCAGGCCCGGCGGCCCCTCGTCGCCGACACCTCGCAGCTGCCGGTCCAACCCGACCCCGGCGCTCTCGCCCTCTGGGAGAAGAGCCTGCGCGCCGTGCTCTCCTCCGAGCACTTGGAGGAGGCCTTCGCCGCGCTCACGCCGCAGGGGCTGCCGCGGCTGCAGGCCGACATCGCGCACCTGCTCGCGCACACGCGCGGGATGGTGGTCGACCCGTCGCAGGTCATCGTAGCGGCTGGCGCGCAGGTGCTCTACCAGCTGGTGTCGCAGCTGCTGCCCCGCGATGCCGGCTTCGCGGTCGAGGACCCGGGGTTCCCTCGCATCGCGCGCACCTACGAGGCGGAGGGCAGGTCCTGCGCCTCCGTGGCCATCGACGCCGAGGGGATGTCGATGCGGCAGCTGAGGGAGAGCGGCGCCTCGCTCGCGCACGTGATGCCCTCCCACCAGTTCCCGACCGGCCGGGTCATGAGCGTCGCCCGGCGCTACGAGCTGCTGGGGTGGGCGTCCGAGCGGCCGGGGCGACTCGTCGTGGAGGACGACTACGACTGCGAGTTCCGCCTCGCCGGCCGGCCCATCCCCGCGCTGGCGAGCATCGACGCGACGGGCAGGGTCATCTACCTCGGGACCTTCTCCAAGGGGCTGGGCCCCGTCGTGCGAGCCGCCTACGCCGTGCTGCCGCCCGCGCTCGTCGAGCGCTACGAGGGGCTCAGCTCGGCCGCGGCGGGCACCATGGGGCTGATCGACCAACTGGCGCTGGCGCGCATGCTCGAAGGCGGCGGCTACGAGGGTCACGTGGCGCGCTACCGCCGTCAGGTCAGGGCGCGTCGCGACCGGCTGTGCCGCGAGCTTGCCGCGGCGCTCGGCGACGTGGTCGGCTTCGAGGAGGCCGACTCCGGGCTGCACCTGGTGCTCGCCCTCCGGCTCGGGGCGGGCTGGGCCGGACGAGAGGCGGAGGCAGAGGCGGCGCTCGCCCGTGCTGCGCGCGAGAAGGGCGTGGGGCTCGCGCCGCTCTCCTCCTTCGCGCGGCTGCCGTACGCGGGCGCGGGGTCAAGGCGGGCGCGGTTCGTGCTGCAGTACGAGCGACTGGAGGACGCGCAGCAGGACGTGCTCGTTGCGTGCCTCGGTCGCCTCGTGGAGGAGGTTGGGATCGCGAGGTAGGGTGCCCGGAGAGGCGGCGCGCGGACCGGCGCGACCGGGCGCGGCCGGACATGGCCGGGCGTGGCATTGGGGGCATAGCGGGGGGCGGCGGCGAGCGCGGGCGCGGACCGGCGCGGCCAGGCGTGCAACCTCCCGAATCGGATTGTGCATCTCAGCGACTTATGGACGGGTCGATGGCAGCCGAAGGCCCCCGGAAGGGTTCCTGGCAGGCCTACGCCGCATCGTGAGGACGCATCGCGTTTCGTAATCCTGGGCAAACGCACGCGCGCACCTGTCGAGACGCTCCGTGTACGTCCCAGACCCGTCCCCAACTCGGAGAAATGCACGGGCAAGACAGACGGGCTGCGTCTGGCTGACTCCCCCGAGCCGTGCGCCATGCCGTTGGGCACGCAAGCTGGAGCCGCCCCGTTCCTCGCCCCGCGCCGCCCGCCCTTCGCCCGCTCTTCCTGGTCCAGCCGCTCCGCAAAGATGGCCGTGCCGTCGAGTGCGTCCCGCCTCCTTCGGCGCACGCTCGGTAGGCCGCAACGGGGTATGGACGCAGCTAGGGGTATGAGCGCAACTAGGGGTATGAGCGCAACTCCTGAAATGGATTTGTGCATCTCAGCGACTTATGGACGGGTACCCGACGGTCGAGGAGCCCGCCGCGGGCGTCCGAACGACCGCGAGAAGGTCCTCGCTCCGGATCTCACCGCGGAATCATGAGCAAACGCGCGTGCACATGAAACTGGACGGGCCGGAGGCGCCCTTCCGGCACCTCCGGCCCGTCCATAACCCGTTCAGATGCACGTTCCGGTTGAGAGCACTGCAGCGGGGCTGTCGCGGGAGACCGGACCGCCGCTGGCGCCGCGGTGGCCTCCACCGCGCTGCCGCCGCCGCGCTGCCGCCGCGCTGC
>OMVS01000090.1 GCA_900314575.1 uncultured Olsenella sp. | reverse complement strand
CCTCGAAGCTTTCTGCCTCGCCGATTGGGACAACCCACCCGTACAAATCCATGAGGTGCATGCCCGCGACGTCGAACGTGTCTCCATCGGAGGTACTGAGGAAAAACCGCGACCCTCTGCTCTCGCAGTATTCGTTCATGATTCTGACGGACCTAACTAGGTCATCGTAGCGGAGGTCCCCCGTGGACCGAATCCCAGATGGCAGTGAGCCTTGCACTCTGCCCCTCTCAAATCTCATAACCGAAAGAATCGTCCTGTTTGGTTGAATGGTGGGACGTTTTCGTTCCGCCATTCAGCCGAGGCGGAGTGGGGCACCTATGGCCTCACGCTCCAATATTACGGCCTATACCCGACGGTGACGACGCACAGGGGAGGCGACGACGTGATACATCTCGCCTACTTCGGCTAGGATTTCAGCCACGGCGTGAGGGCCGCGCATTCCCGGACCACGCGGAGAGGGTTCCTGCAGGGAGCATGGGAAACGCGATTTCGGATTGGAACAGGCATGGAAACGCACAGGGACGAGTACAGGCTCACCAGGATCCACGACGTCGCGAGGGAGTGCCCGTTCTGCGGCGGGACCACGATATGCCTCGTCGAGAGGGACTTCGCCGGAGTTGGCAAGCGCTACGGCGTGATCTGTGCAGACTGCATGGCCGGCATCGAGACGGGCACGTTTACGACCCCGTGGGAGGCGATCGACGCCTGGAACGGCGGCGAGCGAGGCAGGTACTGCGACCGCAGGGACGCCGACTAGCGCGATTTCGCGTGTCGAAGGCCCGTACTCAAGACCCTAGACGCGATGGGGCGCTAACGGCAGAGACCGGCGCAGCCCCTCTTCGGAGCCGCTTTAACCGTGCGTAGCTCGCGTCAAGGCTGCGCGACGGCCTCGACGCGGACGTGGAGGAGATGTGGACGCGCGACCTGTCTGGCACCCCCCCCTGCTGCTACCTGTGGCTCTACGCCACCTATGTTGTGTGCCATGACGTTGTTAACACCGACGATACGCGACATCGGCGGAAACCCCCGCAGGCGCTGTGGGACCTCTCCCAATCGTGGCGGTCGATGAGGAGGGCGGCTGCCCTCTCCCCATCGCTCGCGTAGGTGT
Source organism: uncultured Olsenella sp. (assembly GCA_900314575.1). Lineage (GTDB taxonomy): Bacteria > Actinomycetota > Coriobacteriia > Coriobacteriales > Atopobiaceae > Olsenella_K > Olsenella_K absiana. Next base: position 5,286 of record OMVS01000090.1, on the reverse strand, counting down.
GCGCGTACTGCCACTCCTGCGCGAGCGTCCCGTTCATTCGCCCCGCCTTCCCGTTCTGCCAGGGGCCGTAGGGCCTGGCATGCCTGTGTGCGATGCCGGATGCCCGGACGCCGCGAGCCACTCGTCGAACGGCCGAGAGCTGCATCACGGCCCGTTGTCGGTCATCACGCGCCCGATCTCGACGCCGAGGCCCCGGTAGAAGTCCTGGGCGCGCCCCATGAACGCGGCGCATAGCACTTGGAGAACAGGTCCCAGGAGACGAGCTGTCCACAAGGTGGGACAACCTACGTACCCGGTCTCCCCTATTCTCGTGGCATGGTCCCAAGTGGGCCGCAACCCTATCCCGAGGGATGCGGCCCCGTTCCTGCTCGTCTCCAGGAGCGTCCCGATGAGAAAGCATGCCATAGACATCCATGCCAACACCATGCTCGCCGAGGAGTGCGAGCGCTACCTCAGGTCTGGGAGGCTGGGAAGCGCCTTCGAGGTGAGTGGCAAGGAGGTCACCCTCATGCTCGCGGAGCCGGAGGACGTGCTTCCGAAGGGAGGCCTTGCGGCCCTCGGGGTCGACACGACGGGCGGGGACGCCGGATGGCAGGAGCTCGACGAGTTCGGCCTGCCGAAGCCACACGACTACGAAGGCCCCCGCTTCACGGTGCTGGACTACGGCTCCGACGAGTATGCGCAGGCCAAGAGCCTGGACGAGGCAATTAACCTGCGCGGCTTCAAGGCGTTCGTGGACAAGGTCGCGCCGTCCGACTTCGCTGGCGACGCCCCAGGCGTGCGCAAGGTGGGGATCGCCCAGCTCTGGTCGCAGTCGACTTGGGAGAGCGAGTTCGAGGACAGGGACGTAGAGCACGAGCTGGAGGCGCTCACCGTAGAGGTGGGCGACCTGTTGACCGTCATGCCCCTGGACTACGGCCTGACGCACGACGACGACCAGGACGGCCTCGAGGTGCGCGACCAGGGCTTCGCCTTCTTCAAGGGCGATACGATGCTCCCCTACACCCTCAGCCACGACTACGACCAGAGCCTCGTCTTCGACGCCCTGCTCACGCTAGACGAGGGCCAACTGCTCGCGTTCCTCGTTCTCGACAACGACTGCACCGGAGGAGACGGCGTGCCGGGCGACGAGTACTTCTGCTGGCGCGTGTACACCCCGACCGTGGAGGTCCTGAAGCTGGGCGCAGCCGCGCATGCTCCCGAGCGGCCGTAGCCGACAACCGGCAGGGGGCAGCTGAGAGCTGACGGCAGGACGTCCTTGTCACATCCTTCGACCGAACCCGAACGAGGCGCAGGCCAGAGGAGCGGGCCGGCAACGTCCGTCCGGGCCTGGACCCCGCCGCCGAACGCGGGGCGCAAAGGGCAATCCTCATCAAGGGAGAATCCACCGCATCGAGGCGAGCAGGGCACGCGGGGAGCGAGCCATAGGCGGATGCGGCGGTCCAGCACAGGCGATCGACCCGCTGAGAGCGGTTCTGCGGACGGCCCAACGGCGCGCACCCCAGGCTTCCCCTAGGCCCGCAGCGCATCTACGTTTTAACTAAGAGCCGCAAATCGCTTTTTCCCGACAAAAGCCGCCGATTTTGTCCGCTAAACGCGATTTGGGGGAGGAGCAAATCGCGTTTTCCCGACAGAATCTCGAGGAATTGTCCGCTAAAAGCAATTTGCTCACGAAAGGGCCGTGCCGGTGTGGCGCGCCGGCACGGCCTAGATGTCATGGGACGGACAAGGACGGCTTAGAGGGGCTCTCAGCGGCTCGCCCGTTTGGACGTCCTTGTCCCACCCCTCGACGCGATGATTCGGCCAGGGTCGCCGGTAGCGGCTGCCGGTAGCGGCTGCCAGTGGCGGCGGCCGGTGGCGGCGCGGCCGGTGGCGGCGTCCGGTGGTGGCGGCCGGTGGCGGCGCGGCCGGAGCCCGGACTGGGGCGCCTAGTCCTTGGAGAAGGACATGGTGTAGACGAAGCTCTTCGGGTCGTAGTAGTCGAGGGCGTCGCCGTCCACCTCGGCGTAGGGGTAGCCGAAGTAGTTGAGCGCGGGGCCGTCCTGCGCCGGGCTGAGCGTGACCTCGCGGCCGAAGGAGAGCTGGACGCGCTGCGAGTCCAGGCCTCCCCAGTAGTACTCGGCCTTGTCCTTGGTCTCCTGCTGGTCCTTGGTCCAGTTGTTCTTGAGGACGGCCTTGAGGACGTCCGCGGGGTCCGCGGAGACCCAGCCCGTGCCGGGCAGGTAGAACTCGGCCCAGCAGTGCTGGCCACCGGTCACGTCATCGCCGTTCATGCGGACGCCGAAGAGCTCGCGAGCGGGGACGTCAACCGCGCGGCACAGGCCGACGAACACGGAGTTGATGTCGGTGCACTTGCCGGAGCGCGTGGAGAGCAGCGCGCAGACGTCGCCCTGGCCGCAGCCCTTCACGTTCTCGTCGCGGTTCATGTTGGCGACGATCCAGTCGTAGATGGCCCTGGCCTTATCGAGGACCGTGGTCTTGTCGCCCACGATCTGCTTGGCGGCGTCGACGACCTGCTGGTTCACGGGAACGAGCGTCGAGCCCTCGAGGTAGGGCTTGATGTCGTCGGGGACGTCGCCGGACTCCTTGAGGTCCGGGCGCACGCACTCCTCGCGCGAGGCGTGGAAGGCGAGGGTGCAGGTCCTCGTCGCGGGGTCGGCGTCGGCGCCCCACTCCACGTACAGCATCTGGTTGCCGTTGTCGTCGGTGTTGACCTGCGCGACCTCGGCGCCGGGCGCGTCAAAGCTCACGTCGGTGATCTTCTGGTACTCGTAGTCCTGCGGGACGTTGAGCCACAGGCGCACGGGCTTCCCGGCCTCGTACTGCGTGAGGTCGACCTTCGTGGTGACGACGCCCGCGGTGGTCTCGACCGCGGACGCAGACGCGGCCTGCTGCTGGCCGGACGCGGCGGCGTCGGCCGCGGGGGCGTCCTGGCTGCCGGAGCCGGTGGTCCCGCAGCCCGCGAGGGCGACCACGGTGACGGCGGACGTGCCGACGAAGCCGAACAGCCTCAGCGCGTCCCTTCTCGTTACGTTCTTCTCCACATTACTCATGATGACTCCCATCGACTATCGCCGGGGCCATGCCGGCCTCGGCTACCGTTGCCCCGCGAGCGGGGCGCGTTCACAACTTTCGTGCGGGTGCGGGCGGGGTGCCCGCGGGGTTCGGGCGGGGTACGGGCGAGCGCCCGCGGGGTGCGGGCGAGCGCCCGCGGGGTGCCCGCCCCCTACGAGAGCTCGGCGAGCAGGGACTCGAGCTCGTCGCGCTCGATGGCGCCCACGCGCACCTTCGCTATCTGCCCGTCGCTTCCCACGAACACCGAGGTGGGGAACCCGTTGACGCCGATGTAGCGCGAGAGCGACCCGTTCGTGTCCATGAGGACGGGGACCTTGACGTCCTTCTCGCGCGCCCACGCGACGAAGTCCTCCGGGCTCCGCTCGCCATTCTGGTCGGGGACCACGACGGAGGTCACCCGGACGTCCCCGGCCTCGGCGTGCTCCTGGTAGACCTCCTCGAGCTGGCCGAGGTCGGCGACGCACGAGCTGCACCAGCTGCCCCAGAACTCGAAGTAGAGCGGCTCGCCCTTGTACTCAGAGAGCCTGTGCACGTTGCCGTCGAGGTCGGTGAGCGAGACGTTCTTCCAGGCCGTCGAGATGCCCGAGGTCTCGGCGTCGCCGGCATGGACGCCCTGCGCCTCGGAGACGAGCGCGGCGGACTGCGCGTCCTCGCTCGCCGCCTGTGCGGCCCTGCTCTGCGCCTGCACCGTGCCGACCTGGGTCGCGATCATCCAGACGCCCATGATGGCGATAAGGACGCCGCCGATGCGCTGGGCGACGGGAAGGAAGCGGTTCAGCCCGCGCAGCCGCTCGAAGACGGCGCCCGACGCGAGCGTGATCGCGACGAAGGGCACGCAGAGCCCGAGCGAGTAGCACAGCAGCAAGGCGCCGCCCTGGAGCGCCGGCCCCTGGCCCGCGGCGACCGCGAGGATGCTCCCCAGGATGGGGCCCACGCAGGGCGTCCACCCGAAGGAGAAGGCGACGCCGAGGAGGAAGGCACTGAGGACGCCCCTCACCTTGATCCTGCCGAGGGCCCCGGCGCGGGAGTCCTTCTGGAGGAACGGGACGGTCACGACGCCCGAGAGCAGGAGGCCAAAGAAGACGACCACGACGCCGAGCGCCATCGTGACCCAGGGGCTCTTCGTGAACGAGCCGAGCGACGCTACCCCCGCCCCCATCGTCACGAAGACGCAGGAGATTCCGAGCACGAAGGCGACGGTGTTGGCGCAGCGCCGCGCGAGGGAGAACTCCGCGCCGTCGCCGGCGTCGGTGGTGAGGATGCCGGCATATACCGGCAGCAGGGGAAGCACGCAGGGCGAGAAGAACGACAGGAGGCCCGCCCCGAATGCCGAGGCCACCACGGGAATGTCCATTAGTTACCTTTCTTCGCTGGTGGCGCAGGGGCCCGAGGCTCCCGCACGTGAGGTCGACGCTTCTGCGACGCGGGGTTCGAGCCGCACACGAACGGATTTGGCACTTTAGCAAAATTTTCCTTGCATATGATGTGATGATTTGATTAGCAAACAGTTTCGCCATGAATGGCGCCCGAGAAGCGCGGCGGGACGCGGCGGCGGGCACAGCGGCGGGCCGCGGCGGGGCCCACCCGCGGCGCTGGCCCGAACGTCGACGGGCTACAATGGCCGCGCACGCACCACGACCTCCGGAGGACCCGTGACCCGACTCTACATCGATGCCGACGCCTGCCCCGTCATCCGCGAGTCCCTTTCGGCCGCCAGGGAGCTGCGCGTTCCCTGCGTCATCGCTGGCAACACGACGCAGAACCTGGAGCGCCACCTCCGCGCTTCCGACCCGCGCGAGCCGCGCGACCCCGCGCGTCCCGACGGCGGCTTCTGGGTAAGCACCGTCCAGGTCGGCGTGGGCGCCGACTCCGCGGACTTCGAGATCGCGGCCGCCGTCAACCCGGACGACGTGGTGGTCACGCAGGACATCGGCCTCGCAGACATCGTGCTCGGCAGGGGCGCACGCGCCATCGGCGTGCGCGGGCACGTATACAACCCGCTCACCATCGACTCGATGATGTTCATCAGACACGAGGAGAAGAGGGTGCGCCGGGCTGGCGGCAGGACCAAGGGGCCGGCCGCCTTCACGAGCGAGGACAGGAGGCGCTTCTCGCGGAACCTCAGGCAGCTGCTGAGGGAGGCGCGCGAGTCAACAGGCCGCTGAGCAGCGTGGGCGCACGGGGCCGGCGGGCGCCCGGGGCCGGCGGGTG
>OMVS01000092.1 GCA_900314575.1 uncultured Olsenella sp. | reverse complement strand
ACCGTTGACCGGCTGGTAGTCGTACTTGCACAGCCTCCGGTTGTAGTCGAAGCGGTTGTAGACGTGGTGCTCGTGGATGGTGAAGTTCGGGAGGACGCACTCGACCTGGAGCGCCGCTGCCGTCAGGAGCGGACTCGAGCAGACGTGCACCTGCACGCCCACGTCGTAGGTCTCCGCCATGTCCGCGACCTTCTTCACCTCGGTGATGCCGCCGCAGTTGCCGAGGTCCGGCTGGATGAGCTGGACGGAGCCGTCCTCGAAGTAGGGGGCATACTGCCAGCGGGTGTAGACGCGCTCGCCCTGCGAGACGGGAACGTTCAGTCTGTCATGTACCGCCTTGGTCAGCCAAGGGGCAGGGGTACGCGGCTCCTCGAAGTAGTAGATGCCGTACTCCTTTACCGCCTCGCCGATCTGGACCGCAGACTGCACGTCGACGCTCGAGTGGTTCTCCATGATGATGTCGACGTCTGGGCCCACCTCCTCGCGCACCGCCGCGAACCTACGCCTGACCATGTCGACGTACTTGTGGGGAAGGAGCCTCGTTGTGTCCTCATGGGAATAGCGGTGCCCGTCAGCCTCGTCGAAGGTGAAGAAATCGTACTTGACTGCGTCGTAGTCCTCGTCGACCGCGGCCCGAGCGCTCCTTTTGTCTGAAGGTTCATCTTGCGGAACGCCCGCACGTTCACTCATCGCTCGTGCCGTCATGCGCCGAGCGTCTCGATGTCGCCATGAGTGAGACGGACGCGCGGATGCGCCGTCGCACCCATCGCCTCCCCTACGCGCCCCCGCGCATCGCCCACGCAACCTTCGCGAGCTCGAGCAGCCGACGGTAGTCCGGTGGGCTGTCCAGCCGCACGACAGGTGCGTCGACCAGCGCGTGGAGGATGCCGCGCACCCGGAAGACGTCGTAGTCCGAGAGGCCCTCGGCCTTGGTAAGCACCAGGAGGCGCGCCTCCTCGAGCTTCCTGCACGCCGCGTTGGAGAGGGCGCGCGGCTCGGCTACTCTTGTGGCGTCCACCACGGTGATGGCGGCGCAGACCTCTAAGGGCTGCTCCCTCCCCACGTAGGAGACCACGCCCGCCACGTCGTCCACGGACGCAGCGTCGCACGCCTCCACGATCACGCACGCGGGCGGCGAAGAGCGCATGATCGTCGTGAGACCCTGGTGGAGGGTGTGGGGTAGCCCGTCGCCCGCGTCCGCGCGGCGCGCCGGCACGACCGGCCAGAGAGACACCCTCCCAGCGGAGATGAGGTCCCAGCTCACGGAGCTCTCCCCCGCCTCGCACTCGAGCACGACCGGCGGCTCGTCGAGCGCGTTGGCCGCGACGATGCCGTTGATGAGCGTCGTCTTGCCGGCGCCTCGCGCCCCCGAGATTATGATCACCTCAGTCATCGGGCCTCGCTCGAAGTACTCGCTCGCAGTCTCTTCTCGCCGCGCCTCGATGCCGGCAGGCGCGGGGCTGGCGCCTGCCGGCATACTGCCCGCCCGCGAGTCGCCGCCGGCGGGCCGGCGTCCAGGAGATGCTAGTGGGACCCTTTTGGTAATCGCTTCCCCGTCGTCCTTGTCGCCGGCGAACGGCAGGCGCCCAAACAAGTTGCGGAGGAACTGCGAAGGCCCCGCGCCCATGGGAGAATTCTTGCCGGAACCCCGCAATTGTCTTTCGGGCGCGCGTTTTTCTCACCTGCGCCGATTTGGGTTATCAACGGTGTTTCAACATCACGGGACGGCTTTTCAACAATATCTTGTGCTGAATGTCAATTTCTGGCACAAGAAGTTGTGCCATACTCATCTCAGGCCATAGGAAACCAATCCCAGCGACGGCACGGCAGGCGCGGTTTGCGCGTTTGCCCAGCTAGTCTATGCCGCCGCCACGCAAGCGAGGAGAGCACGATGAAGATCATCAAGCGCAACGGCTCAGAGGTACCCTTCGACGTCAGCAAGATCTCCAACGCCATCGCCGGGGCCAACGCCGAGGCCGCCGAGGCCGACCGCCTGACCGAGCGCGAGATCACCTTCGCCTCCCTCAACGTGCAGGACGAGTGCGCCAAGGCCGGCCACACCGTCACGGTCGAGGAGGTCCAGGACCTCGTCGAGGACCAGCTCATGGCCCTCGACCACTTCGACGTGGCCCGCCGCTACATCATCTACCGCTACCTGCAGAACCAGAAGCGCCACAAGAACACCACGGACGACAAGATCCTCTCGCTGATCGAGGCCAACAACGAGGAGGTCAAGCAGGAGAACTCCAACAAGAACCCGACCGTGGTCAGCGTCCAGCGCGACTACATGGCCGGCGAGGTCTCCAAGGACCTGACGATGCGCCAGCTGCTGCCGCGCGACGTCGTGGAGGCCCACCAGGAGGGCATCATCCACTTCCACGACGCCGACTACTACGCCCAGCACATGCACAACTGCGACCTCGTGAACCTCGACGACATGCTGCAGAACGGCACGGTGATCAGCGGCACCATGATCGAGAAGCCCCACAGCTTCTCGACCGCCTGCAACATCGCCACGCAGATCATCGCCCAGGTGGCCTCCTGCCAGTACGGCGGCCAGTCCATCTCGCTCTACCACCTCGCCAAGTTCGTGGACGTCTCCCGCAAGAAGATTCGCCGCCAGGTGTACGCCGAGATGGAGGCCATCGACGCCCACCCCGGCGCCGACAAGGTCGACACCATAGTGGAGAAGCGCCTGCGCGACGAGGTGGCCCGCGGCATCCAGACCATCCAGTACCAGGTCGTCACCCTCATGACCACCAACGGCCAGGCGCCGTTCATCACCGTGTTCATGTACCTCAACGAGGCGCGCGACCCCCAGGAGAAGCACGACCTCGCGCTCTGCATCGAGGAGATGCTCAAGCAGCGCTACCAGGGCGTCAAGAACGAAGCCGGCGTGTGGATCACCCCCGCCTTCCCCAAGCTCATCTACGTGCTCGAGGAGGACAGCATCCACCCCGGCGACCCCTACTTCTACCTCACGCAGCTGGCCGCCAAGTGCACCGCCAAGCGCATGGTGCCCGACTACATCTCCGAGAAGAAGATGCGCGAGTACAAGCTCTCCAAGGGCGAGGCCGAGGGCGAGGGCGACGTCTACACCTGCATGGGCTGCCGCTCCTTCCTGACGCCCGACCGCTCGGGCGACGGCTACGGCAACGTGGCCAAGGCCAAGAACTACGAGCCGGGCAAGCCCAAGTACTACGGCCGCTTCAACCAGGGCGTCGTCACGATCAACCTGCCCGACGTCGCGCTGTCCGCCGACCGAGACGTGGAGAAGTTCTGGCCGCTCTTCGACGAGCGCCTCGAGCTCTGCCACCGCGCGCTGCGCTGCCGCCACGACCGCCTCTGCGGCACGACCTCGGACGCCGCGCCGATCCTGTGGCAGTACGGCGCCCTCGCGCGCCTCGACAAGGGCGAGAAGATCGACAAGCTCCTCTATGGCGGCTACAGCACCATCAGCCTCGGCTACGCCGGCCTCTACGAGTGCGTGAAGGCCCTCACCGGCAAGAGCCACACCGACCCCGCCGCCGAGGACTTCGCCCTCTCGATCATGCAGCACATGAACGACAAGTGCGCCGAGTGGAAGGCCGCCGAGGACATCGACTACTCCCTCTACGGCACGCCGCTCGAGTCCACCACCTACAAGTTCGCCAAGTGCCTGCAGCGCCGCTTCGGCATCATCCCCGGCATCACGGACAAGGGCTACATCACCAACTCCTACCACGTCCACGTGACCGAGAAGATCGACGCCTTCACCAAGCTGCGCTTCGAGAGCAAGTTCCAGCGCCTCTCCCCCGGCGGCGCCATCTCCTACGTCGAGGTGCCCAACATGCAGGACAACCTCGAGGCCGTGGTCCGCGTGATGCAGTTCATCTACGAGAACATCATGTACGCCGAGCTCAACACCAAGAGCGACTACTGCCAGGTGTGCGGCTACGACGGGGAGATCAGGATCGTGGAGGACGACGGCAAGCTCGTGTGGGAGTGCCCCAACTGCGGCAACCGCGACCAGAGCAAGATGAACGTGGCCCGCAGGACCTGCGGCTACATCGGCACCCAGTTCTGGAACCAGGGCCGCACGCAGGAGATCAAGGACCGCGTGCTGCACCTGTAGCGCTACGGCCGCGAGAACGATCCAGGCCGAAGGGACCGCCGGATGGGCTCCCTTCGGCCTTCTCGCGTACTTATCGGCTCTAACGCCGTGCTACGCCAGTTGGGATTCAACCGAAAGATATGAAAAGAGCCGGGGAAAACGTCCCCGGCGCTTGGAGACCCTTCCTCACGGGAAAAGTCAGCTACTTTCTATAAGTCAGCTACTTTCTATCACATTCCAGCGCTCCCGTCGAAGGCGCCACCTGCACCACGCATTGTCGTGACGATGGGCGCCTTGTCGGTCTGCCCGAGGCGCCCTTTGGTGTCCCGTGCGTCAGATACAATTGCAAGGCGTTAAACCCATCCGTGGACGCAGCTCTCTCGCAGCACCACCCAAGAGGGAACCGTCCACGACCGAACCAGCCGAGGTGCAGCCATGAACTACGCGGAGATCAAGTACTGTGACATCGCCAACGGACCCGGCGTGAGGACCACCCTGTTCGTCTCCGGCTGCAGGCTGCACTGCCCCGGCTGCTTCAACGAGTCGGCGTGGAGCTTCACGGCGGGCGACCCCTTCACGCGCCAGGTGGAGGACAAGATCATCGAGTCCATGGAGCCGTTCTACGTCGACGGCCTCTCCGTCCTCGGCGGCGAGCCGACCGAGCCGGAGAACGCCGCGGCCCTCGCACCCTTCCTCAGGCGCGTGCGCGAGCGCTTCGGCACGGAGAAGAACGTCTGGCTGTACAGCGGGCGCACGCTCGAGGAGCTCCTGCCCGGCGGCTCGCACGGCTCCGAGGACCTGTCCTCGATCCTGGAGTGCGTCGACGTGCTGGTCGACGGCCCCTGGGTCGCCGCCGAGCACGACATCAGCCTCCGCTTCCGCGGCTCGGCCAACCAGCGTCTCATCGACGTGCCCGCGACCCTCGCGGGGCACCGCGAGGGCGTCCTCTCCGGCAACGAGGCCGTGCTCTGGGAAGACGAGGCCGTCTACACCACGCACACGATGGAGTAGGGCGCAGGACGGCGCGCTGGCGGACGTCCTTCTCGCCCGGCGCGCCTTGCGCCTCCGGCACACCTTGCGCCCCCGGCGCGGACGGCGGCCCTACGCGCCCTCGCCGCGCTCCACGTGGAACAGCTCGTCCGCGAGCATGAAGCGCTCCCCCACCGCGACCATGGCGTGATCGTTCACCGGCAAAAGGCCGCTCCTGAGCACGACACCGTTCTCCGACCCGAGGTCGAAGATCTCCACGCCCCTGTCGCCGCAGACGACGGAGGCGTGCATCCTGCTGATGCCGAGGTTGCCCAGGACCTGCACGTCGCAGGCGGACGAGCGACCGATCACGTCCTCGACGCCCTCGTCCAGCGGGTAGCGCTCCCCCGTCGACTCGCGCACGAGCCAGAACGCCGGACCGGCGCCGCCCGCTTGGCCCGGCGCCGAGACGCTCCCCGTCGGCACGTCGTCCGCATCGCCCATGTCGCCGAAGCTGCCAGGCGTCGTGTTGCCCAGGTCGCCCGTGGCCCAGGGTGCGTCGAAGTCGCTCGGGACCTCGAGGCCCACGCCGTCCGGGTCCGTGGCCGAGAAGCGCCCGTCGCCCGCGTCCGCATCCGTGGGTGCGCCGCCATCGGCCCCGGCCGAGCCCTCGCCGCCGAGGCCGCCTGCCGCCTCGCCGGCCCCGCCCCAGGTGTCATCCCAGGCGCAGGCGCCCTGCGAGAGCGAGCCCCTGAGCATGGTTCGCGGCACCTCGCGCGGCACCGCGCCGCCCCGACCGGCACCTCCCGCCACGGCGGCCCCCGCCCCGG
>OMVS01000132.1 GCA_900314575.1 uncultured Olsenella sp. | reverse complement strand
ACCGCATCGAGGGCCTGCTCGGCGTCGCGGCCCGACACATCGCCCAGTGGCGTGAGGTCGACGAGCTGCAGGTGGTTGTCGGAGCCGCCGGTCACGAGGTCGAGCCCGCGGGACAGCATGCCCTCGCCCAGGGCCTGGCAGTTGACGAGGACCTGATCGATGTAGTCGGCGAACTCGGGCTTGAGGGCCTCGCCCAGGGCCACGGCCTTGCCGGCAATCACATGCATGAGCGGGCCGCCCTGGGCCCCGGGGAAGACGGCCGAGTTGATCTTCTTGTGCAGGTCGTCGTCGTTGGTGAGGATGAGGCCGCCGCGGGTGCCGCGCAGGGTCTTGTGGGTGGTGGTCGTCACGATGTCGGCGTAGGGAACGGGGTTGGGGTGCTTGCCCACGGCGACGAGGCCCGCGATGTGGGCCATGTCGACCAGGAGGTAGGCGCCCACGCCGTGCGCGATCTCGGCGAACTTCTCGAAGTCGATCGTGCGCGGATAGGCGGAGGCGCCGGCGATGATGACCTTGGGCTTGCACTCCTGCGCGATGGCGGCGATGCGGTCGTAGTCGATGCGGCCCGTGACGGCGTCGACGCCGTAGGGCACGCAGTGGTAGAGCTTGCCGGAGAAGTTGGCCGAGGAGCCGTGCGTGAGGTGGCCGCCCTCGGACAGGTTCATGCCCATGAAGGTGTCGCCCGGCTGCATGAGCGCGGTCTCGGCGGCGTAGTTGGCCTGCGCGCCGGAGTGCGGCTGGACGTTGACCCATTTGGCGCCGAAAAGCTGCTTGGCGCGGTCGCGCGCGAGCTGCTCGACCTCGTCGACGGCCCAGCAGCCGCCGTAGAAGCGGCGGCCGGGATAGCCCTCGGCGTACTTGTTGGTGAGGACGGAGCCGACGGCCTCCATCACGGAGAGGGACACGAGGTTCTCGGAGGCGATGAGCTCGATGCTGTCGCGCTGACGGCCCAGCTCGTCGTCGATGATCTTGGCGACCTCGGGGTCGGTCTTGTCCAGGTAGTCGAAGTGCATGCGGTCCCCTCTCGTGTGGCGTGTCGTTGCCGACGTGACGATGCCCATTGTACGTAGCGGGCGCGGGGAAACACAATGCGCCTATGAGCTCGATTCATGTCGGAAACTTTGGCGAAGGGAGCGTCCCGTTGTCCGCTACGCGCCGGCCACGTCCAGGATATCCGCCGTGGAGATGGCGCCCTCGCGCAGGATTCGGGGCTCAGCGCCCGTACAGTCGACAATAGTCGACGGAATCGCGATGGGCGCGGGGCCGGCGTCGAGGGTGAGGTCGGCCTCTTCCACGAGGCGTGCCTCGACCGAGGCGCCCGAGGTCGCCGCCGCAACGCCATGCGTGTTGGCCGAGGTCACGGCCAGGGGCACGCAAACCCGGCGCGCCAGCTCGCGCACAAGCTCGGAATCGGGCATGCGCAAGGCGATGGTGTGGGTGTCCGTTCGCTGGTACTCCACGGGCACGCGACGCGATGTGGGGACGACCAAAGTGAGTGCACCGGGCCAGAAGGCGGCCGTGAGCGCAAGCGCCCAGGCAGGTACGTCGTCGGCATACCGCGCGAGGTCGGCCGTATCCGCGATGAGCCAGGGCAGGGTCATGTCGGCGGGGCGTTCCTTGATCCGGAAGACGCGCTCGCGCGCCGAATTGCCTGAGGTCGCCGCACAGCCGATGCCGTAGACCGAGTCGGTGGGCATCACGAGGACGCCGTCGCCATGCAGCACCTCGACCGCGCACGCCAGCACGTCCTCGGTCGGATTGTCCTGGTCGACCTTGAGCACCTGTCCCATCCCAGCCCTCCTTCAACGACTGATATCCGCCGCCATCCTACACCCCATAGAGGGGCGCCGCCGCGGATAGGTGCAGGGTGGGCGGACTTTTGCGCCTGAGGCGACCGGAGCGGTGCGCGGGAGCCCGCATCTGTCTGAGCGGCGGAGCCGCGAGTTATGCGGGCTGCGCGCCGCGAAGGGAACCTCGCTTAGGCGCAATGGAGCCCACGCTGTGCCTATCCGCGGCGGGCGACCAGGAAACGCGGACGGTGCGTGTAGTCCTCGCGGACCTCGACCGAGGCCCATCCGCCCTGCTCACGTGCGAGGCGGGCCGCCTCGTCGAGCGTCGTCTCGAAGAGCTCGACCGCAAGGAGGCCGCCGGGGTGCAAGGCGCGAGGCGCGAGGTCGAGCAGCCGGCGGTAGATGTCGAGGCCGTCCTGTCCCCCGTCCAGCGCCAGGTGCGGCTCGAAGCCCTCGACCTCATGCGGCAGGGTCGGGATCACAGCGGAGGGGATGTAGGGCGGGTTGGAGACAAGCGCCTCGAAATTCCCCATCAACGCCGGGTCGATGCCCGCGGCCAAGTCGCTCGGGACGATATCGACGTAGGGAGCGAGGTGGAGCGCATCGCGGTTGCGCGTGGCCAGGG
>OMVS01000084.1 GCA_900314575.1 uncultured Olsenella sp. | reverse complement strand
CGCAGCTGAGAAGGACCTCGGGTACGTGCGTCCTAAGCCACCTTCCCATCTGCGCCTCCTTTCGCGGCACCCGCGGCCGCCCCCGTGACCGGGGCGGCCGCTTGGCATGGAAGATGCGGAATCCGGAACCTGCGGCCAGACCTACGCGTCGCTGCGCGCCGCGCGGCGCTTGGCGAGGCCAATCACCGCGACGACGACGAGCGCCGCACCGCCCACGTAGAGGACGGTGGTGCCCATGCCACCCGTGGAGGGCAGGATGGAGCCGGACTTGTTCTGGATGTTGGTGGAGACGGTTCCGGTGTCCTTATCGGAGAGGAACTCGGCCTTGCCCTTAGAGGTGCTCTCCGTTGAGCCGTTGATGGAAACCAGGGTCCCCGCATCGTCGTTCGTGGCACTGATGATCGAGAACTCGATGGGCGATATCGTGTTGTAGCCCTTGGGGGTCGTGGTCTCCTCGAGCTTGTAGACGCCCTCGTCGAGCCCCTTGAAGGTGAACGTGGCACCGTCCTCGCTCACGGTCTTGAGGGAAGCGCCGTCCACCTTGATGGGGACCGGCTTGTACTGGCCGTCGGTTTTGTCGAGCTTGGAGAGGGTGAAGTCTGCGCCCTTGAGCGGAATCTGCGCCTCGTTGACCTTGTTCACGACGAGCTGGTAGGTGAACACCTTGACCTTGTGGTCAGGCGTCTTGCCCCTGGAGTCCTTGTTGTTGGGGTTGTTGGAGAACACGGTGTGGCTCGTGTTCACGTTGCCAGTGGAGCCGATGTTGGCACCGGTGAGGAGCTTGGCTTTGTACTCGACGGAGATGACGGCGCCCGCATGCACGAGCGGCTTGTGATCGGCGTCCACAATCTTCTTCAGGTCGGTGAACTCGATGGTGAAGGACCCCTCCTTCTGGGTCAGCACGTAGCCCGCGGCATCGCGCTGCGCCTTGGTGAGCTGAGTGCCGTCCACGAAGACATTGACATCCTCGGCCTCACCGAGCTGGTTCTTATCGTACGTGTCCTCGAACGCGAAGTAGTAGGAGTCGTAATAGCCGTAGTCAGCGGCGACCTGGCCGGTGAGCTGGAAGGGGACCATATCGCCCATGTCGTAGTCGCCGACGTTCCTCCAGCCTTCCGTCTCCTCCGTGGTGTTGGCCTTGGAGTCATTGGTCTCCTTCACGTGCTTGTTCGAGATCGTGGTGGTGTCCTTGGCCTCGACCTTGACGTCTCCGCCCGCAACCTGGAGCATGAACCTGGAGTAGGTGTCGCCGTCGGAGAGGCTGTCAGTCACGTCCTTGACGAAGTAGTATCCATCGGCGTCGACGGTGATCTCGTCGGATTCCTTGTTGTTCACCTTGGTGCTGTACTTGGTGGTCGTGAGGTGCTTCGCCACGACCTTGGCGAGTGCCTCCGCGTCCGTCGAGCCGCTCTTCATGTCAGCCATCGCGGCGGCAGCCGTGGGCGCATCGGTCGCGGCCGTGAAGTAGTGACCGATGGTCGTGTCGGCCTTGAGGTCGGTGAGCAGGGCGTTGCCGTCCACGCCGGAGCCCCAGACGATGCCCTCGAGCTGCTTGCTGTTGCTGTTGTACGTGCCCGTGAAGACCTGGTAGGCCTCGTACTCGTGGCTGGCCTGGTTGCCGCTTGGCTCCTTGATGGTGATGGTGTGGCTGGCCGCCAACGCCGCCGAAGGCGCGAGCGTCAGCGCCATCACGACCGCGAGAGCCGTGACGAGCGCGGCCGACAGAACCTTATTTAGGTGCTTCATGATCCTTCCCTTCTGGAGTCGGTCCTTCTCCATGCCTTGTCTGTAACCAAAGACATCGCGCCCTTACGGGCCGCGGTCACTCACGCATCTCATGACCCCACCACCCCCAGGGCCCCCAGGGGCCACACGCGAAGCACGAGCCTGCCCACGATCTGGTCCTTGGGGATGCAGCCCACCTGCGTTAGGCGGGAGTCCACCGAGACGGAGCGCTTGTCGCCCATCACGAAGTAGGTGTCCTCGGGCACCTGGTAGGGCAGGCTGATGTCGCACTGGCCCAGAGCCTTGGAGCCGGGGTCGAGGTAGGGCTCGTCAAGCGCCTCGCCATTTATGCTCACGTTGCCATCGGCGTCGATGTCCACCCAGTCGCCCGGGCAGCCGATGACGCGCTTGGTGAGCACCTTGTTGTTGTAGGTGAAGGCCACGAGGTCGCCCCTGCCGTACGAGGGGGACTTGGTGGCGACCACGATGTCACCCTCGTTCAGGGTGGGCGCCATGGACTGGCCGTAGATCTTGAAGGTGGGGAGCGCGAAGGTCGAGAGCAGGACCGACGCCGCGAAGACGCCGACCAGCGCGAAGGCCACGTTGCGACCGAGGCTGTGCCGGTGGCGCAGGCCCTCGGTGCGTTGGAGCTCCTCGTCTATCTGCTCGACGGTGGGAAGCTGCACCTTGCGACCGCCCGCCAGCCGCGTGCCCCCTGCCGCCTCTTGTGGTCGCCTGCCTTCCCGTGCGGCGCTCATCGCGACCGCCCCGCAGCTGACTGGCCCGCACCGTCGCGGAGGGTGACGTCCTCGCCTCGGTCGCTACGCTCCGGCCAGGACGCCTCCCGGTCACGATTCAGGGAGCGGTTATAGGCATAGAGGTCGATCGCGCGCTGCGCGTCGGCGAAGACGCCAGAGGCGCAGGGCCGCCTCGGCGAGGGACTCTGAGTCCTCAAGCTGGATGCGACGGTCCTCGAGCCTTCCCTCCGCCTCGTCGGCACGGCGGTTGGCGGCCGCCACCTGCTCGCGGAGCCGGTCGTTCTCCTCCATCGCGTCGCGGAGGAGCTGGAGCAGCTGCACGCGGTCGAGCTTGCTGAGGTCAGGGGCGCCCTCTTGGGCGCGGACGGGCGCGGGCGACGGACCCGACGCCTCCGGGGAGCCCGCCGCCGGACCCTTGCGGCCGCCGCCGAGTCGCAGGAACGATGCGAAAGACCATACCATGCGCGCCCCCTCCCTTCACCTCGTCACCCTTGCGGACACGGAACCCGACCCATGTCGGCCACCCGGGCGGTCGATGCTAATCAGTTGAGACACGTTCAGGTGTCATTCAGTCCAAAAAGGTTAACACACTTCGAGCGCAGCTGAGGAACCACCCGTATATATGTGTTACGCAACAAAGCGACGTCCGCCGAGCGGACAGGCCGGCTCGCGCGTCTTCGGCCCACCTGCTCCGATGCTATGGTGCTGGATGACGGGATCCGCGGCGTGCGTGCCGCCCTCCCCTGTCCGGTGGCGAGCAGCTGGGAGGCTGGCGTGGTCGAACGAGGCGGCATGGTCGAGCAGAGCATCGAGGTCGAGGGCGTGAAGGTCACCCTACGCGCAACGGAGCCGCTCGCAGGGGTCCGCGCCGACGCCTCCCCGACACTGGTTCCCGTGGTCTATCTGCACGTCTTCGAGGGCGACGGGAGGGACGTTTGGGAGCGCGTGGGCGAGGGCACAAGGCCACCCATGGCTCTCGTGGCGATGGAGGCCAGGAGCTGGGACGACGACCTCACCCCGTGGCCCGCCCCGCCGACGTTCCGCGGCGGCACCGCCTACGAGGGCGCCGCTGAATCCCAGCTCGGGCTCCTCGAGCGGGCAGTCATGCCGAAGGCCGAGGCCCTTCTCGGCCAGCACGGGATGGGGCCGTCCCTCTCCGCCCTCGCCGGCTACTCGCTGGCGGGGCTCTTCGCAGCGTGGGCGGCGACGCGGACCGACGCCTTCGAGCGCGTCGCCAGCGTGTCGGGCTCGCTGTGGTACCCGGGCTTCGCCGAGTACGCCGCCGGCAACGGGCCGCGACCGGGCGTGCGGCGCGCGTACTTTTCGCTCGGTGAGGCCGAGCCGCGCACCCGCAACCGCGCCATGCGGTCCGTCCTCGAGGACACGCAGCGGGTCGCGGGGGCGTTCGAGCGGGCCGGGGCGAGCACGTGCTTCGAGCTCAACCCCGGCGGGCACTTCACGGACGAGGACCTGCGCTGCGCGCGGGCGATCCTGTGGCTTCTTTCTGACGGGCATGGCGCGCACGTAGGTGCGCGCTAAGCTACTGGAGCCTCTCGTCCAGGGCGTGGAGAAGGTCGGCGGAGCTCCTCGGCGCGGACTCAGTCCTCGAAGGGGAAGCGGTAGTCGAGCCCCAGCTCGTCCCTCACCGCCACGAGCTCGCGCTGCACGGCCTCGCCCACCGGCACGCCCTTGTCCTTGCGCTCCTGCCAGGCGAGGTATTCCTTCTCGCCCGCGGTGTAGATGCGGTCGTAGCCGGGCGCGCGCCTGGAGGCGCGCAGCGCGCGGCAGATGTCGCCCGCCGTCTTGCGGAAGACGTCCTGGCCGCAGAAGGCGTCCGGGTCCACGACGAAGAAGAAGTGCCCAAGATGGTACATCTGTGGGGAGCCGTCGGGCGCGACGCCCGTGAGGGCCTTCATGAACTCGCCACCCGCCAGCGCCGCGGAGAGGATCTCCACCGTGGCCGCGTAGCCGTAGCCCTTGTAGCCGCGCATCTCGTCGCCGGGGCCGCCGCCCAGCGGGGCGAGCGCCGCCGTGCCGTCCACGAGCATCCTGAGGATCCGCTCGGAGTCCGTCACCTGGCTGCCGTCCTGCGTCACCACCATGCCGGGAGGGGTCGGCGCGCCCTCGCGGGCCCAGTACTCGATCTTGCCGCGCTGGACGATGGAGGTCGCGCAGTCGATGCAGAAGGGGAACTCCTCGTCCGTGGGGAGGGCGAAGGTGAGCGGGTTGGTTCCCATCATGTTCTCCACGCCGAAGGTGGGCGCGATCGACGGGCGCGCGTTGGTGCCCGTGAGGCCGATCATGCCCTCCTTGCTCGCCATCGTCGCCCAGTAACCCGCGATGCCGTAGTGTGTGGAGTTGCGGATTGCGCCGCCCGCCATGCCGTTGGCGCGGGCCTTCTCTATCAGCATCCGCATGACGCGACAGGAGGCGACCATGCCCATGCCGTCGTGCGCGTCGGCCACGACGGTGGTGGGCGTCTCGCGCACGATCTCGAGGTCGGTGGTGGGCAGGAGCGTACCGCGCTTGATGCGGTCCAGGTAGATGGGCTTGAAGCGGTTGCAGCCATGGCTCTCTATGCCGCGGCGGTCGCTCTCGAGAAGGACGTCCGCGCAGATGGCGGCATCCTCGCGGGGCACGCCGTACCCCACGAACGCATCGACGAGAAACGAGTTCATGAGCTCCCACGGGACGTAGGGCCTGGTCTCCATGCGGGTCCCCCTTCGGTCGGATGCCCTGGCGGCGCGCGGCCTGCCCGCGCGCAACCTCGCCCGGCCCTGGCCGGGCTGCCCCCGGAAGGCCCGGGCGGCACCTGCGATTATCCCACCCGGCGCGGCAAGCCCCGGGGCCCTTATGGGAGCGGGGCGTAGGCGTCGGAGAGGTACATGGAGCGCAGGAGGGCGAGGCCCGTGCGCGTGCGGAAGACGCGCTCCGCCACCTGGCGCGCGACGCGCGCGCGGGCCTCCGCGTCTTGGGGCGCGTCCTCGTAGACGTTCACGAGGAAGTCGGCCTCCACGAGAACCTGATGGTCGTCATCCTCGATGCCTATATATGTATGGTGGTGCGCGACGAGCCAGCAGGCGCGCTCGACCGAGGCCTCGTCGTAGCCCGCACGCTCCAGGAGCGGCCGCGCCACCGCGGGGCCGAGCTCCTCCTGGTGCCTGCCGCTCGCGTTGCCATAGACGCGCTCGGACTCGTGGATGCCCGCGTCGTGTACGATCGCGGCGGCCTCCAGGACGTGGAGGGTGCGCGCGTCGAGCCCCTCCGCGAGCCCGATCGTCCGTGCGAGCTCGTGGACCTTCAGGAAGTGGTGGATGCGCCGGGGGTCGCCCTCGTCGTAGGCCGCCATCGCAAGCTCGAGGGCGGCCGGGTCGCCCGTCGCGTCGGGGGCGTCGGGACCCTGCCGCTGCGCGTCGTCCTTCTCGTCCATGTCTGCCTCCCGTCCCCGGCCGTCCCGCGACGGCGCGCGAGCTGCCGGCGAGCGTCCGGACCAAATGCTTCTTCTCCCCTAGCATAACAGCGCGCCGTGGGGGCGGACGGGCGTCGCCCGGTCGTTCACACGACGGTAGCAGGCACGAGAGGTCATGAAGACTTTGTCCGGATGGGGCCGGACCGACACGGGCCCGCCCTCACGGCTGCTATGTTGGTCTGACACTAAACGAGCTGCAGGTATCCTTGGAAACGCACACCTCCCCGGTGATAACGAACAACACTGCACGAGAGCCGGGAGGTCACATGCCACAGAACCGCGTCCAGGAAGTCGTCTTCACCGCCCTGATGGTCGTCGCCATGGTGTACGGGATGATCTGCTACAACATCGCGCTCGAGGTTGGCGGGCTGTCCAACTTCGTGTTCGTCGCGGCGCTGCGCGAGCTCGCCTACATGGGACCCATCGCCTTCGTCCTCGACCTGGTCGTGGTCTCCCCCAGCGCTTCCCGCCGCGCCGCCGGCCTCGTGGGGTCCGAGCCCCGCACCCCCTTCGCCATGGTGGCAGCCATCTCCGCGCTGAGCGTCCAGCTGATGTGCCCCCTCATGAGCCTCGTCGCGACGCTGCTCATCAAGCGGCCCGCCGCGCCCGACGTCGTGGCCACCTGGTTCCAGACGACCGTGCTCAACTTCCCCATGGCCCTTCTCTGGCAGTTCTTCGTGGCGGGACCGGTCGTGCGCAGGGTCGCGGGCGCGCTCTTCTCGCTCGGGGCCTCCCGCGCCGCGGCGGCGGCCGAGGCCGAGTAGGGGGCGAGGCGCGCCGCCCGGAGCCCAGCACCTCTTCGCCATCCTCCCTGAGCGTAACCACGACGCCGTTGGACAGGCGCGTCTTCTCCATCGCGACCTCGAGCGACCCGAGCTCCCGCTCTCGCGACTTGGGGGACCCCATGTCCACCGTCACCTGGATGAGTTCGTAGGGAGAGGAGGCGAGGGCGTCCCCCACGAGGAAATCGACCTTCTCACGCCTTGCGGTTGGGGCAGTGAACGAGGTGACCGTCTCCACCCTACCCCCTCGAGTCCTTCGTCCCAGCTCAGAGAAGACCGCTGTCTCAAGGCGCTTCCCCACGTCCTGCTGGTTGGCCCGCGAGCAGGCATGCGCCATCCCGGCGTCCACCGCATACACCTTCTGCATGACCGTGGAGTCGGGCGAGAGCGACGTGGAGTACTCAGGCAGGAGCGACAGAAGGTGCGCCTGGCAGAAGAGGCGAACGGTCTCGTTGACCGTT
>OMVS01000038.1 GCA_900314575.1 uncultured Olsenella sp. | reverse complement strand
GGCCTTCACGCCGGGGTTCCTCTCGTCGAAGTAGCCCATCTTCCCGAGGATATCGGAGTCCCTGTCGCAGCCCATGGTGAGCTGGGTGAGGTCGTTCGAGCCGATGGAGAACCAGTCGCAGTACTTGCAGAACTCCTCGGCCATGAAGATGTTCACAGGCACCTCGGCCATGAAGTAGAGCTTGAAATCGGGGCCGCGGTAGAGGCCGACGGACTCCATCATGGCGGTGATCTGCTTGACCTCGCCGATGGTCCTGACGAAGGGCAGCATGACGTTGACGTTCTTCATGCCCATGTCGTCTCTGACCTTCTTGATGGCCTTCAGCTCGCACATGAACGCCTCGCGGTAGTTCTCGGAGACGTACCTGGAGCATCCCCTCCATCCGATCATGGGGTTGTCCTCGTTGGGCTCGAACTCGGCGCCGCCCCTCATGTCGCGGTACTCGTTGGTCTTGAAGTCGCTGGTCCTCAGCGTGACCGGCCTGGGGTAGAACGCCCTGGCCACTTTGGAGATTCCGTCCGCGAGCTTGTCGATGAGCTCCTGGGCCCTTCCCTCCTTGATGACAGCGAGCGGGTGCTCTCCGATGTAGTTAGTGAAGAGGAACTCGGACCTGAGCAGGCCGACGCCGTCGCAGGGCAGCTGCGCGACCTCCTCGCGCCACCAGCGCCAGTCGTGGCTCACGTCCGTTCCCCAGTACTCGAAGGTCGCCGGGATCCTGCAGGCCGCGAGCGCGCCCTCGAGCGCGCGCTGCGTGTCCGCGCCCGTCTCGCTGCCGTGGGTCCCGCAGACGAAGGCGAGCGGCTTGCCGGCGAGCTCCGCCATCGCCTCGTCGCCGAGGGACGCCACGATGTCGACGGGCGAGAAGGACAGCCAGCCCTCGTCGAGGTCGCCGTCCACGAAGGCGCGCACGTCGTAGGTGCCCGAGACCGCGAGCAGCCCGCCGTAGAGGTCGGGGCGGCGCAGCATCTCGACAGCAGCGTTCATCGCGCCCATCCCGACGCCCACGAGCAGCGGGAGCTCGTCGGCGGAGGAGACGGCCGAGACGTAGTCGTGGAGCTCGCCCTCGACGTAGGCGAAGTAGGAGCCGACGCTCCCCACGCGGTAGCCCTGGTCGGCCGTGCGGAAGTACCAGCCCTCGTCGTCGGCGGAGTCCGTGGCGAAGAGCTGGACGCGCCCCTCCCCGACCAGGTCCGAGAGCCGCTCGATCATGCCGTGGTTCTCCCAGCTCGTACACGAGGCGTCCCCCTCGGGGAACACGATCACGGGACGGCCGGCGTCGCCGTAGACCACGACGTCGAAGTCCTTCTCCGCACTCGCGCTGGTGAGCGTCACGTCAGCAACGTACATGGGACCTCCGATCGATGCAGTCGCGTTCTGTTGTGAGAGGCCGCACATGCGGCCGGGGACCTCTGGCGGCAGGACGCGTCGCAGGCGGCAGGCGCCCCTGGCGGCCCCGGGCTAGGCCTCGGGGCCGCCGCCCGTCGCGGGAAGCGTCCCGTCCTCCTGGGCACGCCTGATCGCGTACTCCATCCTCTGGACCATCGGGTCCACCGAGGAGCCCGGCGCCGCGTGCTCGGTCCTGGACATCTGCTGGACGAGGGCCTCGAGCGGGTCGTTCTTGGCGTCCTCGGTCGGCTCGTAGCCCACGACGTCGTAGCCGGCCGCGCCGAGGGCCATGCCCACGATCGAGAGGTCGATGCCGGCGTCGCGCGCGAGGTCGGCCAGGGTACGGTCCCCGTCGAGGTCGGCAAGGCCCAGTTCGCCCACCAGCTCGCCCGCCTCCGGGCACCGCCGCACGAGCTCGCGCGGCGTCCAGCCCAGGTCGATCGTGCGCGCCTCGTGGGCGGGGCCCGCCATAGCGTCTAGCTCAGCCATCTGCCATCCCCTCCAGGCGCCCTAGACGAGCTTGCCGTTGCAGTGGTCAATCATGTGCTGGACCATCTCCGCGGTCCAGCCGGTGAAGTCGCGCTTGCGCTCGACGAGCTTGCCGTCCTGGAGCTCCTCGTAGGCGACCTTGACCTTGGTGTAGCGCGTCACCTTGGACGGCTCGTCGCGCGTGAGGCAGCCCTCCTCGACCCTGAAGGCCTTGAGGCCCATCATGAGGCGGGGGTTGTACAGCACGTGCGGGTTACGCTCGTCGTCCAGGTAGACGCAGACGGCCTTGCAGACGCCGATCTGGTTGGCGGCGAGGCAGGCCGCGTCGTCGATCGTGGCAACCGTGTCGACGAGGTCCTGGGCTACCGCGGCGTCCTCCGCCGTGGCGCGCTGGCAGCGCTTGGAGAGGACGGCTTCGTCCCTCACGAGATCTCTGACCATGGGGTGCTCCTCCTTGTCCGGGCCGGCCGCGGCCGGCCTCAGGTGCTCGCGCGCCGGCCGCGGGCCGGCGCAGGCTCGTTTGCCGGCTAGTCCGCCGGCGTCCACTCGGTCTCGGGCTCCCAGTCGACGAGGCACCTGTCGAGCCCCGCGACGAGCGCGTCCTTGTCCATGCCGCGGCCGATCACGCAGATCTTGGTCATGCGGTCGCCGCAGACGGGGTCCCAGTCCTCAAGCAGCTCGGGGTTCTCCTCGAGCATCTGGCGCTTCTCGTCCGCGGGGGCGGAGTCCACGAAGAGGCCGTTCTCCGAGAGGGTCACGCGCTGGCCGGCCTGCTCGAAGACGTAGCACATGTCGGGGTCCTGGGCCGCCCACAGCATGCCCTTGGAGCGCACCACGCTGTCCGGCCAGGTCTGCACGTAGTTGGAGAGGGCGTCGACGTCGAAGGGCTTGCGGCGCTCGTACACGAAGGTGGAGATGCCGTACTCCAGGACCTCCGGGTCCTCGTGCTCCTCCGGGTGCTCCATGGCGTCCATCCACGCGGCGGAGTTGTAGGCCTTCTCGAAGTCGAAGCGGCCGGTGTCGAGCAGCTCGCCCATCGGCACGTCGCCGCGGGTGGCCTCCACGATGACCGCATCCCTCTGCAGGCTGCGGACGATTGCCTTGAGCTCCTTGATCTGCTCGGGCGTGACCGTGTCGGTCTTGTTGAGCACGACCGTGGTGCAGAACTCGATCTGCTGGATGAGCAGGGCCTCGATGTCGTCCTCGCCGACGTCCTCGGCGAGGAGGTCCTTGCCGCCGTTGAACTCGTCGAACATGCGCGCGCAGTCGACGACTGCGACGATGTTGTCGAGCCGCATCGGCGCGTCTCCGCCGTACTTCTCCTGGTCGCAGAAGGCCGAGATGGTGTAGGCGATGGGGATGGGCTCGCAGATGCCGGAGGCCTCGATCACGATGTAGTCGAAGTCCCCGGTGTTGGCGATGGCCTGCAGCTGGTTGGTGAGGTCGTTCGAGAGCGTGCAGCACAGGCAGCCGTTGGTCATGGGTATGAGCTCGTCCGTCTGGGACAGCCCCCCGTTCTTGATCAGGCTGGCGTCCACGTTGACCTCGCCGATGTCGTTCACGATGACCGCGGCGCGGATGCCCTCGTCGTTGGCGAGGATGTGGTTGAGCAGCGTCGTCTTGCCGGCGCCGAGGTAGCCCGTCAGCAGGACGATCTTGACCTGCTTCCGGGGCTTGCGGTTGAGCTTCATGTGAGCCTCACTCCCGTTCGGGAACTCTAGGTCCAGAGGGCGGCGCTGGCACCCGGGCCCGAGCGGTCCTCCCCGTGACAGCCAATGGTAGCGCCCCGGGAGGGGCCGTCCGCGCGCCGGCCGTCGATTCCAGACGATACCCAAGAGCCGCGAGGCCCATACGCCGCAGTGCCAAGCGCCCGGGCGAGAAGGACCCGCGCCCCGGGCGTCGCCCGCCGCGCAGGCACGCCCGGGCGGCCTAGCCCTCGCGGAAGGCGATGGTGCCGGTGGCGGGGTCCATGGCCTCGACGATCGCGAGCGAGTCCACGCGCAGCCCCTCGCCCCTGAGGCGGGCGCCGCCGGGCTGGAAGCCCTTCTCCACCGCGATGCCCACCCCCTCGACCGTCGCGCCGGCCTGGCGGCAGATCTCGACGAGACCGTCGATCGCGCAGCCGTTGGCGAGGAAGTCGTCCACGATCAGGACGTGGTCGGCGGGGCCGAGGAAGCGCCGGGAGACGATCACGTCGTAGGTGCGCCGGTGGGTGAAGGAGGTCACCTTGGCCGTGAGGACCTCGCCCGTGAGGTTGATGCTCTGGCTCTTCTTCGCGAAAACGGCCGGCACGCCGAACTCGGCGGCAACGATGGCCGCGATGCCGATACCGCTCGCCTCGATGGTCAGGATCTTGTTCACGGGGGCGTCCGCGAAGTCCTCGTGCCACTGGCGGGCCATCTCCTGGAACAGGCCCACGTCCATCTGGTGGTTGATGAAGGAGTCCACCTTCAGGACGTCTCCGTCCACCACGATGCCGTCCCGCCTGATGCGCTCCTCCAGAAGCCTCATGTCCGACCACCCCTCGTCGCCTGTGTAGGCAGACAAGGATAGCGCACCGGCCGCGGGCGTCGGGGCCGCGGCCGGTGCCGGCCCCCCTAGTGGTGGAAGAGCCTCATGTGCGTGAAGCACATGGCCATGCCGTACTTGTCGGCCGTCTCGATCACGTTGTCGTCGCGGATGGAGCCGCCGGGCTCGGCGATGTAGGAGACGCCGGACTTGTGGGCGCGCTCCACGTTGTCGCCGAAGGGGAAGAAGGCGTCGGAGCCCAGGGTCACGCCGGTCTGGGTGGCGACCCAGGCGGCCTTCTCCTCGCGGGTGAGGACCTCGGGTCTCTCGGCGAACCACTTCTGCCACTCGCCCTCGGCCAGCACGTCGTCGTGCTCGTCGGAGATGTAGACGTCGATCGCGTTGTCGCGGTTGGCGCGACGGATGCCGTCGGCGAACTTGAGCCCGAGCACCTTGGGGTGCTGGCGCAGGTACCAGGTGTCGGCCTTGTTGCCGGCGAGGCGTGTGCAGTGGACGCGACTCTGCTGGCCGGCGCCCACGCCGATGGCCTGGCCGTCCTTCACATAGCAGACGGAGTTGGACTGCGTGTACTTGAGCGTGATCAGGCTCACGATCATGTCGACCTTGGCGTCGTCGGGGATGTCCTTGTTCTTGGTCACGACGTCGGCCAGCAGGTCGCGGTCGATCCTGAAGAAGTTGTGCCCCTGCTCGAAGGTGACGCCGAAGACGTCCTTGGTCTCCTGGGGGCCGCAGACGTAGTCGGGGTCGATCTGGACGACGTTGTAGGTGCCCTTCTTCTTCTGGGCGAGGATCTCGAGCGCCTCGGGCGTGTAGCCGGGGGCGATGATGCCGTCGGAGACCTCGTGCTTGATGTAGCGGGCGGTGCGCGCGTCGCAGGGCTCGGAGAGGGCCGCCCAGTCGCCGTAGGAGCTCATGCGGTCGGCGCCGCGGGCGCGGATGTAGGCGCAGGCGATCGGCGAGAGCTCGCCCTCGTCGTCCACGAAGTAGATCTTCTTGTCCGTCTCGGAGAGCGGCCTGCCCACGGCGGCGCCGGCGGGCGAGACATGCTTGAACGAGGCCGCCGCCGGCATGCCGGTCGCCTCCTTGAGCTCGCGCACGAGCTGCCAGGAGTTGAGGGCGTCGAGGAAGTTGATGTAGCCGGGACGGCCCTGCAGCACCTTGACAGGGAGGTCGGAGCCGTCCCTCATGAAGATGCGCGCGGGCTTCTGGTTGGGGTTCATGCCGTACTTGAGCTGGAGCTCGTTCATGTGGGGTCCTTTCTCGGGCGGTCCTTGGCCGGCTGGCCGCGCCCTCCCTAGTCGCCGAGGTTCTTGTTGTAGATCCTCACGCTGCCGCCGACGTTGGCGTACAGCGAGACCTTGTTGTCGGCGTTCAGCGCCGCCCAGACCTCGTCGGGGGTCGGCAGGCTCACGCACACGGGCTCGCCGGCAAAGCTCGGCAGGGGGTCGCCGTCGCCCTGGTAGGTGCTGATGAAGTAGCCCACGCCCTCGTCGGCCCCCTCGTAGGAGAAGAACTGGCGCAGGCAGCGGTCGGACGCCGAGTCGGGGTCGTGCTTCAGGATCGACAGCTCGAAGGAGCCGTCGGGGTAGACGACGGAGCTGATGCGCGGGGTGTAGTTGGGCGCGTCGGGCTCGTACTCGCGGGCCATGCAGCCCTCGCGGAAGCTGCCGCGCTCCACGATCGTGTCAGTCTGGTCCCCGTTGGTGACGACGAGCGCGTCGCCCATGGTGCGGACGGGGTGGTAGATGATGAGGCTCGGGTCCTCCATCTTGCTCGGGTCGTGCGCCTCGGTGCGGATGCCGTCGTCCGTCTCGACAAAGACGCGGTTGCGGCTGTTGGCGCTGCGCCCCATGATCCAGTAGTAGACGCAACCCTTGCCCACGACGATCCCGCGCCCGGGGTAGGGGTTGCTCTCGAGCAGCTCTCTCAGGTCCTGCATGTCACTCCTCGCTTCCACGTCTTCCGCCAGGCCTCGCCCGGGCGCCGAAAAACGAGAAAGGGCAAGTCATCCTCTCGCGAGAACGGCTTGCCCAGACGGTCGGCGCTCGGTTGCATGCGCTGCTTCCCCCTGGTCGGCCAGGATTACCCGTCAGTAACAGCGCGCTAGCTCCCTTGCACTTTAGCACGCGAGGGACCCTCCCGCGCGCGAGGCCGCGACCCCAGGTCTCCGGCATCGCTCGGCAAGCGGTGCCGGGGGCCGGCAAGCGGCGCCCCGCGCCGGGCCCATGGTATAGAATGGCCCAGTTGAAGCAGCATCTCCCTCCCGGACGCGAGCCGGGGGGGCGGCCACAGGAGGCCTTACGTGTCCGGATCCGAGCTCATCGACATCTACGACCGCGACGGCAGGCGCACCGGCAAGGTCATGCAGCGCGCGAACGCCTTCCTCGAGGAGGGCCAGTACATGCTCTACGTCCTGGCCGTCATCCAGAACCTCGAGGGCAAGTTCCTCATCACCCGCCGCGCCCTGGACAAGCACTGGGCGGCGGGGAACTGGGAGGTCACGGGCGGCGGCGTGCGCGCCGGCGAGGCCTCCGGCGAGGCGATCGTCCGCGAGGTGGGCGAGGAGTGCGGGCTGGACGTCTCGGCGCAGCCGCTCGTCCCCATCTTCCGCTACGAGAACGTGGACCTGCCGCGCGGCGACAACTACCTCGTGGACATCTACCACTTCCACCTCGACTTCTCCCCCGCCGACGTCACGCTGCAGCGCGCGGAGGCCATCGACTTCAGGCTCGTGGGCTGGGACGACATCGAGCAGCTCAACCAGCGCGGCAGCTTCCTGCACTTCGAGCGCGTGCGCCAGGCCCTCGCGGCCGAGGGCGTCCTGTAGGGCGCAGGCAAGAAGGACCCGCGCCAGCGAAGGTGACGGAGGGGCCCGGGCGGCGTCGCCCGGGCCCCTCCTTTGCAGACGTCCTTCTCGCACGCCCCTCTCCCTGCGCGGGGGCCGGCGCCTACTCGTCGCCGAAGACCGCGTCGATCCAGCCGCGGAGGAACTCCTCCTTCTCCGCGCGGCCGCGGGCGAGCTCCGCCGCGGCGACCACGGGCACCCACTGCATGATGACCTGCTGCGGGATGTCGGCGGCCTTGGAGTAGAGGGTGAGGTAGCGCTTGGCGCGCTCCTCGCTCTCGACGCTGAAGAGCAGGTAGGTCGTGGCGGCGTCGACCTCGGGCAGGCCGGCGGTGACGTGCGCCCAGTCGCAGACGTAGGGCGCCGAGCCGTCGTCGGGGACGATCACGTTGGTGGGGTTGAAGTCGCCGTGGCAGACCTTGAACCCGCTCTTCATGCCGCGGATACGGATCTCGAGGTCGTAGCGGACGCTCGGGTCGACGGACTTGACGCTCTTGACCATGCGGAGGAGCTTGTCCTTCTGGCGGTTGAGCAGCGGCGCGTCGGTCTTCTGGTACTCGACCTGCAGCTCGACGAACTGCTGGAGGTACTTGTCGGCGCGCTCGGGGACGTCCTCGGCCGCGAGGCTGGCGAGGTCCTTGCCCGGGACGTACTCCGTGGAGAGGGCCCAGCTGCCCTGCCACTCGCCCTCGGAGACCTGGGAGACCTCGACCAGCTGGGGCACGCGCAGGCCGGTCTCGGAGACGCGGGCCAGGTTCAGGGCCTCGTTCACCACGTCGGAGGCGGGCTTGCGGTCGTTGAAGACCTTGACTATGCGGTTGCCGTCCTGGTAGACGGCCTTGTTGTTGCGGCGGACGATCTCGACCTTACTGTCTGACAGCTTCATATCGAACCACTCCTTTGTCGCAACCTTGCACGACGTCAGGGGGCGCCCCGCCCCGCTCCGGGGCGCCCCGATTCCTGCCACCTGCGAGCTTACTCCTCGCCCACCTCGTAGAACCGGGCGGGACGGCCGTAGTACGCGTCGAGGTAGAGCTCCTTGATCTCGGAGATGAGCGGGTAGCGCGGGTTGGCGCCCGTGCACTGGTCGTTGAAGGCGTTCTCGCTCATCTCGTCGAGGGTGTCGAGGAAGTACTGCTCGTCCACGCCGTACTCGGCGATGGTGTGCTTGACGCCCACGTAGTCGAAGAGGTCGGCGATCATCTGCACGAAGTTCTCGAAGACCTCGCGGTCGTCCGCGCCGGTGGCGCCGCAGTAGCGGCCGGCCTCGGCGTAGCGGTGCAGGGTCTGCGGGTACTCGTACTGCGGGAAGGTGCCCATGCGCGTGGGCCTCTCGGCGGCGTTGTAGCGCATGACGCGGGTGAGGATGACCGCGTTGGCCCAGCCGTGCGGAATGTGGTGGTAGGCGCCCAGCTTGTGCGCCATGGAGTGGTTGACGCCGAGGAAGGCGTTGGCGAAGGCGAGGCCGCCCAGGCAGGAGGCGTTGGCCATGTGGTCGCGGGCCTCCACGTCGGTGGGGTCGTCGTAGGCGCGGCGCAGGTACTGGAAGACGAGCTTCATGCCGCGCAGCGCGAAGGAATCCGTATAGTCGGAGTGCATCATCGAGACGTAGGCCTCGAGGCAGTGCGTGAGGACGTCGACGCCGGAGGCGGAGGTGAGGCCCTTGGGCTGGGTCATCATGTTGTCGGTGTCGACGATGGCCATGTTGGGCATGAGCTCGTAGTCGGTGATCGGCCACTTGATGCCCGTCTCGGCGTCCGTGATGATCGCGAACGGCGTGACCTCGGAGCCCGTGCCCGAGGAGGTCGGGATGGCCACGAAGTAGGCCTTCTTGCCCATCTTGGGGAAGTCGTAGACGCGCTTGCGGATGTCCATGAAGTCCATCGACATGTCGGAGAAGTCCTCGTCGGGGTTCTCGTACATGGACCACATGATCTTGCCGGCGTCCATCGCCGAGCCGCCGCCGATGGCGATGATGGTGTCGGGCTCGAAGGCGCGCAGCAGTTCCTCGCCCTTCTGGGCGTCCTGCAGCTTGGGGTCGGGCGAGATGGACCAGAAGCTCGCGTGGGCGATCCCCATCTGGTCGAGCTTGTCCTCGATCTTCTTGGTGAAGCCGCTCTTGTAGAGGAAGGAGTCGGTGACGATGAAGGCGCGCTTCTTGTGCATGACGGTGCCGAGCTCGTCGAGGGCCGTGGCCATGCAGCCCTTCTTGAAGTAGATCTTCTCGGGGGTGCGGACCCACAGCATGTTCTCACGCCTCTCTGCCACGTACTTGAAGTTGAGCAGGTTCATCGGGCCGACGTTGCCGCAGACGGAGTTGCCGCCCCAGGAGCCGCAGCCCAGCGTGAGCGAGGGCGGGACCTTGAAGTTGTACAGGTCGCCGATGCCGCCCTGCGAGGTCGGCGTGTTGATCAGGATGCGGCAGGTCTTCATGGCCTCGGCGTGGCGCGCGATCTTGTCCTTCTCGCGCGTGTCGACGTAGAGCGCGGAGGTGTGGCCGTAGCCGCCGTCGGCGACGAGGCGCTCGGCCTTGGCGAGGGCGTCGTCGAAGTCCTTCGCGCGGTAGAGCGCGAGCGTCGGGGAGAGCTTCTCGTGCGCGAACTCCTCGGCGGGCGACACGTCGGTGACCTCGCCGATGAGCACCTTGGTGCCCTTGGGCACGGAGATGCCGGCGAGCTCGGCGATCACGTCGGCGGGCTGGCCGACGACCTTGCGGTTGACGGCGCCGTTCACGATGAGGGTCTTGCGCAGGCGCTCGAGCTCCTCGCCCTCGCCGAGCACGTAGCAGCCGCGGCGCTCGAACTCGGCCTTGAGCTCGTCGTAGACGTCGTTGAGCGCGATGACCGAGTTCTCCGAGGCGCAGATCATGCCGTTGTCGAAGACCTTGGAGTGGATGATCGAGTTGGCCGCGAGGCGGATGTCGGCCGTGGAGTCGACCACGACGGGCGTGTTGCCCGGGCCGACGCCGAGGGCGGGCTTGCCGGAGCTGTAGGCCGCCTTGACCATGCCCGGGCCGCCCGTGGCCAGGATGATGTCGGCGTCGTGCATGAGCTCGTTGGTGAGCTCGAGCGTGGGCTCGCCGATCCAGTTGATGATGCCCTTGGGCAGCCCCGCCCTCTCGGCCGCGTCGCGCACGATGCGGGCGGCCTCGGTGGTGCACCTGCCGGCGCGCGGGTGCGGGCTGATGATGATCGCGTTGCGGGTCTTGAGGCAGATCAGGCACTTGAAGATGGCCGTCGCCGTGGGGTTGGTCGTGGGGATGACCGCGGCCACGATGCCGATCGGCTCGGCGACGCGCTTGAAGCCGGCCGCCTCGTCGTCCTCGACGACGCCGACCGTCTTGAGGTGCTTGTACTTGTTGTAGACGTACTCGGAGGCGTAGTGGTTCTTGATCACCTTGTCCTCCACCACGCCCATGCCCGTCTCCTCGACGGCCATCTGGGCGAGGGGGATGCGCGCCTTGTTGGCCGCGAGCGCCGCCTCGTAGAAGATCTTGTCGACCTGTTCCTGGCTAAACGTGGCGAACTCGGCCTGCGCGACGCGCATCTGCTCGATGCGCTCGACGAGGCCGTCTACGTCCACGATCGCAGAGTCGATGTCTGCCACCTCGCTGACGAGCCCTGGCTCCTTCTCTGCCATTCTTCCTCCTCATGAACGGTCTCAGGGTGCGCTTGCGCGACGGGGCGCGCCCGCGCTCTTGGGCACATCGTATCAGAGGTTCCGCGACCGCCCGGCAGGTCGGTGCACCGCGCCCCCCAACCTCCATTACCCTGGGGACAAGGACCAGGGAATCGTGGTCATCTTGTGAAGGGAAGCAGCGGTCCGGCCCCTGGCGCGCCGCCTACCGTGCCAAGGGCGCCTTTGGCGGCCCCGGGACCGTGCGCCAGCGCCGCACGCCAGCGCCGCGCGACGCCTAGCGGAGAAGGACGCGCGGCCGGAGGCGCGCCGGGGGCCTACCCGCGGTTCCTCTCCCAGAGCAGCCTGAGGCCGCGCAGGGTCAGCTCGTCATCGACCGTGGCCTCATGGGCGAGCAGCGGCGCCACGAGGCGCGCCCCCTCGCCGGAGACGACCACCGGCGCCTCGGCGCCGAGCTCGCGGGCGATGGCGTCGAGCAGGCCGTCTATGCGCGCGACCTCGCCGAAGACGAGCCCCGACTGCATGGCGGCCCGCGTGCTCCTGCCGATCACGCGCGCGGGCGGACGCAGCTCGACGGAGGGCAGGCGCGCGGCGGCCTCGGCGAGGCTGGCGGCGCCGAGGGCGAGGCCGGGGGTGACGATGCCGCCCACGAAGGTGCCCGAGGCGTCCACGACCTCGAAGTTCGTCGAGGTTCCGAGCCCTATCGCCACGACCGGGGCGCCGAGCAGCTCGCGAGCGGCCACCACGTCGGCGATGCGGTCGGGGCCCACCTCGGCCGGGTCGTCGAAGCGCATCCTGAGGCCGGAGCGGACGCCTGGCCCCACGACGAGCGGCCGGGTCGGCGAGAGCCGGCGCAGCGCGGCTGCCCACGCGTCGGAGAGGGCGGGCACCACGCACGAGAGGACCACGCCGGAGAGCCCGGACCCGTCGTCCGCGACGCCCAGGGCGCGCAGGGCCTCGCTCGTGCGCATGTGGGCCTCGTCTGCCGTAAGGCGGGCGGGCGTGGTGACCGAAAGGCTCCCCGTGAGGTCGGCGCCGGAGAAGATCCCGAACCGGGTCACCGTGTTGCCCACGTCGACGGCGAGCAGCGCGCCGCCCTCGGCACCGCCCGCCGCGCACCCCTCGGGCCGCCTCGCCACCGCACGTCCTTCTCGCCCCATGCGAACCCCGCCTTCCCGCCGGCTGGCGCATCCGCGCCCCGGCCCTTGCATCCTCCGCACTCTGGGTCTATATAGTGGACCATCCGGTCCGTAACCCGACTCCTCGCAAGGGGGAGCGGATATACGAGGGAGAGACATGCACGAGAAGAACACGCGCGCCCGCGAGGGCGTGCAGCTGAGCGCCGCCGGCATCGCGATCGGCGTCGTAGGCTGCGTCATCATCACCGCGTCATCGGTCTACACCGCACTCAAGATGGGCGCGCTGCCGTGGCCTACCATCTTCACCTCCATCACCGCTCTCGTCTGCCTGCGCGCCTTCGGCCGCAGGAGCCTGAACGAGGCGAACGTCACCCAGATCGTCATGTCGGCGGGCTCGATGGTCGCAGGCGGCCTCGCCTTCACCATCCCCGGCATCTGGATGCTCGGCCTCTCGTCCGCCACCAGCTGGCCCGAGATGCTCTCCGTGGCCCTCGCCGGCACCCTGCTCGGCCTGGCCTGCACCGCCCTCATCCGCAAGCGCTTCGTCGACGAGTCCGACCTCGACTACCCCGTGGGCACGGCCGCCGCGCAGACGCTCAGGGCGAGCAGGGCCGGCGGCAGGACCGGGCGCAGGCTCTTCGGGTCGATGGCGGTGGCGGGCGCATGGTGCGCGCTCAGGGACGCCCTCGGCCTCGTCCCCACTCTCCTTCTGCAGCTGCCCGTCCCCGGCGTGGCCTTCGGCGTCTACGACTCGCCGATGATGCTCTCGGTCGGCTTCCTCATGGGCGGGGCGGCCGCCGCGTTCTGGCTGGTCGGGGCCCTCGTGGGCCAGCTCGGCGCCGTCACGCTCGCGAGTGCGGCCGGCCTGTGGACGCTCGAGGCCGGCCAGGGGATCGCCTCGAGCCTCGGCATGGGGCTCATGATGGGCTCGGGCGCCGGCGTCATCGTCCACGACCTCGTCCCCAAGGCGGTGCGGGCGCTCAGGGCGTCGCACGCGGGGTCGGACGGCGAGGGGGCAGAGCCCCTCACCGACGTCACCTCCCGGCTCGACCGGGGCGCGCTCGCCCTCCTCGTGGCCGCGGCTGCCCTCCTCGCCTGCTTCGCGCTCGGGCTCGGCCCCGTCGTGGCCGCCGTCGTCGTGCTGCTCTCCTTCGTGACCACGGTCATGAGCGCGCAGTCGGTCGGCCAGACGGGCATCGACCCCATGGAGATCTTCGGGCTCATCGTCCTTCTCGTGGTCGCCGCCCTGGGCGGCACCGACCAGGTGCGCCTCTTCTACGTCGCCGGCGTCATCGCCGTGGCGTGCGGCGTCGGCGGAGACGTGATGAGCGACTTCAAGACCGGCGCGCTCATCGGGACCGACCCGCGCAGCATGTGGTTCGGCCAGGTCCTGGGGTCGCTGGTCGGCGTCGTCGTGGCGACCGCCACCATGTGCGCCCTCGTGGGGGCCTACGGCACCGGCGCCTTCGGCCCGGGGCAGGCCTTCGTCTCGGCCCAGGCCTCCGTCGTCGCGACGATGGTCTCGGGCATCCCGAGCCCCGCGGCCTTCGGCGCGGGCCTCGCGGCGGGGGTCGTCCTCTACTGCCTGGGCGTGCCCTCGATGATGCTCGGTCTGGGCGCCTACCTGCCGCTCTACATGACGCTCACGGGCGCGCTCGGCGCCCTTGCGAAGGTCGCCTACGACCGCCTCGGCTCACGCGGGCGCGCCGGCGCCGCGGCGGGCGCGGCCGCCCCGCAGCCGGGCGGCGAGCTCAGCCACGAGGACAACGGGATCGTCGTGGCATCAGGCCTGCTCGGGGGCGAGTCGGTCGTGGGCGTCCTCATCGCCCTCGCGTCCGTCGTCGCCGGGCTTCTCGCCTAGCGCGTCGGGCGCGGCCTGCCCGCCGTCGCCGGAGGGGTCGTCTCCGGAGGGCAGCGTGCCGGGATGCGCGGCGAGCCACTCCTCGGAGCGGCGACGCTGCGCAAGCGTGCCGCCCTCCTCGGCGACGCGGGAGAAGTCCCGCGCGGCCTGGGGCAGGTCGCCGAGCCCGTCTGCGGCGCGGCCGTGCACGAAGAGGGCGCTCAGGCGCTGCTGCCTGGTCTGCGCCTTCTCGCCGACCTCCTCCGAGAGCTCGGCGGCGCGCTCGAGGTCGCCTGAGGCGAGCGCCTGCTCCGCGCGGGCGCTCGCCAGGAGCAGCTCCGCCGGCGCGCAGAGCGGATCGTGCAGGACGAGCTTGTCGTAGAGCCTGCCCGCGACGTCGACCACCTCGTCGATGCCGGCCGCGTCGCCCCTGTCGGCCGCGACGATCAGGCGCAGGCTCGCCTGGTTGTACGCGAGCACGCGCTCGGCGGAGCGGCCTGCGGGGTCGCCCTGCCCGATGCCGGAGACCGCCTCGAGGGCCTCCTCGTCGCGCCCCATGAGCGCGAGGCAGAGGCCGCGCCAGATCGAGAGGCTCTCGCGGAGCGGCCGCCCGGACCTGCCCTTGGGAACGACGCGGCCGTCGGCGAGAAGCCCGTCGAGGACCTGAAGGTACTTCTCGGGGTCGCAGTCCATCGTGAGGATGCACGAGACGCCGTCCCAGAGGGCGTTCATGGAGCGGCGCTGGTTGGTCAGGGTCGAGCGGCCCGCCACGACGTAGGCGAGGACGCAGACGAGCGAGATGAGCAGGTCGCCGCGAAGGAGCACGACCAGGACGATCACGCCGAGCGCGGTGATGCTGCCGAGCGAGAACTGCTTGAGGCGCCGCACGTTCTTGGCCTGCACCTCGATCACGCGGCTCGCGTCCATGTCCAGGTAGGGCGAGTGGCGCAGGCCCTCGGACCCCTTGGCGCCGACTGGCTTCGTGGCGCCCCCATCCGCAGCAGCGGTCTTCGCGGGCTGCGCGTCCCTCTCGGCCCCGTCCCTCTTGAGCTTGAGCATGGTCCTCCCCCGTCCGGCGCATGCGCGCCGCGCCTCACCCGAATCTTGCGATGCCGATTATCATATATCACCCCTCGGCCCGGCCCCGGCGGCCCGCCGCCCACGGTCCGCCCGGGCTTCGCACGACCCTCGTACAAGCCTGACGCCCGGCGCGCCCGGCCTACTCCCCGGCCTCCCCGGACGCCTGGCGCTCCTCCTGCACGGGGAACTCCACGCGGACGGTCGTGCCACGGCCCGGCGCGCTCTCGAGGGCGATGGTGGCGCCGTGCACCTTGGCAGCATGCTTCACGATGGCGAGTCCCAGGCCGGTCCCGCCGTTCGCGCGCGAACGGCTCTTGTGGACGCGGTAGAAGCGCTCGAAGACCTTCTCCTGGTCCTCCTTGGCGATGCCGACGCCCGTGTCGCTCACGACCACGTAGGGCCGGCCGCTCCCGGCGTCCACCCCGGTCTCCACGCGCACCGAGCCGCCGCTCACGTTGTACCTGATCGCGTTCTCCACGAGGTTGCCCACGAGCTCGTCGACGAGGCCCACATAGCCCAGGACCTCGGCGCGCTCCGCCGTCACGTAGACGACCACGTGGGCGCGGCGAGCCCTTTCCGCCAGCCGGTCGCAGACGTCTCTCGCGACGAGCCCCAGGTCGCACGTCTGCCTGCTGCCGAGCAGGACCGTGTCGCGCGAGCGCTCC
This sequence comes from uncultured Olsenella sp., assembly GCA_900314575.1. Taxonomy (GTDB): domain Bacteria; phylum Actinomycetota; class Coriobacteriia; order Coriobacteriales; family Atopobiaceae; genus Olsenella_K; species Olsenella_K absiana. The sequence continues at coordinate 2,439 of OMVS01000038.1, read as the reverse complement.
GACTCGTCGAGCTTGGAGAGGGTCAGGATGTCCGAGACGAGCGCGGAGAGCCGCTGGGCGTCGCCGTGGATGCGCCCTGCGAAGTCCGCCATGTCCTCGGGGCGCACGATGCCGTCGCGCATGAGCTCCGAGGCGCCCATGATGGAGGCGATCGGGGTCTTGAGCTCGTGCGTCACGTTGGCCGTGAACTCGCGCCTGATGGCGTCGTCGTTTCTCAGCTGCTCCATCTGCTCCTCGAGCTGGCCCTGCTGTGCCTTCAGGCGCGCCACGAGCGGCTCGAGCTCGCGGTAGGGGGCCTGCGCGCCGGGCTCGTTGGGGTCGATCTGCAGGATCGGCCTCACGAGGCCCTCGGCCATGCGCCGCGAGACGAACCAGCTCGCGACCACGAGCGCCACGAGCACGAGGAGGCCCCACTCGAGCGAGTCGCGCAGCAGGGCGAAGGTGGCGGCCGTGTCCTCGGAGAGGCGGATGACGGAGCCGTCGTCGAGCCTGATGGCCTCGTAGATGGAGACGACGCCGACGGACTCGCTCCTGCGCTCCGCCGAGCCCGAGCCGTCGCGCAGGGCCTCCTCGAACTCGGGGCGCCCGGCGTGGCTCTCGAGCGTCGCGCTGTCCGCCTCGCTGTCGTACAGGACGCTGCCGTCCGCGGCGATCAGCGTCGCCCGGTTGTCGCTCAGGTTCATCTGCGCGAGCGTTGCGACCTTATCGTCCGTCCCGTCGAGCTGGGTCGCTACGGCCAGGCAGTCGTACCTCAGCCGCGCGTGCTCGTCGTGAAGGACCATCTCCCTGAACGCCACCGTGAGGGCGACCGTCACCAGCACGCCCGCGAGCACGCCGATGACGGAGAGCTCACGGAAGATCCTCTTCTGGAGGGATTTCGGCCTCTCGGGCGGCATCCGGAAACCCTAGCCCCTCAGGCGGTAGCCGACGCCGCGAACCGTCTCTATGAGGTCCGCGTGCTCGCCCAGCTTGGCCCGGATCTGCTGCACGTGCACGTCCACCGTGCGCGAGCCGCCGTCGAAGTCCCAGCCCCAGACGCGCTGCAGCAGCACCTCCCGGCTGAACACCTCGCCGGGCGAGCGCATGAGGAACTCGAGCAGGTCGAACTCCCTCATCGTGAGCTGCAGCTCCTCGCCCTCCAGCGTCACCTCGCGCCGGCTAGGCCACAGCTCGACGGGCCCCACGGAGAGGACCTTCGAGGCACGCTCCGCGCCGGTCGCCTGCGAGCGGCGGAGAAGGACGCGCACGCGCGAGACCATCTCCATCATGCCGAAGGGCTTCGCGAGGTAGTCGTCCGCGCCGCTGTCCAGGGCGCGGACGGTGTCGAGCTCGGTGTCCTTCGCGGTGAGCATCATGACCGGGACCCTGGAGAGCCCCGGTGTCGCGCGGATGCGGCCCAAGATCTTGAGGCCGTCGGTGCCCGGGAGCATGATGTCGAGGAGGACGGCGTCGGGCGCCTGCCTCTCGCACGCGGCGCGGAACTCCGCGTCGTCGCACAGGCCCTCGGCCTTGATCCCCGCCTGCGTCAGCGCGTAGACGGTGAGGTCGCGCAGGTTGTCGTCGTCCTCGACGTAGTAGACCACAGCTATGCCATCTCCCCCATGGACCTTCCGCGGTACTCGCCGGTGGCCCTGAAGACGGCCCAGTCGGCGATGCCCTGGGCGTGGTCGCCCATGCGCTCATAGTACTTCGCCACGGTGAGGAGCTCGGGCGCGATCGTCGCGGGCTCGGAACCGGAGCGCAGCATCTCGACGACCCTCGAGCGCACGGACTCGAAGAGGTCGTCGACCTTGTCGTCCATCGGGAAGACGGAGTTGGCAACGTCGACGTCGGAGTCCCTGAAGGCCTCGGTGGCCTTCTCGGCCATCGAGGCGGCACGCTGGGACATGTCGCCGAGGATGCGGGCGATCCCGTCGTCGATGGTGAGGTCGAACTCGCCGGCGAGCAGCGCGATCTCGTAGGCCATCTCGTCGATGCGGGCGAGGTCTCCCACCACGCGGAAGGTGGAGGTGACGAACCTCAGGTCGCCGGCGAGCGGGGACTGCAGCAGCATGATGTTCATGCAGGCGTCCTCGATCGAGCGGTGCAGGCGCTCGGAGGCGTGGTGGCCGCTCACGACCTCCTCGGCGGCCTCGGAGTTGCCCTCGGCGATCGCGAAGCCGGTGTCGCGCACGTCGTCCACCACGGCGGCGGAGAGGGCGTTGACGTGGCCGACGAGCTGGTCGAGCTGGCGCAGATAGTTGGTCCTTGTCCTCATTATCCAAACCTTCCCGTGAGGTAGTCTTCGGTCCTCTTCTCCCTGGGCGCCGAGAAGAGCTGCGCCGTCGGCGCGTACTCGACAAGCTCGCCGAGGTAGAAGAAGGCGGTCATGTCCGACACGCGCGTCGCCTGCTGCATGTTGTGCGTCACGATGACGACCGTGTGCGTTCCCGAGATCTT
>OMVS01000082.1 GCA_900314575.1 uncultured Olsenella sp. | reverse complement strand
ATCGACGGCCTGAACACGCTGGTCCGTGGCCAGAAGCTCCCGATCTTCTCGGCCTCCGGCCTGCCCCACGCCCAGCTCGCGGCCCAGATCGCGCGTCAGGCCAAGGTGCGCGGCACCGACGACCAGTTCGCCGTCGTGTTCGCCGCTATGGGCATCACCTTCGAGGAGGCCAACTACTTCGAGACCTCCTTCAAGGAGACCGGCGCCATCGACAGGACCGTGCTGTTCATCAACCTGGCCAACGACCCTGCGGTCGAGCGCATCTCCACGCCGCGCATGGCCCTCACCGCGGCAGAGTACCTGGCCTTCGAGAAGGACATGCACGTCCTGGTCATCATGACCGACATCACCAACTACGCGGACGCCCTGCGCGAGGTCTCGGCCGCGCGCAAGGAGGTCCCGGGCCGTCGTGGCTACCCCGGCTACATGTACACCGACCTTGCGTCGATGTACGAGCGCGCCGGCCGCCAGAGGGGCAAGAAGGGCTCGATCACGATGATCCCGATCCTCACCATGCCCGAGGACGACAAGACCCACCCGATCCCCGACCTCACCGGCTACATCACCGAGGGTCAGGTCATCCTGAGCCGCGAGCTGTACCGCAAGGGCGTCCAGCCTCCCATCGACGTCCTCCCGTCGCTCTCGCGACTCAAGGACAAGGGCATCGGCGAGGGTAAGACCCGCGCCGACCACGCTGCGACCATGAACCAGCTCTTCGCCGCATACGCGCGCGGCAAGGAGGCCAAGGAGCTCATGGTGATCCTCGGCGAGGCCGCCCTCACCGACATCGACCTCATCTACGCCAAGTTCGCGGACGAGTTCGAGAAGCAGTACGTCTCTCAGGGCTACAACACGGACCGCTCCATCGAGGAAACCCTGGACCTCGGCTGGAAGCTCCTCCGCATCCTGCCCCGCTCCGAGCTCAAGCGCATCCCTGACGCCATGCTCGACGAGTACTACGACAAGAAGGACGAGGACTAGAGCGGGGCGGAACGCCTCGCGGACAGTCCTGCAAGAGTCAGAAGAGAGGAGGTATAGATGCCAGGAACGCACGTGAACCCCACCCGCATGGAGCTTACCCGCCAGAAGGCTCGCCTCGAGACCGCCGTCAAGGGGCACCGCCTGCTCAAGGACAAGCGCGACGAGCTGATGCGCCGCTTCCTCGACCTCGTGAGGGAGAACATGGAGCTCAGGCTCAAGGTGGAGAGCGGCATAAAGGACGCCAATCGCAGGCTCGTCCTGGCTCGCGCGGGGATGAGCGAGGAGACCCTGCAGGGCGCCCTCATGGCTCCCAAGCAGGAGGTCTACCTCACCAGCTCGACCAAGAACGTCATGAGCGTCGACGTGCCGGTCTTCTCCACGAAGACCCGCACCTCCGACCCCAACGACATCTACTCCTACGGCTTCGCCTTCACCTCCGGGGACCTCGACGCCTCCGTCAAGTCGCTCGCGGACATCCTGCCCGACATGCTCCGTCTCGCCGAGGTAGAGAAGTCCTGCCAGCTGATGGCCGCGGAGATCGAGAAGACGCGCAGGAGGGTCAACGCCCTCGAGCACGTCATCATCCCCGAGGCGCAGGAGAACATACGGATGATCACCATGAAGCTTGACGAGAACGAGCGCAGCACCCAGGTGCGCCTCATGAAGGTCAAGGAGATGGTGCTCCAGGACGCAAGGAGAGAAGAGGAGGCCAGGAAGGCAAGCTAGAAGAGGCTATCGGGAAGGTAAGGCGGGGCCTAGCCCCACTGACAAAGGGATAACTCATGGAAACGGAAAAGAAAGCAGACAACACGGTATTTATCGTGTCCCTGATCATCTGCGCGGTGATCGTGGTCTGGGCCGTCGGGTTCAACCAGAGCTTCAGCGCGGCGTCGAACGCGATCTTCTCGTTCTTCACGGTCGACTTCGGCTGGCTCTACATGGCGGCGATGTTCGCGTTCGTCGTGTTCGCACTTGCGATCGCGTTCTCGAAGTTCGGTGGCATCAAGCTGGGCGAGGACGACTCCAAGCCTGAGTACTCAACGGTCTCGTGGTTCGCGATGCTGTTCGGCTGCGGCATGGGCGTCGGTCTCGTGTTCTGGGGCGTCTCCGAGCCGATTAGCCACCTCATGGCCGAGAACCTGCCCAACGGTGCTGCCGCCGGCAGCCCCGAGGCGGCCCTCTACGCCTTCAGGGCATCCTTCATGCACTGGGGCTTCACGCCGTGGGCCAACTACTCGATCATCGGCCTCGCGCTCGCGTACTTCCAGTTCCGCAAGCACAAGCCCGGCCTGGTCTCCACGACCCTCGAGCCGCTCATCGGCACTAAGCTGACCAAGGGCTGGCTCGGCAAGCTCGTCGATGTCCTCGCCGTCTTCGCCACCGTCGCTGGCGTCGTCACCTCCCTGGGTCTCGGCGTCATGCAGATCAACGCCGGCTTCAACTTCCTCTTCGGCCTGCCCTCGAACCTGATGGTCCAGATCGTCATCATCGCCATCATCTCCGTGATCTACATCGGCACCGCCGTCGCCGGCATCGACAAGGGCATCTCGGTCATCTCCGACCTGAACCTCTACATCGCCGTCGGCCTGCTGCTCGTGTGCTTCCTCGTGGGCCCGAAGCTGGACGTCCTCAACAACCTCATCGGCGGTACGGGCGCCTATCTGCAGTACTTCATCAACGACTCGCTTGGCCTCTCCGCCTACGGTGACAACAGCTGGGTCCTCAGCTGGCGCATCTTCTACTGGGCCTGGTGGCTCGCGTGGGCGCCGTTCGTTGGCGTCTTCATCGCCCGCATCTCCAAGGGCCGTACCATCCGCGAGTTCGTCGCCGGCGTCGTCCTGGTTCCCGCCATCGCCTCTATCGTTTGGTTCTCTGTCTTCGGCTCGCTCGGCGTCCACCTGGGCATGGTCGGCACCGTCGCCCTCGACGCCCTGAAGCAGATCGCTGCCACGCCTGAGACCGGTCTGTTCATCGTGCTGCAGCACTATCCGCTCGGCGCCGTGATTTCGCTCGTCGCCATCGTGCTGCTCTGCACCTTCTTCATCACCTCGGCCAACTCCGGCACCTTCGTCCTGGGCATGCTCTCCACCAACGGCAACCTCAACCCGCCTAAGAAGAGGATGCTCATCTGGGGCGTCATCCAGTCCGTCATGGCGGTCGGCATGCTGATCGCCGGTGGCCTGAAGCCGCTGCAGACCATCTCCATCGCGGCCGCGTTCCCGTTCATCTTCATCATGATCGCGGTCATGTTCTCGCTCGTTAAGGCCCTGTCCTCTGACGAGGCCGTCGCGGGCGAGGCCGAGGAGGCAGCTCCCCAGACGGAGGCCCAGAAGGCCTAGCCTGCGCCTCTCGGCGCAACGCACTAATTCCCGCAAAGCGGGTCAGATAGGGGTCCGGGCCTGAGCCCGGGCCCCTTTCTCCTACGTAGGGGCAAATGGGAAGCGCTCCCTGGGGGCCTCGGGTGCCCGGGGGCGGGGCCTTGGGCGGGGCCTTGAGTAGGGATGACCGCGAGTCGTCGGGAGAAAGGAAGCCTACAAGGAGTCCTTCGACCGCTTGTGCGAGGCGGTCGGCGCGACACCTGGGCTGGGTTTCGCAAGACCTCGGGACAGTTGCTGCAAAATTCCGCGTTGTGCTTGGCTTTGCGCCGGGCTGCCTCCGACCTGCCGCGAGACCAGGGCATGGACAAGACGTTTGCCCAGGAAGCCCATCCCAGGACGTCATCTAGGTGGCTCTTTCGTCCGCCCGACGCGTTCCAAGGCCTGCGGAGTCCTTGCACGAGCCCCGGAGATGCAGCATGCGGCACGAGAAACTGCAGCGCCGCGCTAGCGCGAGGCGGACCGAGTCGGCCCGCGCGGGAAGAGGAAGGCCCCGTCCAGGACGCGACGTCCTGGACGGGGCCTCTTGGGTGCGTAGGTCGACCTCGAAGGCGGTTGAGCCGCTAGGCCTCGACCTTGTCGGCCTGGCCCTTGCGGGAGATGCGCCTGCGGATGTCGTAGACGATCATGAAGGCGATCAGGATGAAGCCGAGGTAGCCGTTCAGGCCGTAGAGGACGTTGACCAGGCCCTTATACGGCAGGAAGCAGGCTACGACGCATCCGATGACGCCGCCGACGACGATCAGGAGCTTGTAGCGCGGCGTGCCCTCGCGGGAGATGGCACTGACGCCGCTCCAAAGCAGGGGAACCGCGGTGGTGTAGATGCCGCAGAAGATGATGATCGAGAGCACCTGCGCGAAGGCGGGGTTGATCGTGTTGGCCAGCATCAGGGTGGGGATGTCGGCATAGGCGGTGATGTCGATGTGGGAGATCAGCGCGACGCAGCAGATGGCGGCCGTCGCGAAGATGAAGATGGTGGACAGCAGGACGCCCTTGTTGACCTCGTGCTCGTCGTTCTTGGCGCCCATCTCGGCGAGGAAGGTCGAGAACCACAGGATCACGAAGCCGCCGTAGGAGGCCCCGGAGGCGAGGGGATTACCCCCGCCGACCTGTACCAGGTCGTACTTGCCGGCGTCTACGGCCTGGAGGTTTGCCGGGAAGTCGGGCAGGCCCGTGATGGCGGTGGCGATCGAGACGCCGAGCAGGCAGACGATGATGACCGGCCCGATCTTGCCGAGCGCGTTCACGATGCCGTCGAGGCCGAAGACCGCCGTCGCGACGACGACCACGGTGAGGACGACGGCGCCGACGCCGTTGGGCAGGCCCCACTGCTGGGTGGCCGTGGAGTTGGCGCCGCCGCACATGACGATGAAGCACATGTAGCAGAAGAAGGAGGTGAAGTACTTGTAGAAGGTCCCGATGTACTTGCCGCAGTAGAGCGTGAAGATGTCGGAGCCCTTCTCGATGTGGCGCTCGCTCCCGTTGCTCGTGAAGGAGAGGTTGGTGTAGACGTAGATGGCCGCCGCCACCAGGATGACCACCATGAAGAGCGAGCCGTAGGAGGCCTCGTACTGCATGACCTCCTGCATCGTGGCGAACCCGGCACCGATGTAGAAGGCGATGCACGAGCCGCAGAACCCGATGACCCTAGCGATGCTTGATTTCTTTGTCATAGATGTCGCCCATCAGGAGTGAGGACGGCTGGCGTCCTCTTTCGGCCAGAAATGCCGCGGCGGGGTGCGTCCGAGGACGAGCACCCCGCCGGGATGATTGCGCGCGGGGCAACCGCACGGGCCGCTCCCCGGCTTCGGGGAGCGGCGTTGGCTGGGGCCCTGCTAGAACTGGGTCGGGCCGTCGACCGGGGTCTGGAGGGCCTTGAGCGCCCTCTCGACGAGCCCCTTGCGCAGCGCGTACTCGTCGGCTGCGCCGAGCGTCGGGTTACCGACGGGGTAGGGGATCGCGACGGTCGGGACGATCCTGTTGGCGCCGACCGACTGCGAGATGGTCGTGATGGTGGCCATGTGGACGATGGGGATGCCGTAGCGCTCGATTTCCTTTACCATCGTTGCACCGCAACGAGTGCAGGTGCCTCAAGTGCTGGTGAGGAGCACGCCGTCGACGCCGGCCTCCTTGAGCTCGCGGCCGATCTCAGTGCCGAACCTGCGGCCGTTGGCGACGGAGGTGCCCGTGCCGGTCGTGGTGTAGAAGTACTGGTAGACGCCGCCGATGACGCCGGAGTCCGCGAGGTCGCTCAGGACGTCGAACGGCACGACGCGGTTGGCGTCCAGGTTGGCGTAGGTGGGGTCGTAGCCGCCGTGGATCGTGCAGAAGTCGGCCTTGAAGTCCTTCTCGCCGCTGACGTCGTACTTGTTCCACTGCTGGGCGGAGGCGGACTGAAGGTGGTCGGGGTTGCCCTTGGGCACGATGCCGCCGGAGGTGACGAGGGCGATGGTGGCCTTCGAGAGGTCGGCGATGGGCGCGGCGGGGTCGACGCTGTCGAACTGCGGCATGGGCAGCTCGGTCTTGAAGGGCTGGTCGGCCAGGCGCTTGAGCAGCATCTCGACTGCGCGCTCGGAGCCGCGCTTGTCGGAGAAGATCGTCTCGCGGATGCCGTGGGCGAAGTAGCCGTCGGCCTCGGGCGTGATTTTCTCGCCGGCGAGGATCTTGCGGGCGAGCGCCGCGTACTTGGGCAGCGCCTTGCGCATGTCGGCGGCGGAGTTGCCGGTCTCGACGATGGTGACGTCGGCGCGGCCCAGGTCGACGCCCGGGTTCTCGACGTTCATGCCGGTGAAGGCGGGGATGCCGAGCTCCTTCTCGACGGCTCGGCACACGCCCATGCAGGCCATGCCGTAGCGGCCGGCGAGGAAGGCCGGGCCGGCGACGACCAGGTCGGGCTTCTGCTCGCGCACGTAGCCGAGAATGGCCTCGAGCGCCTCGGCCTCGTGCTGGTTGTAGTAGTTGTCGCCGCAGATGATGGTGCCGGTGACCTCGGCGAAGTCCTTCACCAGGGCCTCGAAGCCCGCAGCGGGGCCGACCTTCTCGGCCACGAACGAGGGGGCGACGTCCGCCTTCTCCTCGCCGCCGATCTGGCCGAAGAACTGGTTGACGTAGTAGAGGATCTTCTTGTCGCTCATGCCAGTCCCTCCTTAGAGCAGCTCAACGGTGCAGTTGTGGTAGCCGATCTCGGACGTGGAGCCGATCACCGCGTTCAGCTCGACGGTGATGTTGCCCTCCTCGTCGATGCAGCCCTGCCAGCCGCCTGCCAGCGTCTGGACGGCGAGCGGGTCGCCCAGGACCTTGTCGGGCACGCCGAGGTGCACGACCTTGCTCACGTTGCCGGTGGACACGACGGCGACGGCCTCCTTGGAGGTGTCGGCCAGGGCCTGGCTCTTGCCGTCCCAGCCGGTGCACTCGTCGGTGACGAGCGTGGTCTTGACGCCCTTGTCCTCGAGGCGCTTGGCGATCATCACGAGGTCGGAGTCGGGGTTGCCGTAGCCCTCCTCGGAGACGATTACGCCGTCGGCGCCGAGCTCGCAGCAGAGCTTGGCGGTGTAGTCGCAGGTGCGGAACTTGCCGTCGAGGGTTGTGAGCTCGGGGGAGAGGATGTTGCCTATGTAGTTGATGGTCTTGCCGTGCTGTGCGTAGAGGTCCTCGATGAGCGAGTTATTCTGGTGCTGGTAGGTGGTGATCTTGTCGCACGCAGCCACGCAGTTGCCCGAGACCACCGCGTTGTCCAGCTCCTCATTTGGGTGCAGCCAAGTGGGGAGCAGAAGCTTCGCGTCGCAGCCGTAGAAGTACACGTCGTGCAGCAGGCCCTGGGAGATGGTCATCTCCACGTAGGCGACCTTCGGCAGGTCGGGGTACTTGGCGCTCTCCTCGGCGAGGGTCCCCAGCTCGAAGACCTTGGTCTCGTCGGGCTCGACGCCCTTGGCGGCCTGGCCGACGCACTCGGCGGCGCGCAGGCCCGCCAGGCGCATCACGGTCTCGCGCTCGTGCGGCTCGAGGCCGTCCACCGTCTTGATGTCGACGACGATGTTGTAGGTCTTGGAGAACGGCGTCCACTTGGCGCCCTCCCCCCACATGTCGACGACGCCCTCCTGGAAGCCGACGACGTCGCCGACCGTCACGACCGCGGCGCCCTTGAGCACGGATACCTTGCCGTCGCCGGCCTGGACGTACTTGCTCGTGACGCCCGGGAAGCCGGGACGCCCCTCCTTGTAGCGGGGCTCGATGATGTCCTTGATGGGGATGATGCGGACGTGCTCGCCGGGACGGGCGAAGTCCACCGTGACATCCGTCACCTTGGAGTCCTGCATGATTGCCTGCTTGACCTCTTCAGGACTGACGTACAGCACGCCGTCGCGCACCTCGCACGTCTCGCCGACGTCAACGTTCTTGATGTGGATAAGGTCTTCCTCAAGCCGCATGTGTCAACATCTCCTTCACGTGTCTCGTGCCTTGCTGGCCTTGCAGAAC
>OMVS01000133.1 GCA_900314575.1 uncultured Olsenella sp. | reverse complement strand
GCCCGGTCCGCGACCGGCTCAAGGGCGGCTGGGGGCTCGGAGGCTACGGGCGCAGGGGTCCCGGCGGGGGCCGGCGCCTCCTCCGCCTGGGGCGACGGCGCCGGGCGGGCCGGCGCGGGCGAGGAGGCCACGGTGCCGTAGCCGAGCGACGCGAGGATGCTCCTCGCCTCGTCCGCCGAGATGCGGGCCTCCAGCGCGGCGGCACGCACCTCCTCGAGCTCGGCCTCGGCGGACGCGCGCTCCTTGTGCACGACGTGGGCCGCGATCGCGCCCGTGACAGCGGCGCCTGCGAGGATGCCCGCCGCCAGGTAGGCCCACGGGGACACGAGCAGGTCGTCGATGGTGAGGATCAGGGTCTGCGCCTGCGCGGTCTCGGGGAGGACGAGAAGGGTGCCCCCCACGAGTCCTGCGAAGATGGCAGGGCTTCTCCTAGCCTTGCTCATTGAGACACGCACCCCCCGCTCGAGACCGACGGTCCTGGAACTTCCGAAGCTTGTATGACAATACCACCCGCCCGCGGGGCGCCGCCGGACTTTGTTCCCATTTGGCCGCGAGGCGCCAGATTCGAGAAACACACCACAGAGCCAAGGGGCAGGGCGCGCCCTGGGGCCACCGAGCCTGCCCGCCCGGGTGCCCGACCGTGCCGGCACCCGGGCGCAAGCCCTAGAGGTAGTCCACCTGCTGCGCCTTCTTGGCGGAGCGGATGAGGAACTCCTCGTTGTCCTTCGTCGCGCGCAGGCCCTTAACCAGGGCGGTCGCGGCGCGCTCGGTGTTGTTCATGTTCGCCAGCACCCTGCGAAGGCCCCAGATGAACGGCGTCAGCTGCGCGTCGAGGAGCAGCTCCTCGTTGCGGGTGCCCGACGCGACCGGGTCGATCGCGGGGAACACGCGCCTGTCGGCGAGGTCGCGGTCGAGCTTGAGCTCCATGTTGCCGGTGCCCTTGAACTCCTCGAAGATGACCTCGTCCATCTTGGAGCCGGTGTCCACGAGGGCGGAGGCCAGGATGGTGAGGGAGCCGCCGTTCTCGATGTTGCGGGCGGCGCCCAGGAACTTCTTCGGCGGGTAGAGCGCCGCGGAGTCAACGCCGCCGGACAGGATGCGGCCGCTGGCGGGGGCGGCGAGGTTGTAGGCACGCGCCAGCCTCGTGATCGAGTCCAGCACGACCACCACGTCCTCACCCATCTCGACGAGCCTCTTGGCGTGCTCTATGACCAGCTCGGAGACGGCCGTGTGGTTGGAGGCCGGCATGTCGAAGGTGGAGGCGACGACCTCGCCCCTGATCGAGCGCTCCATGTCGGTCACCTCCTCGGGACGCTCGTCCACGAGCAGGCAGAAGAGGTGCACCTCGGGGTTGTTTGCGGCGATGGACTGACAGATGTTCTTGAGCACCGTCGTCTTCCCGGCCTTGGGCGGCGAGACGATCAGGCCGCGCTGCCCCTTGCCGATGGGGGCGACGAGGTCGATGGCGCGCCCGGTGATCGAGTCCTTGCCGTGCTCCATGACGAGACGCTCGTTCGGGAAGATCGGGGTGAGGTCGCGGAAGCGCGGGCGCGACCTGGCGAGCTCGGGGTCCTGGTCGTTGACCGCCTCGATGCGCCCGAGCGGCGGGAACTGCTTGTTGGACCTGCCGGGGCTCATAGTGCCCTTGACCTTGTCGCCCGTCCTGAGCCCGTACTGGCGGATGAGCTGCTGGTGGACGAAGGCGTCCTCGTCGCCCTGCATGTAGTTTCCGGTACGCAGGAACCCGTAGCCCTCGCTCTGGATGTCGAGGATGCCTTCGACGGGGCGGAAGCCCTCCGCGATCGCGGCGGCCTCGTAGACGGCGTGGGTGAGCTCGGCCTTGCGCAGGCCGACGTACTCCACCTTGAGCTCGGCCGCCTTGCTCCTCAGCTCCGCGACCTTCATCTCCCCCAGGGCCTCCATGGTGAGGGTCGGCTCCGGGGCACGCTCGGGCTGAGCGGGGCGGCGGCTGTTGCGGCGGCGGCCGTTGCCGCCCTGTGCCTGCTGGGAGCCGCCCTGCGGCTGCTGGGTGCGCACGTTGCGGTTGCGGTTGCGGTCCCTCGTGTGGCGGCGGTGCCGGTTGTTGCGGCCCTGATCGTCGTCGTGGGCGAAGGCCTGCTCGTCGCCGCGCGCCGCGTCGGCGGACTCGGCGGGCGCCTTGGCGCCCTCGGGCGCCGAGGCCCTCGACTCGGCGGTCTCCTGGCCCCCCTGCGCCCTGCCGCCATCAGAGGAGGACGCGCGCTCCGGGTCGGGCGCGGGTGCCGATGCGACCTCCGCGCCCCCCTTGGCGGCGCCCGCCGCCTGCTCGCCCTCGTCCTTCTGCGCGGCCTTGCGCGGCCTGCCCCGACG
>OMVS01000076.1 GCA_900314575.1 uncultured Olsenella sp. | reverse complement strand
CGCTGAGAGCCCCTCTAAGCCGTCCTTGTCCGCCCCATGACATCTAGGCCGTGCCGGCGCGACGCGCCTGCACGGCCCTTTCGTGAGCAAATCGCTTTTTCCGGACAATTCCTCGAGATTTTGTCGAGAAAACGCGATTTGCTCCTCCCTCAAATCGCGTTTAGCGGACAAAATCGGCGGATTTTGTCGGGAAAAAGCGATTTGCGGCTCTTCGTTTCACCATTGATGCTGGGAGTTGGGCAGGGGGAGGCCCGGTGGCCGGGGCGCAGGGAGGCCCACAGCGGGCCGCGCGCCTGTGCTGAGCTCCCGCGTCACGGCTGCGCGCAGGCCATCCGCGCGCAGGCCATCCGCGCGCAGGCCATCCGCGCGCAGGTCGCGCAGTCTTGTGCCGGGTGCGCGCCTCGCGGCCCGACCCGCGCCCGACCCGCCCGCGGCCCGGACTCCCTCGCCGGCCTACGGCAGCACGCCGACGCTCTGCCTGCTCAGGCAGAGCATCAGCCGCGACAGGCCCTCGTGCAGGCGCTCGGGCGGCACGGACGCGTAGTTCACGATGAGGTCGCGGCCCATGCGGCCCCAGGGATGCGCCGCGTAGTCGCCCACGAACGCGAACCGGATGTCGAGCGACCGCGCGTTGACCCTCATCTGCTCGCGCGTCACGTCGCCCTCGCCGAGCCGCAAGATCACGTGCGTGCCGGCCTCGGGGACCACGACCTCGCCCATCCGGTCGAGCCCCAGCCCCGACATCTCCGACAGCACCTGCGCGCGCTCGCGGCGGAAGAACGCGTTGAGGTGGCTCAGGTGCCGCTCGAAGTGGCCGTCCGCCAGGAACCGAGCAAGCACGTACTGGTCCGAGCCGGAGACCGTGCACGAGAAGAACGTCTGGGTCCGCCGGTAGCGCGCCACCAGCTCGGTCGGCAGCACCATGTAGGAGATCCTCAGCGACGGCACGAGGGTCTTCGAGAACGAGTTGAGGTAGACCGTGCGCCCCCCGAAGTCGCTCTGGAAGATCGGCGTCGTCGTGTTGCCGAACGAGTTGACCTCGCTGTCGAAGTCGTCCTCCACCAGGTAGCGGCCGGCGTCCTCGTACAGCCACGAGAGCAGCTCGAGCCTGCGGCCAATGGGCATGACCGAGCCCAGCGGGAACGAGTTCGCGGGCGAGAGGTGCACCAGGCTGGCACGGCTCCGGGAGAGCGCGTCCAGGCGCACGCCCTTCTCGTCCACCGGAAGAAACTCGCTGGCCAGGCCGTTGCGCGCCGCGATGTCCGCGAACTTGTGGTTGCCGGGGTCCTCGAGCCCCAGCACGGTGCCTGGCTCGAACAGCTGCATGAGCCGGCTGTAGAGGTACTCGGTGCCGCAGCCGACGATGACCTGGTCGGGGTCCACTTCCATGCCGCGGTAGCGCCTGAGGTAGTCGGCGATCGCCTGCCTGAGCGTCCTCGTGCCGTTGTAGGGCACGGTGGAGAAGAAACTCTCGTCGCGCACGGCGAGCATCTCGCGGGTGAGCTTGGTCACCGTCGACGCGGGGAACAGGCTCATCTGCACCTTGTTGGACGAGAAGTCCGCGAAGTAGGCGTGCTCCTCCTCCATGAGGGGCAGGCTCGTGGTCGGCCGGTGCCCGGGCGGGCGCCGGCGCCCCTCGATGCGCTCCACGAAGAAGCCGACCTTCTCCTGCGAGCGCACGTAGCCCTCGACGACCAGCAGGCGGTAGGCGTTCTCCACCGTGATGACGCTGACGCCGAGGTGGTCGGCGAGCGCGCGCTTGGAGGGGAGCCGCTGGTCGGCGGGGATCTTGCCCCTCAGGATGTCGTCCCTGATGCACTGGTACAGGTAGAGGTACTTGGGGGCGCCGCCCCTGTTCCCCATCTCATAGGTAAGCATTCCGCGCCTCCGAACCGCTCACGAAACCGGGCGCGCTGCGGGCGCCCCACGTCGCGGCGCGCGTCGTCGCGGCTGTTGGGAGTGCGGGCCGCAGCGCGTCCGGCCGAGAACTGACCTTAGAAGAAAAGCCTCAATTGATTATATACGTCGACCCAGACCCACCATAAGATGCTGCCTTGAGAGAGCGCGACGGGCCGCAAGGCACCCGTCGGCTGACATCACACCACGACTAGGGGGTATCTCATGTTCAACTACACCGGCAAGGTCGTCGCAGTCACCGGAGCCTCCTCCGGCCTCGGCAAGCAGATGGCCGAGGGCTTCGCCGAGCAGGGCGCCAACCTCGTCCTTCTCGCCCGCCGCGTCGAGCGCCTCGAGGCGAGCGCCAAGGAGCTGAGCGAGAAGTACGGCGTGGAGGTCCTGCCCCTCGCCTGCGACGTCACCGACGACGCATCGATCGACGCCGCCCTCGCTGCCGCCGACGAGAAGTTCGGCCACGTCGAGGTCCTGGTCAACTCCGCGGGCGGCGAGAAGGGCACTGGCACCAAGCTGGTCGACTTCAAGCGCAGCGACTGGGACTTCACGATGAACCTGGACCTCACCTCCATCTTCACCATGTGCAAGAAGTTCGGCGGCTACATGCAGAAGGGCATCGAGTCCGGCAAGCAGGGCTACGGCCGCATCATCAACATCGCCTCGATCTACGGCCTGGTCGGCAACACCGCCATCCCGACCATCGCCTACCACGCCTCCAAGGGCGCGGTCGTGAACTTCACCCGCGGCGCGGCGGCCGAGTTCGCCCCCACCGGCATCACCGTCAACGCCATCTGCCCGGGCTACTTCTACACCGAGCTGACCACCGAGACCCTGGACACCGAGTACTTCCAGAACTTCGCCAAGTCCACCGTCCCGATGCAGCGCTACGGCCACGAGGGCGAGCTCTGCTCCGCCGCCGTCTTCCTGGGCGCCGAGGAGTCCAGCTACGTCACCGGCCAGATGCTCGCGGTCGACGGCGGCTACACCGCGGTCTAGCGCGAGAAGGACCGGGCGCCCCAGCGCGGCGCGGCCAGCGGCGGCCAGCGCGCGGCGCGGGACAAGAACGTGTGAGGGGCGGCGTCCGGCTGACGGGCGTCGCCCTTCTTCTCGGCCGCGCGGCGGGCTGGGGCAGCGCCGCTGGGGCGCACGTCCTTCTCCGTCTAATCGGCTGCGCCGGCCCCGGGGCGATCCGCCTTGCCGGGGCCTCGCCTCGACCTGCCCTCGAGCACGAGCATCGCCAGGCCCAGCACGAGGATGGCCGCACCGGCAACGGAGAACCACGCGCTGACGCCGAGGGCCTCCGCGACGGGCGCCGCCACGGCGAGGCCGACGGGGGTCGAGAGCATGGACACGATCTGGAACGCGGAGAAGGCGCGGCCGAGCTTTTCCGGCGCGATGCTGCGCTGCATGTACGCGACGATCGGCACGTCGTAGCAGGTGGCGCTCGCGCCCATCGCACCGCAGAGCGCCACGAAGGCGACCCAGCCCCCGAAGCTCCTCGGCAGCAGGCCGGAGGCCAGACACACCGCCCCCAGCGCGACGGTGGACCAGAACGACGCGCGCACCTCGTCGCCGAAGCTCGCCTTGGCGACCACGAGGCCGGCGAGGAGCATCCCGAGCGCCCAGCTCATCTCCACGAGGCTCCCCTCGAAGGCCCCGAGGCCGAAGTAATCGCTGGTCATCAGTGGATAGAAGGACGACAGCGGCATGAAGAACACCATGAACACGAAGAGCGACACGATGACCTGCATCAAGGTGCGGTCCTCCCAGAATACGGAGAGGCCGTCCACCAGCTCGCGGATTGGGTGCAGCTCGGGCCGCGGGCCGGGCGCGCGGTGGTCGGGCACGGGGACGCGGGCGAGCGTGGCGGCCGCGACGAGGGCGCCGGCGAGGTCGGTCAGGAGCACCGCAGGCAGCGGGAGCGCAGCGAAGAGCGCGCCTCCCACCACCGGCCCCAGGACGTAGGAGGCGCTGCTGACGGCCTGCGCCATGCCGCCCGCCTCCACGAGCGAATCCGCCGGCACGACCTGCGGCACCATGGCCTGCATCGCCGGCGACTGGAACGCGGTGGCGGCGGAGCGTGCGGCGAGGAGCACGATCACGGTCGCGACCGTGACGCCCCACGAGCCCATGGCCAGCGCGAAGGCCGCAGCCATGGCGCCCGCCGCGAGGTCCGAGGCGATGCAGACGCGCTTTCGGTTGCGGCGGTCGGCGACGATGCCCGTCACGGGCGAGAGAAGCGCGCCGGGCAGGAAGGCCGCAAGGCCCGCGAGGCCCATGGCGGCAGGCGACCCGGTCGCCTGCGCGAGGTACCAGACCAGGGCGAACTGCACCGCGGAGCTCCCCACCTGGGACACGGCCTGCCCCGCGAGGATGGTGTAGTACGGCCGCCTCCAGGCGCCCGCCGGGGGCGCGGTGGAAGCTGCCTCGCCGGGCGCGCCGGGCGCGGTGGAGGCTGCCTCACCGGGCGCGGGCCTCAGGCCCACGACGTCCTTCTCTCCTGCGAGGTCCTTCTCTCCTGCGAGGTCCTTCTCGCCCACGGCGGCCCTCTCTCCAGGGAAATCAAATGGGGCGAAAGTCTACCACAGGCCACGGGGCGCGGGGCATGCGACGCCCGGCCCGTGAGCGCGGCATCCAGCCGCCTGGCGGTGGCGCCCGCCCGTGGCCACGACGGAAGTGCGATGCGAACACCCGGCCCGCGGTCCTTCTCCCTGGCGTCGCGTCGCCTTCGAGCGCGACCTGGTGTCGTGTCCCTGGATTCCGATGCTCCCGTTACGTGAGCAAATCGCTTTTTCCGAACATTTTTTCGATTTTTTGCTCACTTAACGCGATTTGCTGCCCCCGCAATTCGCGTTTACACGACAAAACCTTCGAGAATTGTCCGATAAAAGCGATTTGCTCGCGTTCATTGCTTTATTGATGCTCTGCGTTCGAGGGGCGCGTAAGGGTGACGTAGCCCGCGCGAGGCAGTCGCGGCCCATGCGGGGCCCCGCGTCCCGCGCGAGGCCCACAGCCCGCGCGAGGCCCCGCGGCCCGGTTGAGCGCACTGACGGCCGCATCGCACGTATTTGTGTAGGAAATGTGAAGTCTTTATTAGGAAAGATTCCTGTTTACAAGAGCGCGCACGTTGGGTATAGTTCCTCTAACAAGAAACAGTCCTATTAAGAAACATCCGATAGGACCAGACAGAAAGGAACTAACCATGGAGACCAAGCTCAACGCCCTTCTTGCCAACCTCACCGTCGAGTACCACAAGCTCCAGAACCAGCACTGGTTCGTCAGCGGCAGCGACTTCTTCCAGGCACACGCCCAGCTCGAGGAGCTCTACGACGAGCTGCTCCCCGCGATCGACGATGTGGCCGAGCTCATCCTGCAGCTGGGCGGCAAGCCCATCGCCTCACTCTCCGAGGTTCTCGCCGCATCCGACATCGAGGAGCGGCCGGACGAGGCGCTCACCAGCAAGGAGGCCTTCGCCAACGTACGCGCCGACCTCTCCCGCATCCTGGAGCAGGTCAGCTCGATCAAGGCGCACGCCGACGCCGAGTCCAACGCGCTCGTGAGCGCGAAGATGGACGACTACATCGCGAGCCTGTCCAAGACCCTCTGGATGCTTCGCCAGCAGGCGGCCTAGGGATTGGGCCACGCCCGGGGAGAAGGACCTCGCCTCGAGCGAGCCCGTCCGGGCGCAAGGTTAGTCACATGGGGCGGGAGACCTGCCATTCGGCGGGCCTCCCGCCCTTCTCTTGGCGGGCCTCACGCCCTTCTCCCGCACGCAAGGCTCGCGCCGCCCCCGTTGCCAGCCTGACGTCGCAAGATCGTGCGGACGAGGCAGCCCAGCCACCGGGGTCCCTCGTACCCACACCGGACCGTTGAAACCCACCGGTCTGCAAGGGACCCGAATTACGCACGGGTGAATATTTAGTAAATGTATTTATGCATTTATCTGGGGTTTTGCGAAGGCGGGTTTCAGCCGTGCGTAACTCGGCAAGCGGTAGCTGGCCGCGTGAGGCGCCGGGGGCCGTGCTAGCCTGCAACCCCCACAGCCTGCGACCCGTCCCAGCGGCCAGCTGTGGACGAGAAGGACGTGAGGCCTCCGCTCATACGAAGACGCGGTACCATGGCCCAAGCGCACACGCCCGAGCAACACGCCCTTCTCGCCAAGAGATCGGAGGTCCCATGGACGAAGTCGACCTGATGCACGACTTCACCCTCATGCTCATCTACCTCACGTCCTGGGACGAGAAGGCCGGGCAGAAGACGGTCGCCAAGGCCTGGCGAACCTACGACGACCACGTCCTCGCCTCGCTCGAGCGCGACGGGCTCATCACCTCGAAGAAGAAGTCCAGCCCGCTCGTCCTCACCGAGGACGGCGAGTCCATGGCGCGCACCCTCGTGAACGTCTACGGCTCCCTCATCAACGACTTTCAGCGCCAGGTGGCCGAGAACCTCGAGACCTCGCGCCTGCGCAGCGACGAACCGGCCTTCCGCTTTAGGATCGACCTAAAGCTCGACGGCCGCACGTGCTGGCGCGAGGTCGTCGTCCCCCAGGACATGACCTTCGCCGACCTCCACGACGTGATCCAGGCGTCGTTCCTGTGGTGGGACTACCACCTCTTCGACTTCCAGCTCACGAGCAAGCGCGAGAAGCTCATGCTCGTCGACCCCGACGCGGGCGGCGTCGACTCGATGCTCGGCTACGACGACGCCCGGCGCGTCGTCGACGCCAACGGCGTCAACCTTCTGGACGTGTTCCCGCGCACGCGCACGGCGACCTACACCTACGACTACGGCGACTGGTGGGTGCACAAGATCAAGCTGGTCGAGACGATCTCCTGCTACAAGGGCGACATGCCGGCCTGCACCGCCGGCGTGGGCGACGCGCCCCCCGAGGACGTGGGGGGCACCCGCGGGTTCGAGCACTTCCTCGAGGCGATTGCGGACCCCAAGGACCCCGACCACGACGAAATGTGCGCCTGGGGGTACTCGCAGTTCTTCGAGCGCTTCAGCCTCGACGCCGTGAACGCGCGCATCCGTAAGTGGCGCACGGGCGCGCTGTTCGACGAGTGGGATCGCCGCCAGGCCGAGGAGCTGGACGACCCGGACGGTCCAGACGGCCCGGACGGTCCAGACGGCTCGGACGGCCCGGCCGCCCCGCGGGGCGGTGCGGCCAACCTGAGGCTCGTGCCCTAGCCGGGGCGACGCTGCAAGCAGACGCGGCCCCGAGCCGCCTCATTCGTAGAGCCCCGCGGCGTCGACGACGACCCATCCCTCGCCGAGCGACGCCCGCACGCCCCCATCCAGCGACTTACGCCTGAAGAGGCAGTAAGTCGTGACGTCATAGCGGCCGAGAAGGGCCGCGCGGCCAGCGCACCCGCCCCGAATCACGCCTGAGCGGCCACTTCCTTCTCCACCTCGGTGAGCCAGCGACGCCTCTCGCCCTCGTCGGTGGCATCCATGCCGCCCAGGTTATGCCGGGTTCCCGCGCCGCAGCCCAGCTGCCAGAAGGTCGCGTCCAGAAGCGTGCCCTGGATGCCGTCCCCCAGCCGCTCCCGCATGTAGTCGGTGGGGTTGGACGAGGTCGTGTACGCGTCCACGCGCCCGATGTTCTGGAGCTTGCCGGCGAGCCCCGCGCCCGTGGCCTCCCACGAGAACCCCGGCAGCATCACGCGGTCGAGGAAGCCCCGAAGCATCGCCGGCACGTCGTTCCACCAGACCGGGAACACGAGCACGAGACGGCGGCACCTCGCGAGCAGGCCCTGGTAGCGAAGGACGAGCGGGTCCGTCGCCTCGCCCGTGGAGTAGTGCGCGAGCTCCGCCGCGCTCATCGCGGGGCTGAAGCCGTCGCCGTAGAGGTCGATCACCTCGAAGCTCGCGCCGGAGCGCCCGAGGCCGCGCTCCACCGCCTCGAGCACGGCGTGGGTGTAGCTGCCCTCCCACGGGTGGCAGTAGACGACGAGCGCGTCGAGGGGTGTGGCGGCCTCGGGTCGTGCGGCGGGCGCGGCGACGGGCGTGGCGGCGGGCGCGGCGGCGGGCGCAGCTTCTGGTTCCATAGCGGGTCCTCCTTGGTCTTCCGGTACCGGACGAGCACGATGGTATACCCAAGCCTCGTCGGGAGAAGACCCAAGCGCCGCTAGAAGGCTCCTGCCGTCGAGGGCACCCTCGTCGTAGGGGATGCCGCACAGGCTCCAAAGCGCATACCCCCCCTGCGGAGGTAAGGCCGCACCTGCCCTACATCGCCAGCGCGAGCGCCACGCTCACGACGCCGATGAGCGCGAGCGGCAGGCAGCCGTCGACGAACGACGGCAGCGGTGCCAGCCGGTAGTACAGCACGTAGCAGACGAGGCTCACGACGAAGCCCGCGATTGCGAGCGCCGCCACGAGCGCGGCCACGCCGCCGCGACCCGCGCTCCCCAGCGCCCAGGCGCAGAGCAGCTCCATCCCCAGCCAGGCCACGAATAGGACCAGCTCCGTCGTCGGCTGCCGCCCGAACGCCCGCGTGGTGACGGCGAGAAGCACCAGGTAGAGCACCACGGACCCCACGGCCACCGCCGGCACCGCGCCGCCGCGCACCAGCTGAGCCGCGCCGGCGCACGTCCTTGTCGCCCCGAGGAGCCCGCATGCGGCGGCGCCCAGAATCGCCACGACGCCGACGCCGCGGATCGCCCCCTGCGCCTCTCCCCCGCTTACCTTGGGCCAGAAGAAGATGGCCCACCAGGCCAGGTACAGCGCGCAGCACGCTGCCAGTAGCCAGTGTCCCTGCCGCATCTGAGAGATCGAAGCATCCATGCAAGCCTCCCCGTCACGCATCGTTCGCACCGATCACCTGCCGCCGGGCGCGTCGCCCACGACCGCCGGTCGGCGTT
>OMVS01000074.1 GCA_900314575.1 uncultured Olsenella sp. | reverse complement strand
CGAAAGGGCCGTGCAGGCGCGTCGCGCCGGCACGGCCTAGATGTCATGGGGCGGACAAGGACGGCTTAGAGGGGCTCTCAGCGGCTCGCCCGTTTGGGGGTGCCGGACCGAGCGGCGTGCACGTGCGGGCGTCCCCGTGCGGGCGTGCTCGTGCGGGCTTGCACGTGCGGGCGTGCTCGTGCGCGGGCGTGCGCGGCGTGGTATGTGTCACATACTTAAGTGCCTTGCACTGAGATTTCTTTCCATTGTTCGTATAAAGTTCGCGAAAGCGGGCACATAGTACAGCGAACCCAAGGAAGCCCAAAGAAGGGGCGTCCACCACATAGAAGGAGTGGTAACGATGGCAGGCATGGTTCCCTTTAGTGACCGCGAGCAGGCACTTCGCAGGGCATGGCCGTTCGGTGCTCTCGACGACTTCTTCGCGCCACTGGCAGCGTTCGACTCGTCCGACGCCTTCAAGATGAACGTCGAGGACAAGGGCGACTCGTATGAGGTGACCGCAGAGCTCCCCGGCGTCAAGAAGGACGAGGTCGAGGTCGAGCTCAGCGAGGGCAGGCTCTCCATCTCGGTCGACAAGAAGGAGTCCGACGAGGACAAGAGCAAGGACTGGCTGCAGAAGGAGACCAGCGAGTGGAAGGCTACGCGCGGCGTCTACCTCAAGGACGCGGCGGACGAGGGCCTGACGGCCAAGCTGGCCGACGGCGTCCTGACGGTCGGCGTGCCCAAGCTGGCCGAGGCCAAGTCCAACGTCACCAAGGTCACGGTGGAGTAGCCGGGCAGGGCTTCGGGACACACGAGGCGGCAAGGCCGTCATGTGCGATAAGGACCGCAAGGCCGAGAAGGACGGCAAGGCCGGCATATTGCCGACAAGCTCGATGAGCTCCATCGACTCGGGGCGGCGCTTCGGCGCCGCCCCTCTCTTTTACCGAGGCCCCATGCGCGACCGCACACGCGCTACAGTGGGGTGACCCGACCTGATGCCTTGACCCTTATACGCGACAAGAAGGGGCGCCGATGCTCAACGTCGTGCTCGTGGAACCAGAGATCCCCGCAAACACCGGCAACGTCGGGCGTACGTGCGTACTGTGCGGCGCGCGGCTGCACCTCGTCGGCCCCCTTGGCTTCTCGCTCGGCGAGCGCGAGCTCCGGCGGGCTGGGCTGGCCTACTGGGAGAGCCTCGACGTCGTGACGTACGCGGACTGGGACGACTTCGTGGCGAGAAACCCGCTCGTCAGGGAGCAGCTCGCGGAGACCGAACGGCCTGCGCCGACAAGACCGGGCGGGGCGACGCGGGATCGCGCGGCGACGGAGCAGGTTGCCGCGGGCGGCTCGGACGCGGCGCCAGGGTCCGGTGCCGCCAAGCGCGCCGCGTGGGAGCCGCGGGTGCACCTCCTCACCAAGGCCGGCGGGCGCACCTACAGCGACAGCCGCTACCACGAGGGCGGCTTTCTGGTGTTCGGCAAGGAGAGCGCAGGTCTTTCTCGCACGCTCCTGCACGGGCACGCGGAGCTCACGGAGAGGATTCCCATGCGCGGCGACGACGCCCTGGGCAACGCGGACTCCTGGCACGAGACGTTCGGCCGCCTGCACCCCGAGCTCGAACGCGACGTCTGCGGCAACTACGTCGATCCGCGCACGTCCGTGGTCACGTCGCTCAACCTCTCGAACTCCGTCGCCATCGTCCTCTACGAGGCCGAGCGGCAGTTGGGGTTCGCAGACATGCGACCGTAGCGGCAAGCGGCAAGCGGCAAGCGGCAAGCGAGGGAGGCATCATGGACATCTGCGGCTACGTAGCGTGGTTCGGCCTGTTCAGCGTGCTTGGCTGGGTGTACGAGTGCACCTACTGCGCGATCAAGAACAGGCGCTGGGACAACCGCGGGTTCCTCTTCGGGCCCGTCTGCCCCATCTACGGGTTCGGCGTCGTCGCGGTCGTCGCCGTCGCGCAGGCCCTGCCGCGCGGTGGCGGCGACGTCGCATGGTGGCAGGTCTTCCTCGGCGGGGCGGCCGGCAGCGCCATCCTCGAGTATGGGACCTCCTACGTGCTGGAGCGGTTCTTCCACGCGCGCTGGTGGGACTACAGCAACATCCCGCTCAACCTCAACGGGCGCGTCTGCCTGCCCTTCGCGCTGGGCTTCGGGGCCGTGGGCACCCTGCTCTACTACTTCGCCTGCCCCGCCATCGCCGCCGCCACGCCGAGCCTGCCGCTCGTCGCGTGGGAGTTGCTCGCGCTCATCACCGTCTCGCTCATGTCCGCCGACCTCGCCCTCACGCTGTCGACGCTGACCGACCTCACCAAGCGCATAGAGCGAGGCCGCGACGACTTCGACGCGGTGATGGAGACCGCCGTGGACGACATCGCGTCCGGACGCAGGCCGCTCGGGGACGACCTCGAGGAGGCCGCCCGCCGGGGCGCCGAGGGCATGACGCTCGTCGAGAGGCGCGCGCTGCGGAGCATCCGCAGCTTCGGCTCGAGGGCGCGCGAGGAGAGCGCGGCAAGGCTGCGGCGAGCCACGTGCGAGCTCGAGGACAGGCGGCGGGACCGGCGCAGGTAGCGCAGGCCTGCGAGAAGGACCCGCCGTCGCAAGCGGCGTGCGGGACCGCAGCAAGGACGCGCCGTCACAAGCGGCGTGCGGGCCCCGCGCGGGGCTCGCCTTCCGGGCGATTCGTGTTTTGTCGCTAGAGCGGGTCCTTCTCCGCCCCGACGGAGCGACCCGGCAGGTATCCTCGTGTACTGTCACGGGCCGCGACCGCAGGGTCCGGAGCGAACCCGTCCGTCACGGAGGACGACATGTCAATCAAGAGCCTCATCGCCCAGTTCCTGAAGTTCGGCGTCGTCGGCGTGCTCGCCGCGATCATCGACTTCGGCGTGATGATCCTGCTGCACGAGGTCTTCGGCGTCGACCCCGTCGCGGCCGCGGCCGTCTCGTACGTGGTCTCGCTGATGTTCAACTACTGGGCTTCGATGCGCTACGTCTTCCGGCACCGCGACGACCTCTCGCGCTCGCGCGAGTTCGTGATCTTCATCGTCCTGTCGACCATCGGCTTCGGCATCAACGAGGTCGTCATGTGGGGCGGCACCGAGGCGCTCGGCGACGAGTGGTACGTCGTCGTGAAGTTCTTTGCCACCGCCATCGTCGCCCTCTGGAACTTCTTCTCGCGCAAGAAGTGGCTCGACGCCTCCGAGTAGAGGCAGCCGAGCGGGGCGCTACGCCAGCAGGTAGTCGCGGACGGCCTCCGCGCACCCGCCATGGTCGTTGTCTGCCACCACCACGTCGGCGGCCTCGAGCACGTCCGGCGAGGCGTTGCCCATAGCGACGCCGAGGCCCGCGCGCCTGACCATGTCCAGGTCGTTGCCCGAGTCCCCGACGGCGATGCTGGCCTCGACGGGGATCCCGAGGGCGCGGCAGAGGCCCTCGAGCGCGCTCCCCTTGCTGACCCCTCGGGCGGTGAGCTCGAGCGACGCCCACTCCGTGTAGGCCCACTCCACGTCGAGCCCCCGCTCGACGACGCGGTCGCGGATGCGCTCGCGCATCTCGGTGCTCCGGCAGTGCAGGTTGTACTTCGCGATCTCGCCCGCGTGGGCGAGCGCCCACGCGCGGACGTCGGGCACGAAGTTCGCGGCCCGCTCGAACGTCTCCCTGAAGTTTGCCAGGTTGAAGTCACCGAGCCGGTCGAGGTAGCCGGCAGGCTGGAAGATCTCAGTGCCGGAGAAGACCTCGCTCATGGCGTCCTCCCCCTCCCACGCGTCCAGGATCTGGGGGACAAGATCCTGGGGCAGGCACTTCTCGGTGACGAAGCGACGCTCCCGGAAGTCGTAGACGCCCGCACCGGTGATGCAGATGGCGTAGCGCACCTCGGGCAGGCGCTCCGCGTAGCTCGCGATGAGGCTGGGCGACCTGCCGGTGGCGATGGCGACGACCTTGTCGCGCGCCGCCGCCTCGCGGATGGCGTCCAGCGTGGAGGGCAGGATGCCCTTGCCGGAGTCGAGCAGCGTGCCGTCCATGTCGAACGCGATGAGCTGGTAGTCCATGGTCCTCCTTCGTGGGTCCCGGGCGGGACGCGCCGCCGTCAGGGCGGTCCCCTGCTCCTTGACTATAGGCGAAGCCCGCCGCACGCTACAGGCGTCGGGGCGTCCAGAAGATGAACCATGGCCGTAGAATGGTGCGAGCTACGGGCAGGGGGGCGTGATGTCGAAGCGTTGGGCGGGCAGCGGGGAGCACGGGACCGGACGGGAGCGTCGAGCGTCGGGGTGGGCCGGGGGCCTCGTGCGCGCTGATCATCACGTGGGCCTGGCGCGCGCCAGGCGTGTGGGTGCCGTGCGCGGCGGACGCGCGGGCCTCGCGGCGGCCCTCTTCGTGGCCATCGCGACCGCCCTCGTGGCGCTCTCGCTCGGCGGCTGCGGCACTGCGGGACCAGGGACGACGCAGGGCTCCCCGGCGGGCGCGGACTCCCCTGCGAGCGAACGGCAAGACTCCGGCCAGGCCACCCAAGGCGAAGGCACGGGGACGCACGGCGCGGCAGTCGCCGTCACGAGGGGCGAGCCGTACACCAGCAAGGAAGAGGTCGCCGCCTACCTGCACGAATATGGGGAGCTTCCGCCCAACTTCATCAGCAAGACGCGCGCGCGGGCGGCGGGCTGGGTCCCCAGCGAGGGCAACCTGGACGAGGTCTGCCCGGGCAAGAGCATCGGCGGAGGCGTCTTCCACAACGACGACCACGCCCTCCCCGAGGCGAAGGGCAGGACCTGGCGCGAGTGCGACGTCGGCTACCATGGAGGGACGCGCGGGCCCGAGCGGATCGTGTACTCGGACGACGGGCTGATTTACTACACGTCGGACCACTACCGGACCTTCGAGCAGCTCTACTGAGAGGTCGTCCCGCGGCGGACCCGCGTGGCGGTATCACAGGTGGCCCGGACGGCCCCGTGACGAAGGGAGCAGGATGGCGACGGTCAAGTTGCGCGAGCTGGGCAGTGAAACCGACCAGGAGGTCTGGGACCTCATAGCGAGGAAGCTCAAGCTTCCGGCCTACTTCGGCAAGAACCTCGCAGCCCTCGAGGACTGCCTCGAGGACATGGACACGAGCACGCGCTTCGACGTGACGCGGGCGCGGAAGGGGGTGCCCGCCGCGCGCCGAGACCTCTTCGACGGCATCTGCTCGGTGGTCGCCCGCGTCGCGCTCGAGAACGACAACGTGCACCTCACCGTCTACACCAAGTAGCTGCCGGATAGCTGCCGGACGTCCTTCTCCCCTACCTGACCCTCACGCCGAGAAGCCCCGCGAGCTCGGGGAGCTGCTCGATCCCCACGACGGCGTCGCGCAGCTCGCGGAAGGTGTCGCTCACCCGCATGCCGCCGATCTCGCAGCTCGTGAGGTCCACGCCGGCGAGCCTCGTCTGGAAGAGCTCGGCGCGCGTGAGGTCGCACCCGTCCAGCACCAGTCCACGGCGGATGCGCAGCTGCGAGAGCGCGGCCTCGTGCAGGTCGCAGCCAGCGAGCTCGACACGCTCGAGCTTGGACTCCGCGAGCCCCAGGTACGAGAGGTTGCATCCCGAGAGGCGCACGCGCGTGAGCACCGACTTGTGCAGGTCGGCGCCGGTGAGGCGGCAGTCCCTCACCGTGGTGTCCCGCCAGAAGCCGGTGTTTCCCGCCAGGTTGGCGAGGTCGCAGTCCTCCAGCGCGCACCGCTCGAAGCAGGGGCGCTCGAGGCGGGCGCCGGCGAAGGTGCACCCCCGGAACGTGCAGTCCTCGAACTCGACGTGGCCGAGCTGCTCGTCGTCGAGGTCCTCTCCCTCGAACTCCAGCCCGCGGACCTCGCCGTCCGTCTCCACGATCGCGTCGCGCACGCTGGCCATCGGCACGCACCCCCCTATGGGCATCAGGAACCAGGTCCAGGCCCGGGCACGCCGGGACGGCGCCGGGGCGGGACGGCGCCCCCGCCACAAGGAGCGCCGGACAAGGATAGGAGATTATGTTCCCAGGCCGCCTCGGTGCGAGTCAAGCGCGAAGCGCGGACGGCTTTCGACAGCCGCAGGCGTGACATCGGCGGACGCCGCGGCGAGCGAGCGCCACGGCAGGTCGCAGCGGCTGGCACGCCGCGCCTACGACAGCTACCATGGCCGAAGGCACGGGCGGGACGCCTGCGCGAGAGCGCCGGGCGAAGCGTCGACGAGACGTCATGCGGGGGCGATTACATGCAGCGGGTACCACGCGTCGGGGACTCGACGAGACAGGAGCGCACGGACTACGTGAGCGGGCGGTTCCCGTGCATCGGAGACTGCGACCTGTGCGGGAACTGCGCCACCTTCCACGGCCGAGAGCCCCTGCTCGCCTTCGCCGACTACCTGAGCGGCGAGGCGGAGTTCGACGAGGTCCTCGCCCGCTACCGCCGCGCGCGGTAGTAGAGGGTACGCGCCGAAGGCCACTCCGCCCCTGGCCAGCCACCGCGCCCAGACCCACCCCCGCAATCACCTGCATTGAGACGTGCAAGTCTCAGACTTATGGACGGGTCCCGCCAGTGCCGCGGGACCCACGCCCGTCGGGCCTCGGCCGCCAACAGGTAATCCCTCGAGGTGGCACCCCGCCGCGCGCGGCTATCATCCCCCCACCGGCCGCCGGGGCGCCGGGGGAGGCGTCCACAACTCGGAAAACTGCACCCCCGCGCCGGTGGGGCTGCTCCGGGGACCGTTCTGGCGAGCGGAGCGCCCGGGGCGATGCAACTTTTTCGCCGATTTGTGCATCTGAGCTACTTGGAGAGGGGTCCGCGCCGCCCCGCCGCCTGCGCGCGGGGTCCGCGCCGCCCCGCCGCCTGCGCACGGGGCGTGCCGCCCCTCCACGCGGGGTCCCGCCTACTCGTCCATGCCGGGCCGGCGGCGCAGGCGCTTGACCGCGCCGCGCCGGCCCTTCTCGTCGAGTCGCCTGCGCACGGAGGCCCTGGTCGGCTTTGTCGCGCGACGCTTCTTGGGCCGGCGGGAGCGCCGCTGCAGCTCCGCCCGGATCTTCTCCAGGCAGCGCTCGCGGTTCTGCAGCTGGCTGCGAGACTCCCGGCTCACGACGACGATGCCGGTCGGCACGTGGCGCATGCGCACGGCCGAGTCGGTCGTGTTGACGCCCTGTCCGCCGGGCCCGGTGGCGCGGAACGCCTCGGCCTCGCACTGGCGGGCGAGCTCCGCCGCGCTCAGGCGCGCGAAGCGGGCGTAGTCCTGGTATGTGAGCCTCTTCTCCATGAGCAGACCTTACACCAAGACGCGGCCGCGAAGGCGCGGCCGCGGTCGATCGCCCCGGAGACGCGCGAGGCACCCGGCCCCGTCGTCGCCCGGCTAGAGGCTCTCGCGGAAGATCCGCTCGACCTCGTCGGTCGTGAGCTTGTGGTAGCCGCCGTCCAGGATGATGGTGGCCCTGACGGCGGCGGGGACGAGCTCCTCGGTGAGGCCGAGCTCGCGCGCGTGGCGCACCACGCCGATCTCGTCCATCCAGGCGCTCAGGGCCTCGAGGCCCGCCTCGGCGAGCTGCTCGGTCGTGCGACCCTCGGCCGGCACGTCGAACACGTTGGTCGCGAAGCGCGCGAACTTCTCCCTGCCGTACGGCATGACCAGGCGGTAGTAGGGCAGCGCCACGGCCGAGAGCGTCATGCCGTGCGTGGCGTCAGTCACCGCGCCGATGGCCTGGCCCAGCATGTGGACCTCCCAGTCCGTGGACTTGCCGCACGCGAGGAGCGTGTTGAGCGCCCAGGTGCACGCCCAGCTGATGTTGGAGCGCGCCTCGTAGTCGGTGGGGTCCTTCACGGCGATGCGGCTCGCGTGCACGAGGCTCCTCATGAGGCCCTCGGCGATGTAGTCGCTCGTGTTGTCGTCGGTGCCCGAGAAGTACTGCTCCTGGATGTGGTTGAAGGCGTCGAAGATGCCCGCCCGCATCTGGTAGTCGGGCACGGTGAAGGTCAGCTCGGGGTTCACGATGGCGAACCTGGGCATCACCTCGGGCCCGAAGACGTGGCCGATCTTGAGGCCCTCCTCGTGGTTGGTGATAACGGAGCCGGCGTTCATCTCCGAGCCGGTGCCGCTCATGGTGAGCACGTCGCCCACGGGGATGATCTTGCCGGTGGGCTGCTCCATGTTGAGGTACAGGCGCTCCCACGGGTCACCCTCGGTCCAGGCGGAGACCGAGACGCCCTTGGCGTAGTCGATCGTGGAGCCGCCGCCCACAGCCAGGATCAGGTCGACGTCGTTCTCGCGCGCGACCTTGGCGCCCTCCCGCAGCTTGTCGGCGGTGGGGTTGGACATGACGCCGGGCACCTCGACCACGGACTTGCCGGCGGCGTCGAGCGCCGCGATCACCTTGTCGTACAGGCCGCTACGCTTTATGGACCCGCCACCGTAGGTGAGAAGGACCCTGGGCCCGAACTTGGCGAGCTCGCCGGGAAGGTCGTCCAGTGCGTCGGGGCCGAAGTGTACACGGCAGGGGTTCTCGTAGGTGAAGTTTCCGAGCATGGTCGTTCCTTTCGTCTGTCATGCGTGGCATGAGGTCGCAGGCCTGGTGCAGGTGACGGCGCGGGGGCTGGCCCGTCGCCCATACGGGGCAAGAGGCCTAGGGACGCCGCTTCCCTGGCGACGTTTCCCTGGAGCCGCTTCCCTGGCGCCGCTCTCCTCGAACGCATTCTCGTACTTGAAGTGAGGTTTAGGTCAAGGGGGGGCGCAGCTCATCATGAGCAGTGCACAACGCGGCCCTCGGCCCCCGCGCGCTTCTCGGCCCCCGCGCGCTTCTCGGCCCCCGCGCGGCCCTTCCGCCATTACGCACGGCTGAGTTCTCGCGCCGCAAAAGGGACCCCGGACAAAAACTCGGACCTGACGTCCGGGGAGGGAGTCCGGGATGTACACCAAGGAAGAGCGCGAGGGGATCCTCTGGGAGTTCCACCAG
>OMVS01000071.1 GCA_900314575.1 uncultured Olsenella sp. | reverse complement strand
GGTCCCTAGATCCGGCTCATCTCCGCGAGGACGCTCGCGTACCACTCGCCTGCGGTGGGCGGGCAGTACTTGCGGGCGACCGCCATGGACATGGTCGAGCCGTAGCCGGAGGCGAAGCCGGAGACGTGGGCGTAGATGGCCTCCTCCCAGCTCGACCAGCTGCTCGAGCCCCAGCCCCAGGCGTTGTGCGGGCGGAAGCAGACGGCGCCCTTGGAGCTCTCGACCGCCGAGATGGCCGGCGAGATGCGCGGGTCCACGCCGTAGCGGGCGGCCGCGGCCGCGAAGGTCGCGCCCTGGCCCGCGAGCGGGGAGCCGGCCAGGTAGGCGTCGATGCGCGCGGCCCAGCCGTCCTGCTCGGAGGTGGTGGTGTTCTCGGAGACGGCCGCGTTGTCCGCGCTCGGGGCGGAGGGCACCTCGACGGCGGCGGTGTTGCCGGAGCTCGTGGTGAAGGTCGCCTGGGAGGGGGCGGCGTCGGAGGAGGACGTGCCGTCCGGGCTCGCCTCTGCGGCGCCGGCCGCCGCGTCCACGGCCTGCTGCGCCTCGGCGACGGCGGCCTGGCGCTCGGTCTCCTCCTGGCGGGCGAGCTCGTCGGCCTGCGCCTGGACGCTGGCCTGGGCGGTGCGCACGGAGGAGAGGGCCTGCTCGGCCGTCTGCTGCCGCTGGAGCGCCTCGTCCCTCTGGCTCGTGAGCTCGGCGCGCTTCTGCGCGAGCTCGTCGGAGAGGGTGGCCAGCTCGGTCACCTGCTCGGTGCTGCGCTGGTGGATGGCGTCGATGTAGGTGACGGTGGAGATGAAGTCGTTGAAGTCCTCGGAGGAGAGGATGAGCTCGATCAGCCCCGGGGTGCCCTGCTGGAACTTGTAGAGCGTGCGGATGGACTCCGCGGCCCTGGCGCGCTTCTCGGGGAGTTCCGCCTCGAGGGCGGCGACGTCCTCCTCGTTCTGGTCGATCGAGGACTGGATGCCCTCCACCTCGGCCTGCGCGGACGCGTAGTCCTGCGTGGCCTGCTGCAGCTGCTGGTTGAGGCTCGCCGCCTCGCTCGCGAGCTCGTCGGCCGTCGCGGCCTGGGCGACTGCCGGCGCGAGGGCGAAGCCGGTGAGGGCGAGCGTCGAGCATGCGATCGTCGCGGCGCGTCCGATCGCGCCGCGCGCGCGGCGGCCCTCCCCCTGGGTCTTGCGGTCTCTCATGGGCATACCTCCGGGTCTCGTCCGTCCTGACCCCTGCGAGCGGCATGCGAGCAAGCGGGGGCGCCGCCGGTGCCTACGCCGGCAGCGCCCCCCATCATACAATATGTAGTGGACAGCCAGAAAAACACCACGTCGGGACCGCCGGGCCGGGACCGCCGCCGGGCCGTCGCGGTTGTCCGCCGCCGGGCCGGGGCTACTTGATGACGAGCGTGTCGCAGCGGGCGCTGCGGACGAGGAAGGTGGAGATGGAGCCGAGCAGCGCGTACTTGATCGAGGAGAGCCCGCGCGCGCCGCAGATGATGAGGTCGGGCTCGATCTCGTCGATCATCTCGTCCTTCAGGGTCTCGCGGATGCGGCCGAACTTCACCAGGACCTCGACGCCCCTGATGGAGGGGATCTGCCGCGCCCGCTCGACCTCCTCCGCGATGCTCGCGCGGAAGCTCTGCTCCTGCTCCTTGACGAGCTCCGCGGGGAACGACCCCGTGGTCTCCAGGGCCGACGAGTCGATCACGTGCCCGATGTAGAGCTCCGAGCCGTTGTTCGCCGCCGTGACGATGGCGCGCTCAAGCACCTTGCCCTGCTGCTCGGAGCCGTCGAGGGAGACGAAGACCTTGTCGTAGCCGAGCTCGCTCAGGCTGGGGCATGCCCTTGTTTCGTCCGCCATGTGCTACCTGCCTCTCGATCGGACCTGCCGTACGCCTCGAGTCTAGCAACCGCGCCCGTACGCGCGCGCCCGCTCGTGGGCGCGCGGTGCCGGTGGGCGGGCGTGCGGGGCGCCCGGGCGAAGGCAGGGAGAAGGACGCGCGCCCCGGGTCCCGCCGGGCGCGCGCCGACATTGTCCCCATTTTATGTTGATGGGGCCCGGGCGCCCCAAGGGGTGGATTATGTACAGGCACATCCGCGCCGGCGCGCCGGGGGCGCGTCCTGCAACGTTCTAGGAGGGGCTCGTGAATCTGGTGGAACTCTTGAAGGCGGCCTTGTTCGGCCTGGTGGAGGGCATAACCGAGTGGCTGCCGGTCTCGTCCACGGGGCACATGCTCCTTCTCGGGCAGTTCGTGAAGCTCGACGTCACCGAGCAGTTCTGGAACATGTTCCTCGTCGTGATCCAGCTCGGCGCCATCCTCGCGGTCCTCGTGCTGTTCTTCCACGAGCTCAATCCCTTCTCGCGCGCCAAGACGCCCGAGGAGCGCCGCGGCACCTGGACGCTGTGGGGCAAGATAGTCCTGGCGTGCGTGCCGGCCGCCGTGGTGGGGCTGCCGCTGGACGACTGGATGACCGAGCACCTCGAGGGCCCCTTCGTCGTGGCTGCCGCCCTCGTCGCCTACGGCGTCGCCTTCATCGTGATCGAGCGCGTCCGCGCCGGCAGGGCCCGCGCGCTGACCTCCTCGGGCGGCGCCCACTTCGCCCTGCCTGAGGTCGCGGAGGGCGCCTCCGCCACCGTGCTCGCCGACGAGGAGGCCCCCGTCCAGGACATCTCGGAGCTCGGCTGGGGCAGGGCGCTCGGGATCGGCCTCTTCCAGGTCCTCTCGCTGGTGCCCGGCACCTCGCGCTCCGGCTCGACCATCATCGGCGGCCTCCTGCTCGGCTGCTCGCGCACCGTGGCGTCCGAGTTCACCTTCTACCTGGCCATCCCCGTGATGTTCGGCGCGAGCGCGCTCAAGCTCGTCAAGTACCTCCTCGCGGGCGGCGTCCCCACCGCGACGGAGGGCATGACCCTGCTCGTGGGCTGCGTTGTGGCCTTCCTCGTCTCGATCGCCGCCATCAGGTTCCTGATGGGCTTCGTGCGCAAGCACAGCTTCGAGTCCTTCGGCTGGTACCGCATCGTGCTCGGCGCCCTGGTCGTCGCCTACTTCGCCCTGCTGGCCTAGGGCGGGGCGCCTGCCGCGCTTTTGCATAGACGCCCCCGCGTTTGCCCGCATTCGTCCGCGGCGCTACTATAGGATGGTTCGAGCAACCTCGTGAGCTGCGCCTTTGGGCTCCGTGTATGCAAGGGATGGTGGAACATGCCAGGAGGGGGAGAAGGTCTCGGGACCGTCGCGGAGAGGCGCCTCAAGCTTCCCTCCGGCATCGACCTCGTCGGCAGGCACGACGAGCGCCCCCGGCTGCGCCACGCGCTCGCCTTCGCCGCCCTCGTGCTCGCCATCCTCCTGTGGGGCATCGCCCGCCTCGCCTCGGGCAGCGTCGCCGACGGCGCCTTCTTCCTGGTCGTGGCGGTCGCCCTGGTCGTCGTGACCGTGGCGACGGCCTCGGTCCTCGTGGGCTACCTCCTCCGCCCGCACCGGGCGCCCCAGCTCACGCCCGCGGAGCGCCACGCGCTCAGGGCCGACCCCGAGGGTGCCCTCGCCCAGCAGGCGCAGCGGGTCCGCCGCCTCGGCGCGCCCCTCGGCCGCCCGGTCGCCGACCAGCCCTTCGCCGAGCGGTCGCACCGCGGCGACGCCGAGACCCTCTCGCTGATCGAGACCAACCGCGTCGCGGAGGCGCGCCTGACGGAGGAGTGGCTCGACGCGATCGTCGCCCCGCGCGAGGTCACCCTCACGGCGGAGGACGGCTGCGAGCTGGCCGCCCACGTCTTCGAGTGCGCCCTCGACAGCTCCCGGTGGGCGGTGCTCGTCCATGGCTACGGCGGCGGCTGGACCGACGTGATGCTCTACGCGCGCCACTACGCCGCGCTCGGCTTCAACCTCCTCGTCCCCGACCTGCGCGCCCACGGCGCGAGCGGCGGCAGGAGGCCAGGCCTCGGCTGGCTCGACCGCACCGACCTCGTGGAGTGGTGCCGCTGGATCGTGCGCAACGAGGACGAGGGCGCCCGGATCGTGCTGCACGGCCAGGGCGCAGGAGGGGCGGCGGCCTGCATCGCCGCGGGCGAGAAGACCCTGCCGTCCGGCGTCGTCGCCTGCGTGTGCGACTCGGCCTACTCCGACGCCTGGAACGGCCTGGCGCGCCTGCTTCGCAGCAAGGGCGCGCCGGTCCACCCGACCCTGGACGCGATCCGTGCGGTCTACCTGCTCATGCCCGGCGGCTTCGACCTGGCCCTGGCCTCCGCCGCCGACGCCGCCGCGCACGCGCAGGTGCCCCTGCTGCTCTTCCAGGGCGAGCGCGACGCCGTCGTGCCGCCCTACATGGCCAAGAAGATCTACGACGCGGCGAGCGGCGCCGCGGCGGGCGACAACAGGCGCCTCAGGATGTTCAGGGGCGCGGGGCACCTCGAGTCCGCGCTCGTCGACCCCGCAACCTACTACCACGAGCTGCGCGACTTCCTGAAGCCGCTCGTGTAGGCGCGCCCCGCGCGAGCCACCCAGGCCCCCGCGCTCCCGCGCCCCGCGCGCGGCCCGGCACCCGCGGCCGCGTGGTGGCCGTGTGCAGACCCCCTCGAAGGACATCTGCGCCCCGCGCGGCGGCTACACTCAGACTCTGTAACCCGGGCTGGCAGCTGGCTGCGCGCCGCCGCCGGCCCTTCGACGCTCGAGGCAACGGGGGGACCATGACGCAGGACGCACGGACGGCAGGCCAGGCAGGCGCGAGCGTGGACATAGACGGGCTCAACCCCGCCCAGCGCGAGGCCGTCCTCTGCACGAGGGGGCCGCTGCTGGTGCTCGCCGGCGCGGGCTCGGGCAAGACGCGCGTCCTGACCTACCGCATCGCCCACATGATCCAGGACGAGGGCGTCCGCCCCTGGCAGGTCCTCGCGATCACCTTCACCAACAAGGCCGCCGCGGAGATGCGCGAGAGGCTCGGCGCCCTCGTCCCCAACACGCGTGGCATGTGGATCTGCACCTTCCACGCCATGTGCGTGCGCATGCTGCGCGAGGACGCGGACCGCATCGGCTACAAGCCCAACTTCACGATCTACGACGACGACGACTCCAAGCGCCTGGTCCGCCAGATCATGCAGGACCTGGACATAGACCAGAAGAAGTTCCCGATAAACGCCGTCCGCTCGAGGATCTCTGCGGCCAAGAACGCGCTCGTCTACCCCGACGAGATGGAGGGTTCGGCCGAGGCCCCGCTCGACACCGTCTCCGCCCGCGTCTACCACGAGCTCTCGCGCCGCCTCGAGCGCGCCAACGCCATGGACTTCGACGACCTTCTCGTCAAGGCCTTCGAGCTCTTGTCCAAGTGCCCGGACGTGCTGGAGTCCTACCAGGACAGGTTCCTGCAGATCAGCGTGGACGAGTACCAGGACACCAACGGCGTGCAGTACGCGATCACCAACCTGCTTGCGCGCAAGTACCAGAACCTCATGGTCGTGGGCGACGATGACCAGTCGATCTACTCCTGGCGCGGCGCGGACATCAAGAACATCCTCTCCTTCCAGAAGGACTACCCCCAGGCGCACGTGGTCAAGCTGGAGGAGAACTACCGCTCGTACGGCCACATCCTGAACGCGGCCAACGCCGTGGTGGCGCACAACTCGCGTCGCACCCCCAAGCGCCTGTACACCTCACGCGGGGAGGGCGACAAGGTCCGCGTCTTCCAGGCGTCCGACGAGCGCGACGAGGGCCGCTGGATCGGCGCGGAGATCGAGAAGCTCCACGACCGCGGCAGGAGCTACGACGACATGGCGGTCTTCTACCGCACCAACGCGCAGTCGCGCATCCTCGAGGACATGTTCCTGCGCGCCGGCGTGCCCTACAAGCTCGTGGGCGGCACGCGCTTCTACGACCGCGCGGAGATCCGCGACGTGATGGCCTACCTCAAGCTCGTCGTCAACCCCGACGACGACGTCTCGGCGCAGCGCGTGATCAACACGCCGAGGCGCGGCGTGGGCACGACGAGCGTCAACAAGATCGCGGCGTACGCGGCGAGCCACAACCTCTCGTTCTTCTCGGCCGCCGAGGCCTGCACCATGGAGTCCGGGCTGCTCAGCGCCAAGGTCAGGGGTGCCGTGGCGCAGTGGACCAACGCGATCGAGCGCGCGCGCCACGTGGACGGGGAGCTGGCCGACGTGGTGCGCACCATCGTCGAGGAGGCCGGCCTCGTCCGCGCGCTCGAGGCGGAGCACACCGACGAGGCGGACGGCCGCATCGAGAACATCCAGGAGTTCTACGGCGTCGCGGCGGACTTCGACGAGTCCCACGACGACGTGCAGGAGACGCTCGAGAGCCTGCGCCAGCTGCGCGAGGCCGGGGCGCTCGACGCGGCGCCGGGCGCCGCTGCCGTCGGCGCTGCGGGCGCAGGCGCGGACGCCTCGGGCTTCTCCGCCGCCGGCGCCGCCCTGGCTGTAGACCCCGCGGCGAGCCTGAGGCCGCCCGTCGCCGCCGAGAAGCTGCCCGCCTTCATGGAGTGGCTGGCCCTGCGCTCGGACCTCGACACGATGGGCGGCGACAGCCACGCGATCACGATGATGACCATCCACGCCGCCAAGGGCCTGGAGTTCCCCGTGGTGTTCGTGGCCGGCATGGAGGAGGGCATCTTCCCGCACGCGGCCGGCGAGACGGAGCCCGGGCGCATCGAGGAGGAGCGGCGCCTGGCCTATGTCGCCATCACCCGCGCCGAGGAGCGCCTCTACCTCACGTACGCGGCCACGCGCCGCATGTACGGCTCGGTGCAGGCCTACCCGCGCAGCCGCTTCGTGAACGAGATCCCCGAGCAGGACGTCGAGGCCATCGGCGTGGGCTCCTCGGGCTTCTCGGGCGTGGGCTGGGAGAAGCGCGGCGACCGCAGGGGGACCTTCGGCTCCGGCAGGGGCTCGGAGGTCTACGGCGGCCACGTCTTCGGCTCGCGCACGCGCTCTACGGGCGGCGCGCCCGCCTCGCAGCACCAGCAGCCGCAGCCGCGGCGCGAGGCGCCCAAGCCGCAGGAGGCGCTGCGCGCGGGCGACCACGTCTCGCACAAGACCTTCGGGCCGGGCGTGGTGCTGTCCGTCTCCGGCGACGTGATCGAGGTGCAGTTCAGCCGGACGGGCAAGCGCAAGAAGCTCATGCGCGGGTTCGCGCCGATCGTGAAGGTCGAGGGGTAGGTGGGCATGCTGGGAGAGCTCTCCGAGGTCACCGTCCTGGGCATGAGCGGCACCGACCTTCTCGGCCGGGTGCTCTACCTCGCTGTGGTCGTCGCGATCGCGGCCGTGGTGGAGCGCCTCGTCGCGCGGGTCTCCCGCCGGCTGCTCGACGCCTCGAGC
Organism: uncultured Olsenella sp.; assembly: GCA_900314575.1. Lineage (GTDB taxonomy): Bacteria > Actinomycetota > Coriobacteriia > Coriobacteriales > Atopobiaceae > Olsenella_K > Olsenella_K absiana. The sequence goes on along the minus strand of OMVS01000071.1, from coordinate 2,482 downwards.
GTGCCCTCGGCCTCGATCTTCGTGAACATCCTGCGCGGGATGGTGTGGGTGTTCGCGCTGGTCACGGTCCTGAAGCCAGTCTTCGGGATCGACCCGACGAGCCTGGTCGCCGCCTTGGGGATCACCTCCGTGGTCATCTCCTTCGGCCTGCAGGACACGGTCTCCAACATCTTCTCGGGGCTGGGGCTCATGGTCGGGCGGGTGGTCGCGCCGGGCGACTGCGTCGAGGTCTCCGGCTTCCGCGGCATGGTGCGCGACGTCAACTGGCGCCACACCACGGTGGAGGACCGCTTCGGCAACGTGCAGATAATCCCCAACTCGGTGCTCAACAAGACGTCGTTCAAGCGCTTCAGCGACGCACAGCGCGGGTCGTGCGGCCTCGCGTTCGACGTCGCGCCCGGCTGGGACCTGTCCGAGGTCGCGCGCGAGGCGTCCGCCGCCGTCAGGGAGGCGACGGCGCCGCTGCTGAGGCCCGGCACGGAACCGTCGGTGAGCTACGCCTCCATCGACGCCTGGGGCGCGCACGGCACGGTGTGGCTCAACGTCCGCGACGACGTGACCTTCTCGTCCGCGCTGGACGCGGCCGCACGCGCGCTCGGCGGCAGGGAGTGGCTCGCCTGCGCCGTGCGCCCGCTGGCCGAGCCGCGCCGCGACGTCGCCGAGGGCGTGCGCGGCTGACACGGCACCGCCAGCGGCGACGGGGGTGTCGCTGGCCCGGCAACGGGGGCGTCGCTGGCCCGGCAACGGCACCATCACAGACCACTAGAAACGAGGAACCATGGAGAAGATCGCAAGCTTCACCGTCAACCATCTGCTGCTCGAGCCCGGCGTCTACCTCTCGAGGAAGGATCGCGACCCCGAGAGCGGCTGCGTGGTCTCGACCTTCGACGTGCGCCTGACGGCGCCCAACCGCGAGCCGGTCATGGACACCGACGCGGTCCACGCGGTCGAGCACCTGGGCGCCACCTTCCTTCGCAATGACCCCGAGCTGGCGCCGCGCACCATCTACTTTGGGCCGATGGGCTGCCGCACGGGCTTCTACCTGGTACTCTTCGGCGACCTGACAAGCGCGGACGCGGTTGGACCCGTCACGAGGATGTTCGAGTTCGTGCGCGACTTCGAGGGCGAGATCCCCGGCGCCGCCCCGCGCGACTGTGGCAACTGGCACGACGCGAGCCTCCCCATGGCGCAGTGGTGGGCGCGTCGCTTCCTGGAGGGGACCCTCTACGGGATCGACGAGGCACACCTCAACTACCCGGAGGCGTAAGCGCGCCGCGAGGCGGCGAGAAGGGACGTATGGCATGAAGGTCGGGATCATCGGCGCGATGGAAGTCGAGGTCAGGCATCTTATTGCCGAGCTCGGCGCGACGGCGGGCGAGCCAGTGAGCACGGCTGGCATGGAGTTCTTCGAGGGCCGGCTGGGCGGCGTGGACGTGGTCGTCGTGCGCTCCGGCGTGGGCAAGGTCGACGCGGCCGTGTGCGCAGAGGTCCTTATCGGCCGCTTCGGCGTGACGCACGTGATCAACACGGGCGTGGCGGGCAGCCTCAACAACGGGCTCGACATCTGCGACGTCCTCGTCTCTACCGACGCCGTCCACCACGACGTGGACGCCACGAACTTCGGGTACGAGCCCGGCGAGGTCCCGGGGCTGGGGCGGGTCGCCTTCCCGGCCGACCCCGGGCTGCGCCGCGCGGCCGTCGAAGCGGTCCGTGCGGTAGCCCCCGAGGCGGGGGTGCTCGAGGGGCGCGTGGCGTCGGGCGACCAGTTCGTGCGGGATGACGCGGTGAAGGCGCGGATCCGCGCGACCTTCTCGGCAGACTGCTGCGAGATGGAGGGGGCCAGCATCGCCCAGGCCTGCTGGCTCAACGACGTGCCGTTCGTGATCGTGCGCGCCATCTCCGACAAGGCCGACGGGTCGGACGCCATGGACTACCCGGCCTTCGAGCGCCGTGCCGCTGACCTGTGCGCACGCATCGTGGACCACATGGTGGCCTCGCTCGCCGTGGGGGAGTAGGGCGGCGCGGGGCTGCGGCTGCAATACCCTGAGGCGCCTGCTGCAGAATTGGGAGATAGGTACGAGTTCGGTACCCCGCGGGCGCTCCGGGGAAGGCGCGCGGTCGCATGCGGACCGTGTCTCCCGCAGGATCCTCGAGCGACCCGTGCATTATCGAGAGTTATGGACGGGTCCCGACCTCCGCCGGCTTGCCTGGGGGAGGGTGCGGGTGCGTCCGCGGGGATGGCCAAGTCCCCATTCTCCTCGGTTGCCCAGGAAAGACGTGCGTGGTGCCGTTGGAGCGAGGCGCCTGGGCATCGTCCCCACGGCCAGGTCGTCCACAACTCGGAAAACTGCACGTCTGAGATGCGGGAGTTGCGCCGGCGGCCGGTTCCGTCAATAGTCTTTCGCACTTTCGTCAGCCAGGGTCCCGTCCCAGTCGCCGGAGCTAGCTCTGTCTCTTGAGCACCTCCCTCTCGTCCCATCCG
>OMVS01000068.1 GCA_900314575.1 uncultured Olsenella sp. | reverse complement strand
GGGCTTGTTGTCCTCGATGCACACGATGGCGTGCGGCACGCCCGAGAGGTCGAGGCAGGTCTCGAGCCCCCTCCTGATCGTGTCGGGATGCTCGATCATCTCCCGGTAGTCGCTCGACAGGTAGGGCTCGCACTCCGCCCCGTTGACCAGCCAGGTGTCGATCGAGTCGACGTCGACGTCGAGCTTGAGCTCGGTCGGGAAGCCCGCGCCTCCCAGGCCGACGATGCCGCTGTACTTCACGGCGTGGACCAGCATCCGGTAGTCGGGCACCTCGGGGGGCCAGACGGACTCGTCCACGGTCTGCTCGCCGTCCGGCTCGATCACGATGGCAACGTCCGACTTGCCGTTGGCGTAGTAGATGTTGCGCACCTCCGTCACGGTGCCGGAGACGGAGGAGTAGATGTCGGCCGTCGTGCGCGCCTCGGCGTGACCCACCAGCATGCCCACGTTCACATGGTCCTTGCGCTTGACCAGCGGGGTGCACCGGGCGCCCACATGCTGCTGCATCGGCAGGATCACCTTGCTCGGGACCGGCATGGTCCGCGTCGGCATCTCCGCCGTCACCTTGTTGTGCGGCAGGTCGACGCCGCGTCGCTCCCTAAGGCTCCAGAACGGGCTCGTGATGCCCCCCAAGCATCCCATTGACCCTCCTCGTTTGGATCGTCCCTCCCCGCCCACAAGCCTCCGTCCCCGGCCGCACCCTGGCTTCGAGGCGGCCGGGTGCAGCCTGGCACCACGACCCGGAGGCCGACGGCGACGCAAGGTGACGGTGTTCGGTGTGTTTCGTTGCGGGCGGATTTTGAGCAATCAGTGTTTGTGTTATCGGGGCACAATATGCCATGGTCGTTTGCCACGACATGTAACCGAACTGTGTCCTGGGTACAAACGGCCGTTTTCGTCGCCAAGCGGACCCACGTCCCCGCGCGAACGACAGGCCTCCCGCTTGCGACGCCCAGCTTCCCCTCACCAACGAAACGCAGGTATAGGGCTGCCCGGACCGGGTCGCCGCAGAGCCGCGTGTCGTCCGGCCCTGGGGTCCGATGCTGGGTATAGGACTTCTGTTTATTCGCGCCGCGCGCCACCGCCGGGCGGCGGCTTGCTACCCTAGAGCCGCGAGTACACGGGCGCGGGAAGGCCGGACGGGCCGAGCGGCGCCCGGGGCACGTCATCCGAAAGGAACCCCCATGAACGACTTCGTCTTCCAGTCACCCACCCGCTTCGTCTTCGGCAAGAGCGCCATCGAGCGCACCGGCGAGGAGGTCGCCGCCCTCGGCTCCAAGCGCGTGCTGCTCGTCTACGGCGGCGGCTCCGCCAGGCGCACCGGGCTGCTCAGCAGGGTCGAGGACTCCCTGGCGAAGGCGGGCGTCGCCTACGTCGAGCTCGGCGGGGTGCGCCCCAACCCCGAGGTGGGCCTCGTCCGCCAGGGCATCGAGGTCGCGCGCGCCAACTCCGTCGACCTCGTGCTCGGCGTGGGCGGCGGCTCGGTCATCGACAGCGCCAAGGCGATCGCCTTCGGGGCGCCCGCGCCCTGCGACGTGTGGGACTTCTTCTCCGGGAAGGCAAAGGTCACCAAGTGCCTGCCCGTCGCCTGCGTCCTCACGATCCCGGCGGCCGGCTCGGAGGCGTCGAGTTCCTGCGTCATCAGCAACGACGAGCTCTGCCTCAAGAAGGGCACCAACGGCGACGCGTTCAGGCCCAAGGTCGCCATCATGGACCCGACGGTGACCTTCACGCTGCCCGCCTACCAGACGGCCGCCGGCGTCACCGACATGATCTGCCACGTCTGCGAGCGCTACTTCAGCGCCGCCGGCCCCGTCCCGGTCACGGACAGCATCTGCTGCGGCATCATCCGCTCGGTCATTGAGGCGGCGGTGCGCGTCAGCTACACGCCCGACGACTACGACGCGCGCGCGACCATCATGTGGGCGGGCACGCTCGCCCACAACGACCTCTGCGGCTGCGGCAGGGGCGCCTCCATCGAGAAGCGCGCCGGGGGCTGGGAGAGCCACGGCCTCGAGCACGAGGTCTCCGCCCACCGGCCCGAGGTGACCCACGGCGCCGGGCTCGCCGTCATCCTGCCCGCCTGGATGCGCTACGTCTGGAGGGCCAACCCCGACCGCTTCCTCGCCTTCGCTCGGGACGTCTTCGGGATCGAGCCCCGGGACACCACCCTGGAGGAGACGGAGAGGGTCGTCACCTCCGCGATCGGGAGCCTCCAGGACTTCTTCGCGAGCATCGGCATGCCGCGCGACTTCGAGGGCCTTGGCCTCTCGCCCGACGAGGTCGACGGATGGGTAGAGACGCTCAGGGAGAACAAGGGCGAGCCCTTCGGCGAGTTCAGGCCGCTGACCATGGAGGACGCGCGGGCCATCTACCTCTCCTGCTTCTAGCGGAGAAGTCCCACCGCTCCGCGGCGGCTCAGCCTCCTGACGCCGCCCCGCGCCGCAGGGGCACGGGGCGGCGCTCCATGCTCTATAACCTCCTCAGCCCCTCCCAGGCCCACATGACGACCGGAGCGGGCAGCAGCTTGCAGAAAACGCGCATGAGAAGGCCGGTGACGCAGCAGGTCGCTATCGGGTAGTTGACCCCGTTGACGAGCAGCGACCAGCGCACGACGTGGCGTGCGCTCAGCACGGGGAACGGGTGTCGCACGGTCTGCCCGTTGCTCGTGTCCCGCGCGACGTCTATGAACTCCGTCGCGACCCAGAGGGGGCAGACCGCCGTCACGTAGATGCCCCTGCCACGCAGCTCGAAGCGCAGGGCACGGGTGTAGCTCCTCACGAAGGCCTTGCTCGCGGCGTAGACGTTGAGCCCCGGCAGCGGCTGGAAGCTGGCGCTCGAGGCCACCTGTATGATGCGCCCGCCCCTGCGCATGTGGGGCAGGACGACCTGCGTCAGCTCCACGAGGGCGCGGCAGTTGAGGTCGACCATGGCGTCGACCTCGTCGAGGCTGAGGTCGGCGTAGGTCCCGAACTTGCCCAGCCCCGCGGCGTTGACGAGCAGGCCCACCTCGAAGGGCCCCTCAGCCTCGCGGGAGCGCAGGAGGCCCGCCAGCCCGTCCACGGACGCCCTATCCGTGAGGTCGAGCGGCACCGGAACGACCGAGGGCCCGAGCTCGTCCGCGAGCTCGCGCAGCCTCCGCTCCCGCCGGGCCACCACCCAGACCTCGTCGTAGGCGCCGCTCGCTACCGCCCGCCTCGCGTACTCGCGCCCCAGACCGCTCGAGGCGCCCGTTATGAGCGCAACCCGCATACCCTCACCTCGTCCCTCCTCGCCATCAGCCGGCGCGCCCGAGCGCCCGGAGAATCGCCTCCGCCAGCCGCCCCGCTTCCCGCGCAGAGTCGACCTCCAGGTCGGCCGGGCCGTCACCCGTCGAGAACCCCACCACGACGCACGGTCGCACGGTAGGGCCCCCTCAGCCGCAGCCCCGCACGACGAAGGTCCCCGCCTCCGCCGTCGCCACGTCCTCGAGGCGGAGGTAGGGATGCGGGAGGAAGTCGAAGCCCGCCCGGAGGTAGACGCCCCTCTCCCCCACCTTGGTGTCGGCGACGAGCTCGGCCACCTCGAAGTCGGCCTCGGGCACGCCGGCGGGAAGCTCCCTTCCGGCGAGGTAGGGCTTGAACCTGCGCTTCACCGCGCCCACCTACGCCTCGGCGACGTAGGCACCCACGATGCGCCCGAAGACCATGAGGTGCGGGTCGCGGTTGGAGCCGCACGCCGAGCCGTCCACGTCTGCGGGGTAGAACCGGGCGCGCAGCTCCTCGGGGAGCAGCGAGACGTCCAGGGCCTGCTTGCATATGACCCTACACTCCAGCGTGAGCGGCAGCTCCAGAATCCCGGGGACGCTCACCTCGCAGGACGGCACCGGCGTCAGTGCGGCCATCTCGAACTTGTCGCATTCGTCCCCATGGTGCGTGCCGCAGATGCCGACGGCCTTGCGCGTCCTCCTCCTCGCCTCCTTGCCCTCGTCGAGAGGGACGTTCACGGTGAACTCGGGGTTCTCCTCGAGCATCCTGGCGGTGTGGCGCCCCGTGCGGACAAAGGCCTCGAAGACCGGGACGGACCAGTTGGTGCCGAGCGCGCCCCAGCCGATGGTCATGGTGTCGAGCCTGTCTTGCGCCCTCGTCGTGAGGAGCACTCCCTCCGGTATCGCCCGGACTATCCGGGTGGCGTACTCGGTGTAGTCGACCTTTCGCGTCGTCGTCATGCGGCCTCCCTCGCCTGCGGCGGCACCCGAGCCGCCCCCGTCCGCCCGGCCACGGCCTTGCGGCCGCCCCGGCGCTATCTTTGTCTAGGTACCCACGTTGCAAGCGTAACCGAAAGGTAGGCCATGGACTCCTCCAAACCCCCTCGCGTCCTCGTCGCCTCGGACTCCTTCAAGGGCTCCGCCTCGAGCGCGCGCGTCAACGACCTCATCGAGCAGGGGCTGCGTCGTGCCTGCCCCGACGTCCGCGTCCGGAAGGTCCTCGTCGCCGATGGCGGTGAGGGCACCGTCGAGGCCGTCGTATCCGCACGCGGCGGCACGATCCGCCACGTGGTCGTGCCGGGCCCCCTGGGTGGCAGCGTCGACGCGGCTTTGGGCCTCTTCGACGGCGGGCGCTCCGCCGTCGTCGAGATGGCCTCGGCCGCCGGCATCACGCTCTCCGACCGATCCCGCGAGAGCGCCCTCGCCGCGAGCACCAGGGGCGTGGGCGAGCTCGTCCTCGACGCGATCGACCACGGAGCGCGGCGCGTCTACGTCGGCCTGGGCGGCAGCGCCACGACCGACGGTGGGGCGGGGTTCGCGAGCGCCCTCGGCGCGAGGCTCCTCGACGACGCGGGGGCGCAAGTGGCCCCGGGCGCGGCCGGGCTCGAGCGCCTCGCGCGCGTCGACCTCTCCGGCCTCGACGCCCGCCTCGCCGGGACGGAGGTCGTCGGGCTGACCGACGTCACCAACCCCCTCGCCGGCCCCGCAGGCGCCGCCGCCACCTTCGGCCCGCAGAAGGGCCTCACGGCGGCCGATCTCCCCGCGGTCGACGCCTGGCTGGGGAGGCTGGGGAGGCTCCTCGGAGGCGCCGTCGGTGCTGACGTCGCCTCCCTGCCGGGCGCCGGGGCCGCCGGCGGCCTCGGCTGCGCGCTCGCCGCGCTCTGCGGGGCGCGCCTCACCTCCGGGATCGACTTCGTGCTGGACGGCGCCGGACTCGACGAGGCGCTCGCCGACGCCGACCTCGCGATCACGGGCGAGGGTCGCATGGACGCGCAGAGCGCGCGCGGCAAGGCGCCCGTGGGCATCGCGCGCAGGTGCGCCCGCGCGGGCGTGCCCGTCATCGCCGTCGTGGGGAGCCGCGCGGAGGACCTCGGGGACGTGTACTCCCAGGGAATCGACCTCGTCGTGCCCGCGCTCGTCGCACCTGCGACGCTCGAGGAGTGCGTGGCACGGGTGGCCCGCAACGTCCCCGTCGCCGCGGAGACCGCCATGAGGGCGTTCCTGCTCGGGCGCAAGGCGGGCGCGGGGAGCCCCGTCGCGCAGGGCTCCCCCACCTCTCCTACGCCCCGTCGCGGGTGAGGCGGAAGGCGACCACGAGCAGGAGCATGCCCAGGGCCACGAGGCCCGCGCCGAGGGCGGGCGCGGCCGCGTCGGAGGTCGTGGGCAGGACGCCCCCCATGCGCGGCGCCGGGGGCTGGCCCTCCGGCCGCACGGGCTCGAGCCCCTCGACGGTCACGCTCTGGCCCTCGTCCCCGAGGTCGGCGTGCCTGGCCACGAGCCTGTCCGCGCGGTAGAGCTCCTCCGTGCACACGAGTCGCCTGCCGCCGAGCCCCGTCGCGTCGAGGGCCAGCTCCACGGTGCAGGAGCCGTCCGGCCGCTCCGCCACGAGCTTGCGGCTGGCGCGGGAGAGCTCCTCGCCGGACTCGGCGTCGACGAGCCTGCTCTCCAGGCGGTACGTCTCCCCCGTGGTGAGGTTGCGGTAGGCGACCTCATCCGCGACGCGCTGGCCGCCCGCCGCCTCCACGACCTTGTCGCCGTCCGCGGCGTCGCTCGCGCGGGTCCCGATCGCCGGGAAGGAGACCGTCTGGTCCTCGTCGTCGATGTCCGCGTGCACGGCGTACTCGCGCCCCTCGCGGCTCAGCGTCTCGAAGGCGACGACGGTCCGGCCGGCCACGAGGGACCCGTCGACGCGAAACGTCACGGTCGCGGTCCCCGAGGGGAAGTCCGGCGCGAGGTCGGCGCTGGCCCGGAGCGGCCCTCCGTCGGCGCCGGCGACCGGCTCGCCCGTCGCCTTGTCCATGAGCGTGCCGGTGAGCGTGTAGGCTTTGCCCGGCACGAGGTTCTCGTAGCTGACGGTATCGACGATCGTGGCCTCGCCGTCGGCGAGCAGGTCCTGCCGCTCACCCTGGGCGTCGGTGGCCTTCGTGGCGATGCTCGGCACGTACACGGTCTGCCCCTCGTCGTCCAGGTCCTCGTGACTCGCGACCAGCGACTCGCCGTCCAGCAACCGCTCGAAGCAGACGAGCGCGTGCCCGCCGAGCGCCGAGGAGTCGAACGCGAAGCGCACGTTCTGCTCGCCCGACGAGAGCCTGGGCGTGAAGGTCGCCTCGGAGGTGACCGGGCGGCCGTCGGCGTCGAGCAGCGCCGAGGCGGTCTGCCTGTCCATGAGGGTGCCGACCAGGTGGTACGTCCTGCCCGGCACGAGGTTCTCGTAGGAGACCTCGTCGACCAGGGCGACCATGGAGCCGGCCGCGACCAGGTGCTCGCCGCCCTCGTCGGTGAGGCTCGTGCCTATGCGCGGGCCCGCCTCGTCCTCGACGGTTCCCCCCTCAACGACGGTCGCGTCCCTGTCGACGGTCACCTCGAAGCTCACGAGGCTCAGGCCCGCGTTGGCGGCGCAGGGGAGCTCCTCGACCCGATAGGTGTCGAACGGGAGTGCGCCGAGGGTGTCATCGGCGGCCGGACCGCCCTCCGCCGCACCGGAGAACCACGTCCCCGCGTGCGCGTCGAGCCTCGGCTCCTCCACGGTCGCGCCGTCGTACGCCTGGTCGTTGGCGTTCGTCGCGGAGGTGTGCGGCACGTTGGCGGACGAGGTGTCGACCCTGCCGTTGGCGTCGCTCACCACCACGTGGGCCTCTCCCGTCGACCGCGCGGTCAGGAGGAAGGGGATTCCCGCGAGGCGCGCCTTCCCCTCCCCCGCGATCTTCACGAAACTGAGGTCGCCGCGCATCACCTGCTCCGGGAAGGTCGGCGCCGCGTACGTGGAGACCGTCTCCGCGTCGCCCTCGGGCGTCACGCGCACGACGCGCTCCTCCCCGTCGGCGAGGTAGCCCGCGGGGGCCTTGACCTCGCGTATCGCGACGGTGCCCATGGGGATGCCGACCTCCCCGCGGCTGTCATGGTAGAGCGGGTCCCCCTGCGCGTCGGCGAGCCTCGCGCGGCCGTCCTCGCCGGTCGTGACCCGCCAGGTCCTCGTCGCCTCGTCCGGCAGGTCGCCCTCGTCGTAGTAGCCCGCGAAGAAGCGCACCTCGAACTGGGCCCCCTCGAGCGCGGCGGCGCCGAGCGGGGAGGCGCCCCCGGTCTCGCGGTCCAGCTTCTGGAGCACGACGTCGACCGGACTCAGCTGCGGCACGTCGGTGGCGCTCGCCCGCGTCGCCGCCTGCGATCCGACCTCGACGCGGATGGCCTCGTCGCTTCGGGCGAAGCCCGCGGGGGCCTTGGTCTCCCTCAGCCAGTACGTCCCCAGGGCGAGGCCCCCGACCGACCCCTCTCCCCGCTCGTCCGTCGTGATGGTCGCCACCGCGTCCGTGCACGCCTCGTCGGAGTAGACCGCATACACCGCCCCCGCGAGCGAGTAGCAGGCGTTCCCGTCCACCACCTCGTGGTTGGCCGATGTCTTGCCCAGGCGTATCTCGCCGCGCGGGAGCACCTCGACGACGCTCTGCACGAGGCCGCCCGGCGCGTACCAGATCCTGCTCGCGCGGTCCCACGGCCCCGCCTGGCCGGCGTGCGCGCGGGCCTCGGCGACGAGGTCCTGGATCCTCTGGGAGTCCGCCCTGTCGCAGCGGCCGCCAGGCCCCTCGAAGAGGTTGCTCTGCATGCCGTTGACCAGGACCGCGCCCGTGTCGAAGTCCATCTGTGCGCCGAGCAGCAGCCAGGCGGAGGCGACGGTCGCCGCGTCCGGGCTCGCGAAGCCCAGGGGGTTACCCGGCGCCGCCCGCCACAGCAGGTAGGCCATCGCGTGCGCGTCCCAGGGCGTGCCGGTGGCCTCGCCCACGTAGTCCCACCTGTCGAAGGTGACCCCGATCGGGTCCTTGAGCCCCGGCGATATGCAGTAAGCCGCGGTGCCCGCGTCGGTGTTCATGCGGAAGTAGCCCCTCGGGTCCACGTCCGAGGAGACGACCGTCATGCTGCCCTCCCGCGCCTCGGCGGCCACGGGCGCGAGGGCGCCCAGCAGCTGCCCCAGCAGGAGCGCGAGCGCCGCCAGGGCGCCCACCGCCCTGCGGAGGGGCCCCGGCGCAGACCCCCGGCCGCCTCCGGCCGCCGCCCTCGCAGGTGCGCGCAGCCCCCTCGTCCGCGCCCTTCTCGCCCTGTCCTCGCCACGACCGTCCGGCCGCGGGCCGACGTCCGCCCGCGCCGCCCCTGCACGGCCGGCAGCCTCATGGCCCCCGCCACCGTGCAGGAGACCCGCCAGCGTCTCCCATGCCCTGCCCTTCAGCATCAGCTCTCCTCTCATGGTCCGTCCTTTCCTCGCGCCCCGGGGCGCTCAGACGAGCATGCGACGGACCGGACGGGCCGCGACCGGGCCGGAAGGAAACCGCCTCCGGCCGCATGCGGCAACCTTGCAGCCACCTCGCCGCAGGCGGCGACGGAGCCGGTGGGCGCCCCGCGCGAGAAGTCCATCGAAAGCCGTCGATCCGACGCCTCGACGGGAGCACCACAAACCCAAGCGCCCCCGCACGGCCGAGGGCGGCTATCATTTCTCGCACCGCGTGACCCGCCGGCGCCGCACGCACCACCTGGCGGACCGGACGGGCGGCGGGCTCGCGAGCGAGGAGGAGACATGGGAACCCTCGAGGTAGACGTACTCGTGCTGGGGTCGGGGCTTGCGGGCTCGGCCGCCGCCATCTGCGCCCGGAGGAGGGGGCGGACGGTCTGCCTGCTCTCCGAGGGACCGACCTGCTCGGGGTCGAGCTTCTCCGGAAGGACCTGGGGCCTCGGCTTCGTGACGCCCGGCGGGCCAGGGCCGGCAAGCCTCGCGCGCGAGGTGTCCCGCGTGGGTCGCGGCATGAACGACCCGCGGCTCACCGCGGCGCTCTGCGAGGGCGCCGAGGGCAGCGTCGCCTTCCTCGAGTCGCTCGGCGCGCGCCTCGAGACGCCGCGCGACCCCGGACAGCGCGAGTTCGTCCCCTGCTTCGACTCCAGGGCGCGCAGCTGGCACGGGTTTCTGCCCGGCACCTGGGCGCCCCTGCTGCGCGAGGCGCTCGAGGGGGAGGCACACAGGCAGGCAGCGCCCCTCGCGCCCGTCGCCCTCCTGCCCCGCGCGCACGCGCTCTCCCTGCTCGCGGACGCCGGCGGCCGCGTCTCCGGCTGCCTCGCGATCGACGGGCGCGGACGCCCCGTCGCCGTCCTCGCGCGCCAGACCGTCGTGGCATGCGGCGGCTACGCCGGCCTCTGGGGCTCGCACCTGTGTGCGGACGAGGACCGGGGCGTCTGCCACGCGCTGGCCGCCGACGCGGGCGCGCGCCTCTCGAACCTCGAGTTCGTTCAGCTCATGCTCGGGGCGGACGCGAACGGCAGGCTGGTCGTGCACAACGAGAAGGGCTTCCGCTGGACGAGGCTCACGGACGCCGAGACCGGCCGGTCGGTCTTCTCGGAGATGGGGGTCGATGACAGGCGGGCCCGATCGGCGCTCGAGGCGCACGCGGGCCACGGGCCCTTCACCTCCCGGCTCCCCAGCTCCCTCGTCGAGGTGACGCTCGCGCGCTTCCGCGAGGCGCACCCCGGGCGCGCCTGCGTGGCCACGCTCGACGAGGGGCTGCTCGGACAGGGGGCGCGCCCCGAGTTCGTGGATTCCTACCTCGCCTGGCTCCGGGACTCCTGCGGCGTGCCGGCGGGGGCGCCCCTGCCCCTGCGCGAGTGCGCCCACTCCTGCAACGGCGGGGTCGCGATCGACGTCGGCTGCCACACCGCGGTCCCGGGCCTCCTCGCCTGCGGGGAGGCCGCCTGCGGGGTCCACGGCGCCGACCGCATAGGGGGCCTCGCGAGCGTGACGGCGGTGACCTTCGGGCGCATCGCCGGAGAGACCGCCGCCGCGGAGGCGGGACCCCTGCCGACCCCGCCGGGCGACCGGCGGCTCCTCCTCGCCTCCCCCCTGCTCCTGCCTCGCGACGCGTCCGCGGACCCGGCGGGGGCGCGTGCCTGCGCACCGGCGGACGAGCGGGGCGAAGGCGCGACCGGTCGCCCCGACCTCGAGGCCGGCTGGCGCGCGATCGGCC
>OMVS01000095.1 GCA_900314575.1 uncultured Olsenella sp. | reverse complement strand
TGAAAGTCGGCGAGCTCCACAGGCTCGTCGGCGTCGTGCGAGACGTCCCCAAGTCGGTAAAATGCACAGCCTCGTTCGAGGAACTGCGCTGGCCGGGCCGGCACGGTCGGCGCGGGATCGCCGGCCCGGGGCTAGTCGGCCCGGCACTGGCCGCCCGGGGCTAGTCGGCACGGGGCTGGCCGGCCCGGGGCTAGTCGACCCGCGAATCCGGCGCCGCGGAGGCGCGCCTCGCGCCACGGAAGGTGGCCCAACATTTCTGGAGACAACAAAAGCGCGTCCGGGCGAGGCCCCGACGCGCGCGCATTCTGGCGGAGGGAGAGAGATTCGAACTCTCGAGGCAGCTAGGCTACCCGGCGGTTTTCAAGACCGCTGCATTCAACCGCTCTGCCATCCCTCCATGGGATATGGTTAGTATCCTAGCGCATGCGACGCGCGTTTGGCCAGAGCAGAAGGACGGGGGCAAGTCGGTGCGAGAAGAGCAGCGAGGAAGGTCGGCCCAGGCAGGGGACGTCCCGCGCGGCGACGCGCCCTGGCAACCGGCTTCCGTCGCCCCCGTCGACGAGCGCTTCATGCGCCTCGCGCTCGAGGAGGCCCGGCTCGCGGCAGCAGAGGGCGAGGTCCCGATCGGGGCCGTCGTCGTCTGCGACGGCGAGGTCATCGCCCGTGGCCACAACCGGCGCGAGCGCGACCTGGACCCCTCCGCCCATGCGGAGTTCTCCGCCATGCTGCGGGCGAGCAGGGCTCTCGGCCGCTGGCGCCTCACGGGGTGCACCGTCTACGTGACGGTGGAGCCCTGTCTCATGTGTGCGGGCCTCATGGTCAACGCCCGCGTGGACCGCTGCGTCTTCGGTGCGAGCGACCCAAAGGGAGGCGCCCTCGGCACGCTCTACGACGTGAGCCACGACCCCCGGCTCAACCACGAGTTCGAGGTGGTGCCCCACGTGCTGGCAGGGGAGTGCGCCTTCGAGCTCAGGAGGTTCTTCCGAGCTCGAAGGAGGCTGCGTCGCAAGCCCGCCGAGGCCAAGTCCGCAGGACCGAGGTAAGTCCGCGGCCAGGGGGCCGAGCAAAGTGCAAGAAGCCTGCGAGCGAGGTGCGAGAAACTCGTGGGCGCCGAGACCACGTCCGTCCCTATTCCAGCTTCTCGAACACCATGGTCGCCTGGATGCGGTCTCCGCCGCCGAGGCCCTTGCTTCCTCCGTTCGCCGTCGTGATCGTGTGCAGGCGGTAGCCCTTCTCTGCCTGTCTGTTGATGACCTGCTCGAGCTCCGTGAGGTTGCCCGAACCGGTGCCCAGGAACTTCTCCTTAAGCGTGACCTGCAGCACGACGTAATGGTAGTTGCCGCCAGACGCCTCGGAGAAGGACGACTCCTGCCTTGCCTTGTCGAGAAAACCCATGAGTAGCTCCTTTTTCGGTCGGTTGAAGTGCTTGCCAATCGTAAGACAAGGGCACAACGGAGTGGAGCTACAACCGGCTGTGCTCCCTGGCAATCTCCCGGCCAATGCGGTATGGGATGCCGACGACGAGGGCGTTACCCATGCAGAAGGCTCTCTGGCCATCGGTCATGCCCGTGTTGGTCCAACCCTTCGGGAAGCATTGGAGCTGGTCGAGCTCGTCGGGGACGAGGCGCCGGAGACGTCCGTCGGGACACTCGACCACGTGCTTGAAGCGGGAGGCGCTGCGCCCGCCCTCGCCGGTGAGGATGGTCCGAGATGGCCGGTCGGTCGCATCGGGAAAGGCCATGGTCCCCTCCGAGTAGCTGTACTCGAAACCAGTGGCCTTGTTGACGCGCTTCTCCTTCTTCGACCCCTTGAGGTACTCCCATTTGGGGCGCTGGTCTGCGGGAACGAAGTACTCTTCTGGTACCTCGGACTCGGGCACGAGGACGTCTCCAAGGGTCGAACGGGCTCCCGAGTAGTCCTCGGTGACGCGACAGGTCCCCGCGTGGAGGCCGACCATGACGCCCGCGTCCGAGAAGGGCGATGTTCTCCCGCCTAGGTTGAAGGACTGCGTCGCCTCGTAGGGGTCTTCCGGGATGTCTGCGTACGAGATGAGCTCGGGCTTCTCGATGGGGAAGGCGCGGGTCATCACGCCGTCGAGCAGCCTCTTCTCGATGTCCCAACTTGCGTTCCGCTCTGCATATATGTATACGCGCTTCCTCCTCTGGGGGAAGCCGTACTCGGCGCTGTTGACCACGCGCCACTCGACCGAATAGCCAAGGGACGCCAGACACGACAGGATGATTGCGAAGTCGCGCCCACGCTGCTTAGCGGGACTCTTGAGGAGCCGGTCGACGTTCTCGAACATGCAGTAGCGGGCGTTGTCCGGCGACTTGGCAAGCTGGATGCGAAGGAAGCGATAGATGTCCCACCACAGGACGCCCTTCTTGCCCTCAATGCCTGCGGCCTGCGAGAGTGGGCGAGCGACTGAGTAATCCTGGCAGGGGAAGCCCCCCACGACCATGTCGACGGCGGGGATGTCGCGCTCCCCTGCATCGTACTCGTCGAGGACGGCGTTGATGTCCTCGTTGACGACGGAGCCCCTGCCAAAGCGGGCTTCGTAGCACCTTGCGGCAAACTGCCTCTTCGACGTGCCGGGTTCCCACTGATTTGCCCAGATCGTCTGGTACGGCCCGGCCGCGGGCAGCTCCCATCCCATCTCGGGGCAGCTGTAGCCCTCGAGCCCTAGCCGGAAGCCACCGACGCCCGCAAAGAGCTCGGCAACCTTGATCCTCTCGTCCACGTTTCTCCGATCGCTGTCTGTGGACCTCTTGACGCTAGACATGCTAACTGATCCGCTGGAGCCCGGCGCTAGCGAAGTCGGTCCCCTCAAACATCAACAGGCGACACGCTGCGACTACGTGCGCCGCCCATGCACGACGTTCGCATGGGCGGCGCACGCCACGAGGTATCGAACCTGCGCAAAGGATTGTATGGCGGCCGCGGGACACTTATTCCTGAACGTGCAGCCTCTCGATTTCCGTCTGCAGGTACGACTGGTTGAGCCAGAAGCACTTCTTGGTCGTCGGCGCCCCGTGCGGCTGGGGAGTCACGTCATCGCGCGTACGGCCATGGGGCCTCACGTGGCAGCACCGGTTCTCGCTCGACCTGACCGAAATGTCCGCCCTCCCTTGCCGCACGTTCTCCCGCATCTGCTCGTAGCAGCGCTTGGCCTCCGGGATGTCGGAGTCTGGCATCTGCCAGAACATGACCTCCGAGAGCTGGTACTCGTCGTCCAAGACCTCGCGGTAGATGACGAAGAGCCACTTCTGCTGCAGGTAGCCGTAGAAGTCCGAGTCCTCGAACGGCGTCGTCTCCAGTTTGAAGTAGTCGAACGCCGGAAAGGAGACCGCCTCTTTCGGCCGGCCGTTCCTCCTCAGGCGGAGCGTCTTGGTCCTGACGCCTGCCTTCACGAACTCGTCTACGTGCTTGTCGTCGTCTACGCCGAGTATGCGCTTGGTCACGCGGTCCCCCGCGTTCTTTGGCAGTTTGTCGCCCGGTCGCGCGAACCCGAGGCGCACGTAGAGCTCCTGCAGGGTGTGCCCCCAGTAGGGGGAGAACCTCTTGCGGATAAGGTCGAGCAGCCCGAGGTCCTTCTCCTCCTCGGAGCGCTTGATCGCCTGACGGCGCTCGAGCAAGCCGTTCTCGATTGCCGTCATGTAGGAGGCCTTGAGGGCCCACGCGCGCGGCTTGGCGGGGACGTCCGAGAAGGGCTGCGGTCGCCGGACGCTCGAGTTTGCCGCCTTCGTGCAGGCTTCGAGGTAGAGCGTGTCAGAACTCGAGATGTCCTCGGCGTGGCCGCTCCTGATCTTGTTGACCACGGTCTCCCAGTCTGCCCTGAACTGCGGCATGTCCTCCTCGGGCAGGCCCCAGAGCTCGGAGAGGCAGATCTTGAAGTCCAGGGGGTCGACGCCCTTCTCCCAGAGGTAGGAGATCAGGAGGATGGAAGAGGCCTTCTCCATGAGGTGGCTGGCCTCGAAGGACTCGTCCACCACGGTCATGTAGTCGATCATCGTGATGACCAGGCGCTCCTTGGCGACGAGCATGCCGTGGGGGCCTCTCTTCAGGGGAGTTGTCTTGAGTTCGAGGCCGACCTTCGGGAAGTCCGGGGCCGAGTCGCTGTTCGGGGTGTACATGAAGTAGTACTTCTCGACGGCGTTGCCGAAGGAGCCGCGCATCACCTTGGGGTCCAGCAGCTCGGGGGCGTCCGTCATCTCGCGAAGGGTGTGTCCTACTAGCCTTGATGAGTACTCGGCAATGGATTTGATGCTGGAATCGTCGTACGGGCGTCCGCTGTCGTCTTTGTTGGACAAGGTCCATCACCTCGCGTGAGCCGAGGGCCGAAGCCCATGCGTACTACCTTGTAGTCGAAGGCGGCACGCACCCCCTCGTGGGATGCGTGCCGCCTTGGCTGTCGGTCCATTGTACACGGCCGCCCGGCCTCGGGCCCGGTGCCGGGCCCCGGTGCCGGGCTTGCTCCCTACACCACCTGGAACGTGAAGAAATCCAGGTAGTGGGTCTCGGGCACGCCCCAGAGGATGGGGTGGTCGGGAGCCTGCTGGCGCTGCTCGATCTGCTTGAGCTGCACGTTGGCGTTGTGCGCTGCCTCGGCGATCGCCTGGGAGAGCAGCTCCGTCGTCATGAAGTGGCTGCAGCTGCAGGTCGCCAGGTAGCCTCCGCGCGGCAGGAGCTGCATGGCGGCCTGGTTGATCTCCCGGTAGCCCTTGAGGGCGTGGTCGACGGTCGAACGGCTCTTGGTGAAGGCGGGCGGGTCGAGCACGATCAGGTCGAAGGGGCCGCCCTCCTCGCGCGCGCGGCCCCTGTCCGCCCGCAGGAGCGGCAGGTACTCGAGGACGTTCGCGCAGGTGAAGCCCATGCGCAGCGTGCCGTCCTCCGCCAGCTCGAGGCTGTTCAGGCGGGCGTTCTCGCGCGCGAGGTCGCAGGCCGTCTGGCTCACGTCGACGCAGCGCACGAACTCGGCGCCGCCCATCGCCGCGTTGAGGCCGAAGGG
>OMVS01000067.1 GCA_900314575.1 uncultured Olsenella sp. | reverse complement strand
GTGGGCACGCCGCTCGCGAGCCCGCGCTCGGAGAGCCACCTGTAGCAGGCCGAGAGCATCCAGTGGACGGCGTTCACGGTCTGCCTGCTGAGGCCGCGCCCGTCCCGCCCGCCGCGGTCCGCCCGGGCGAGCCGGGAGCGCCGCCGCCTCGGGCGGACCCCTCGGCCCAGGCGCGCATCGCCGCGTTGAGCTTGGGATAGATGCGCTCGCGCATCCATGGCTCCGCGCTCGCCTCGACGGCGCTCTCAGGAGAGAACCACCTGAGGGCACGGTTCTCGTCGGGCTTGGGGCGCAGCGGCTCGGCGGGGTCGGCGACGACGAGCCAGGTGAGGTTGAGGTGGACATGCGAGCCCACGTACCGACCGCGCTTCTCGTGCCCGTCCACGGCCAGGACCTCGAGCGATATGGGGCGGCGCAGCGCGGGCTCGAGCCTCGTGAGCCCGCTCTCCTCGCCTACCTCGCGCAGGGCGACCGCGAGGAGGTCGCGCTCGCCGTCGGCGTGGCCGCCGAGCCAGCTCCACGAGCGGTAGGTGAGGTGCCAGCACATGAGCACCCGCGAGGCGGACGCGTCGCACACCCAGGCCGAGGAGGTCAGGTGGGCGCGGTCGTTGTCGCGGCCCCAGACGTCCTCGCGCTCGAGCAGCCGGAGGATCCGCTCCCTGTCGCGCTCCTCCTGCTCGTTCACGGGCCGATAGGAGCGCACCAGCTCGACCGTCGCTCTGGCGCCGGCGTCCGAGGGCGCCCTCCTCGCACCAAGCTCGCCCATGCCTGTCACCTCATTCGCCCGCGCGGCCCGCCGCCGGCGCTCCCGCAACCTGCCCGCCCGCCGCCGGCTCGACCGCCGCCGGCGCGCCCGGCGTCCTCGCGGCAAGCTGGCGCAGCGCCTCGTCGAGGTGCTCGAGCAGCAGCGACCGGACGTCGGTGAGCGAGACGAGCCCGCCCTCGCGCACCTCGACGCCGTAGAGCGAGCGCTCGAGCGCTGCGCGCAGGCTCTCCCCCGCGTCCGCCCCGATCCGCGCGCGCTCGAGGTCGCCGGCCGCCATCATGAGCGGCACCAGCCTGACCGAGAAGGCGCACGGGGCCTCCTCCGCCACACGGCGCAGCAGCCCCGTGGGGTCGGCGTCGAGCGGGCACACCCAGAGGTCGGGCCTCCCGAGCCCCCGGAGGGCGACCTCGAGCAGGGAGAGCGCCCCGGAGCCGGCCGCGCCGGCGGCACCCGACGGGTTCGCGGGGCGAGAAGGGCCTCCGGCCGGCCCTCCCCCACGCCCGGCCGCGCCCGCGCGAGACCCTCCCCCGTCGCCCACGAGGACGGTCACGGCGTTCCTCCCCTGCGGCAGGGCGCGGACGAGGACTTCGGCCAGGCGCCTCGCGTCGGACGCGCGCGAGACGAGCGGCCTGCCCAGCGCGACCTGCGCGAGGCCGGCCGGCGCGCTCGCCACCTCGGCGCGGAGCCGCGCGAGGTCCGACCCGTCCACGACCAGCGCCGGAAGCACGGCCACGCGCGCCGCACCGGCCCGCGCGAGGGCGTCGAGCGCCTGGGACACCGAGCGCACCTCGCCCCCGTCCGAAAGCGAGCCCGGCTCCCCGACGACCGCGAGCTCGACCGGCGCGGTCGGGTGGGCGCGGCGCACCTCGTCGAGGAGGGGCCGGTAGCTACCCACGAGCCCGCCCGTGGCAGCACCACCGCAGGCGACCACGACGCCCGCGTGGCCGTCCGCGGCAGCGTCGCAGGAGGGCGCCAATGCGCCCGCGCGCGCGAGCATCCGACCCCATGCGGACATCGGTTCCCCCTCCCCGGACGCCCCCGTCGCGCGTGCCGCCGACGGGTCCTTCTCGCCCAACTCTAGCAGGTCGGCGGCAGGTCGGCGGCAACGGTACCTCCACACGGCGGCGCTACCATCCCACCCGAACGGCATCGTCTGGGGAGGCTCCATGAACGGCACCATGATGCAGGCATTCTCGTGGTACCTGCCGGCGGACGGCAGGCACTGGGCGACCCTCGCCGCTGACGCCAGGCTCTTCGCCGACGAGGGGATCACGGCGGTGTGGCTCCCGCCGGCGTTCAAGTGCGCGAACGGGCCCGGCGACACCGGCTACGGCGTCTACGACCTCTGGGACCTCGGCGAGTTCGACCAGAAGGGCTCCGTGCGCACCAAGTACGGCACCAAGGACGAGTACCTCGCGGCCATAGACGCCTTCCACGAGGCGGGCATCCAGGTCTACGTGGACGTGGTGCTCAACCAGCGCATGGGCGCCGACGCGTGGGAGCGCGTGCGGGCGCGCGAGGTCTCGGCCACGGACCGCGAGCGCGACGCCTCGGGCGAGGAGACGATCGGCGCGTGGACGCGCTTCTCCTTCCCGGGGCGCCACGGCAAGTACGACGACTTCTGCTGGGACTGGCACGACTTCCACGCCGTGGACTTCGACCAGCTCACCGGCCGCTCGGGCATCTGGCTCTTCTCGGGCAAGAGCTGGAGCGAGGACGTGGAGCGCCGTGAGAACGGCAACTACGACTTCCTGATGGGTGCAGACGTCGACCCGCTCTACCAGCCCGTCCGCGACCAGCTCATGCGCTGGGGCGAGTGGTACCTGGACCTGACCCACGCGGACGGGATCCGCCTGGACGCGGCCAAGCACATCTCGCGCGGCTTCGCGCTCGACTGGCTCTCCCGGATGCGGGCGCACGCGGGGCGCGAGCTCTTCTGCGTGGGCGAGTACTGGTCGCCGGACGTGGGCGAGCTCAAGGACTACCTGGGCTGGGACCGCAGCATGAGCCTCTTCGACGTGCCGCTGCACTACAACCTCTTCCGCGCCTCCAACTCCTTCGGCGAGCAGGACCTGTCGCGGATCTTCGACAGCACGCTCGTGCAGACCGACCCCACGAGGACCGTCACCTTCGTGGAGAACCACGACACGCAGCCGCGCCAGGCGCTGCAGTCGAGCGTGGAGGAGTGGTTCAAGCCCGCCGCCTACGCGCTCATCCTGCTCAGGCACGAGGGGTACCCGTGCGTCTTCGAGGGCGATCTCTTCGGCATGCCCAACGACGGCGAGCCGGCCGTGCCCGAGCTGTCGCTGCTCATGGAGATCCGCCGGCGCTTCGCCTACGGGGAGCAGCGCGACTGGCTCGACGACCCCGACGTGATCGGCTGGACGCTCGGCGGCGACCGCGAGCACGCCGGCAGCGGGGTGGCCGTCGTGCTCACCGACCGCGACGGCGGCACCAAGCGCATGTACGTGGGAGACGAGAACGCCGGCGAAACCTGGATCTGCGTCATGGGCAGCGAGGCCTCGGTGACGATCGGCCCGGACGGCTGGGCGTCGTTCCCGTGCGCCTCCGGCAGCCTCGCCGTCTACGTGCCACGCGACGCGACCCTCGTCTTCGAGCACGACTACCGCGACTACGTGCAGGCGGCGGCCACCGCGCCCAACCCCTCGCCGGCGGGCTAGGCGTCCGCAGCCGGGCGCGACCCCCGCCTGCCCCCGCGATGCCCGGCAGTTAGGCGAGGGCCTCCGCCACCCGTGCCCTCAGGTCGGGCAGGACCTCCTCCTCGAACCAGGGGTTCCTCCTCATCCAGATCTGGTTCCTGGGCGAGGGGTGGACGAGCGGGAAGTACTCCGGCAGGTAGCTCTGGTAGTCGCGCACGACGCCCGTGAGCGGAACGGACGACTTGAGCCCGAGGTAGCGGTGGGTGGCGTAGGTCCCCACGAGGACCGTGAGGCGCACCTCGGGCATCATGGAGAGAAGGACCGGGTGCCACTCCTCCGCGAAGCCCTTGCGAGGCGGCAGGTCGCCCGACTTGCCCTTCCCGGGGTAGTAGAAGTCCATGGGCACGATCGCGACGCGATGCGGGTCGTAGAAGGTGTCGCGGTCGACGCCCAGCCAGTCGCGCAGGCGGTCGCCGCTCTTGTCGTTCCAGGGTATGCGCGTGTCCTGCGCGACCCTCCCCGGCGCCTGGCCGATGACCACGATGCGGGAGTCCGCCGCGACCGCGTAGAGCGGGTCGATCCCGCGCTCCGTGTACGACGCGTTCTGCACGTCGGCCCGAATGGCCTCATACACCTCGTCGAACGTCTGATACGCCCTAGACTCGTCCATCTCGACCCCTCCCCTGGGGCGGCTGCCCGGCGGCCTGCCGCCGCCCCAGGCGCCGCCTGCGCTCTCCTGAGCTCCGACGCCTACGAATGTACCCCGGGCTCGCCGGCGCGGCAATGCGGGGGCGCGGGGCGACGCGCCCGGCGACGCGCCCGGCGCAGGCCGCCACGTTACCGGGTGTTAACCTCCTCCCCCCTTGCGCGGCGCGCGGGCTCGGCCTATAGTCCAGCGGTACGAGAGCAGACGGAGGAACCGGAGAGGAGGCGCCACATGTCGCAGAACGCTCGCACTTCCCAGGCATGGTGGTGGCGCCCCGCTCATACGACCGGTCGATCGTGAGTCTCTCGCGCCATACCTGCGCATGCGAAGGGGGCTTCCGGATTGGCCGGAAGCCCCCTTTTCCATGCCGCCGTCGAAGAGTCAGGAAGAAAGGAACCAGCCATGTCCCAGTCCCAGGCCACCACCCAGCAGCAGCCCCGCACCGTCAGCCACTCCGGGGGCGGCAGGCTCGACGTCCGGGCCCTCGTCCTCCTCGCCGTCCTGCTTGCGGCGGGCATGATCTTGAACTTCACGGTCGGCAAGGCGATCTCGGGCTTCTCGGGCGACCTCATCAGCCCCGAGTTCATCATCTCCGCCTTCTGCCTCACCATCCTCGTCGTGAGGCCCAAGGTCAGCGAGGCCCTGGTCATCGGGCTCATCTCCGCCGCCGTGATCCAGGTCACCACCACCTCGCCCTTCATCGACTTCGCCGCCGAGGGCGTGGCCGCCATGCTCATGGCCCAGATCGTGCGCGTCGGCACGAGGGGCGCCGCCAAGAGGTTCGTGCCCTTCGTCGGCACCCTCGTGACGACCGTCGTCTCCGGCGTCATCTTCATGCTGATCAAGATCGCCCTCGTGGGCGCCGCCAGCCAGCTCGTCGCCGCGATGCTGCCGGTCGTGATCGCCTCCGGCGCCTTCAACGCGATCCTCGTCCAGGCGCTCTACCTGCCGATCCGCAAGGCCCTCAAGATCGAGGGGTAGCCGCTAGCCGTCGAGGAGGGCCTTGAGCTCGCCGGGCTCGAAGCGGTACTCCCTGCCGCAGAAGTGGCAGTGGACGAGCGCGGGCTCGCCCTTCTCGACCATCGACTCGAGCTCGTCGCGGCCGAGCGCGAGGACGATCCGGGAGGCGCGGTCCTTGTCGCACCCGCAGTGGAACTCCGCCGGCATCGCGTCGAGCTCCTCGTACCCCATGCCGCGCAGGAGGTAGCCGAGGACGTCGGTCGGGGACATGCCGCGCTCCTGCATCTCCGTCACCGACTCGACTCCCTTGAGGTTGGCGGAGAGCTGGTCGATCAGGGCGTCGTCGTAGCCGGGCATGAGCTGGACGACGAAGCCGCCCGCCTGCCGCACGCTCAGGTCGACGTCCACCAGGACCCCCACGCCGACCGCCGTGGGGATCTGGTCGCTGACCGCGAAGTAGTAGGTGAGGTCGTCGCCGACCTCACCCGTGGCGAGCGGCACGGTGCTCGAGTAGGGCTCCACGCCCGGCAGGTCGTGCACGACCGTCAGCGTGCCCGCACCAATGCCGCCCCCGACGTCGAGGTGGTTGTCGCCCTTGAGGTCGAGCCACACGTTGGGATGGTTGGCGTAGCCCTTTACCTGTCCCTTGTTGTTGGCCGTGACGGTCAGGCCGCCGATGGGGCCGTCCCCGGACATGACGAGGGTTATGAGCTCGTCCTCGTCCTTGGACATGGCGCCCATCATCAGGCCGCCCATCATGAGGCGACCCAGCGCCGCCGTCACGAGCGGGCTCGCGTGGTGGTTGTCGCAGGCAGTCTGTACCGTGTCGCGCGCCGTGACAGCGAAGGCGCGCACGAGCCCGTCGGCCGCGGTGCCTCTCACGATGTGGTCGCCCCCGCGGACGCGGGCGTCCCTGAAGTCGATGAGCTCCGCGCCCGTGGCGGCGCCCGTGCCCGTGCCCGTGGCGGCGCCCGTGCCCGTGCCCGCGCCGGCGCCCGCGACGCCGTCGTCCTTCTCTGCCATGTCTCCCCCGTCTCCGGCCGCGGCAGCTCTCGCCGCCCGGCCCTTGCTCGTCTTTCCGTCTCTCGTACCCAACCGAGCGGCCGAGCCTCCGCGGGATCGCCTTCGGCGCGAGAAAACCGAGCGGCTCCATAGGAGGTCCCGGGCCAGGCCCCCGGGCCCGGGACCCGAGGCGCGGGCCTGAGGCCCCGAGGCGCGGCCCCGAGGCCCGGGTCCTTCTCGCCCGCCGCACGCGGACGCACGGCGCGGCAGACCTTGCCGGCTGGCATACTGGGTGGAGGCGACGCCATCGATCGAGGGGGAGCCATGTTCAGCCCGTTTCGCGCGCCCGACGGCAGCCAGAAGACCATAGCCGAGGTCGGCTGGGAGGACCTGGCCCAGCTCAAGGACATGGACGAGGGCTTCGTGCTCGAGTTCAAGTGCTCCGACACCGCCTCCGTGCGGCGCAAGATCCCCAAGATCGTCGCCTCCTTCGCCAACTCGCGCGGCGGCTGGCTCGTGATTGGCATCGCCGACGACACCAAGGAGGTCACGCCCATCCCCCGGCCGCAGGCGGACTTCTCGCAGACGGTCGGCGAGCTCTGCCGCAGGCACGTCTCGCCCGCGCCGCCCTTCGAGGCGCGCTTCGTCGAGGACCCGGACAACCCGGGGCAGGGCGTCGCCCTCGTGCAGGTCGGCGAGGGGGACTTCCCGCCCTACGTGGCCGACGGACGGGTGGAGATCCGCGAGGGCTCGACCTCGGGGCCCGCGACCGGCGGCGAGCTGGTCGAGCTCTACGGCAAGGCGACGAGGCGCCACGCGGAGGTCGCCGGCTTCTGCCACCGGACGGTCTTCTTCCCGGACGCGGGACCGGCCGGCGCCGTGCCCCTCTTCGACCTCTACCTCTACCGGATGGGCATCCGCCCCGCCGAGGCCGTGGGGAGGACGGAGGTGGAGGGGCACGTGGCCGCCATGCGCGCGTGCTTCTCGCGGCAGGGGATGTCGTGCCACGTGCAGCACGCCCACGACTCGCTGATCCTGCGCGGCACGCCGCCCCTGCGGATGGGCGAGGCGCACTCGGCCATAGAGCTCTTCGGCGACGAGTCGATGAAGCTCACCGTGCCGGCCGTGCCCCTGGACGGCGTCGAGCGCGCCCGGGCCCTCGCCGCGCTCTCGGACTTCGGGCAGCGCGTCCCCGAGGGCTCGGTCATCGTCGACGCGCGGCAGACGCTCAGGCGCGTGACCCTCATGGCCACCGTGCTCGACCGCTACGTGCGCGAGCGAGGGCTCTCGTGGCGGGGCTACGCCGTGGTGTACGAGCTCGAGAACATGGCCGGCGTCATCCTCTGGAGCGCGAGCGAGGAGTACCGCGCGTACGCGAGGCGCCACGGCCCCCTGTTCTGCGGGACCACGGACTGCCGCAGCCACGTGCGCTACCTGGACGATGGCGCACACGACTCCTTCCGCGCGCGGCAGTTTGCCGGCAGCCACTTCTTCGAGGCCTGCGGCCTGCCGCTCGGCTCGCACGACCCAGAGGACATCCAGCTGGTCGACGCCCTCCTCAGCACGAGCCGCTGACGCCGGGAGGGCGCGGCGACGTTCGGGCGCGCCGGTGGTTGCGGCAGGCGCGGCGGCGCGTCGTGCGGACGCATCAAGTAGACCCCGATTTTGGTCGAATTGTGCAGCCATACCCAACTTTCCCTGTGTTATACGGACAATCTTGCGAACGGCAGATAATGGGTGCAGACGGTGCCGCAGGGCACGACACACCCATTAGAAAGGCATGCGCATGATCACCCCCATCGTGGCGGAGTTCCTCAGCACGGCGCTCATGATCCTGTTCGGCGTCGGAGTCCACTGCGACACGGTCCTCAACGGGACCAAATACCACGGCTCCGGTCACCTCTTCGCCATCACCACGTGGGCCTTCGGCATCTCCGTTTGCCTCTTCATCTTCGGCGGCGTCTGCATGAACCCCGCCATGGCGCTCGCGCAGTGCCTGCTCGGCCTGGTGGACTGGTCCATGTTCGTGCCCTACGTGATCGCCGAGATGGCGGGCGGCATCGCCGGTGCGGTCGTCTCCTGGGTCATGTACGCCGACGCCTTCAAGGCCTCCGAGGGCAAGGTGGACGGCGTCGCCATCCGCAACATCTTCTCGACCAACCCGCTCATCAACGACAAGCCGAGGAGCTTCTTCATCGAGGCCTTCGACACCACCATCTTCCTCGCCGGCATCCTCTGCATCAGCCACTGGGGCGGCGAGAACCTCCTGCTCGTCTCCATCTGCGTCGGCCTGCTCGTGTGGGCGATCGGCATGGGCCTCGGCGGCATGACGGGCTTCGCGATGAACCAGGCCCGCGACCTCGGCCCGCGCATCGCCTACCAGATCCTGCCGATCAAGGGCAAGGTGGACAACAACTGGAAGTACGGCCTCATAGTGCCGGGCGTCGCGCCGTTCGTGGGCTCCTTCCTGGCGGTCGCCCTCGTCCGCTTCCTCGGCCTGTACTAGGTCGGCCTGCACCAGGACGACTCCCCTCACGCGCGCGGGGGCCGCGGGAGGGAGGCTCTCGCCTCGCGTGCGCCCGGCTCGCATCGCGTGCGCCCTCAGCGCCGTCCCGCCCTAGGCGGGGCGGCGCACTACTCTGGCCAGACGAAGTCGAAGCTTCCCGCCTCGCCACCGTCCACGAGCAGGTTCTGGCCGGTCATGAAGCGGTTGTCTACCGCGACGAAATAGACCCACGCGGCGATCTCCGCGGGGGTGGCCCAGCGTCTGAGCGGCGTCAGGGCCATGACCCGCGCCCAGAGCTCAGGGTCGTCCGTCACGGGGCGGTTGAGCTCGGTCAGGACGCCGCCCGGGTCCACGCTGTTGCAGGTCGCCTGCGGCGCCAGGCGCTGCGCGAGGTTCCGCGCGTAGGCGAGCACGCCGCCCTTCGACGCCGCGTAGGCGGGGAACTCCGCGCCGGTGTGCCCGCTCGAGGACCCCACGAGGACCACGGCGGCGACCTCCGCCGTCGGCCGGCGCCCGCCGGGCTCGAAGGCGAAGGCCTCGCAGGTGTTGAGGGCGCCCTTGAGGTTCACGTCTATGTCGTCCGCCGTGCCCTGCACGCCGGCGTTGGCGACGACTACCTCGGGGTGCAGGCCGCAGGCGATCGAGCGGAGCGCGGCCGCGTCTCGGACGTCGACGACGACGTGGTGGTAGCGCGGGTGCGAGAGCGAGGCCGGGAGCACGTCCAGCCCCCACACGGCGTGCCCGCGCTCGCAGAAGAGCTCCGCCGTCGCCCGCCCGATACCCGAGGACGAGCCGGTGACGAGCACGACGAGCGAGCGGCCGCGGGCGTCGAGGGGCAGCGAGCGCAGGTCCTCCTCGCCCGCCGGGGCGCCAGCGCGCGCCGTGGGCGCCACGTCCTTCTCGCCCGCCGTCACCTCGCCAACTCTCCCTCGGCCGCAAGCCCCGCGCCGCCGTGCAGCCGCAGGTACTCCTCGCCCACGTGCTCGCGCTCCCAGCCGCGCACCACGCGGAAGCCCACCGGCGAGAGGAAGACCTCGCAGAGTAGCTCGACCAGGGCGCCGGTCAGCGAGCAACCGATGACCTGGGCCCACGACCAGCCGAAGAAGACGTGGCTCACCAGGATCGCGAACGTGAGGTTGTCGACGAACTGGCCTGCGAGCGTGCTCACGTAGGAGCGGGTGGCAAAGGCGGCGAAGCCGTCGCGGCGGAGAAGGCGACCGATGCCCTCGTTCGTCAGCGAGTTCACGACGGACGAGACGAGCATGGAGACCATTGAGCCGATGACGACGTACCACGAGCCGCCGAAGGTGGCGTTGAGCGCGGCGTTGACCTCGAGGCTGCCCGTGTCGTAGTAGGCGCCCCACATGCCCGGCGTCAGGCTCATGAGCCAGAAGAGGGCGCAGACGGCGAGGTTGATGCCCTCGGCGAGTACGCTCACCTCGACGGAGGCGCGGGCACCGAAGCGCTTGCAGATCATGTCCATGCAGAGGAAGCTCACCCAGCTGACGCTGACGCCGCAGTCGAGCGCCAGCCACGGGAGCGACACGAGCTCCTTGTTGGCGAGCAGGTTCATCACGACGACGCTCACGACGAAGAGCGCCACGGTCGCGCTGGGGATGCTGCGGAGCAGGACCTTGTAGTCCCGCACGATGCGGTTGAGCACGCTTCTCTCCCGGTTTTGATTGTTTGCAAGCAGGTTTCACCTGGGACTGCTTGGAGGGCCGCGGATCGACCGCGGAACATGGTAGCGCATCCGCGCGCGCGAGGATGGGCGAGAAGGACGTGGGGGCCGCGCCGGCGCCGCTGCGCCGGGTGCCGGGACGCCGCTGCGCCGGAGGGGCGGAGCGGGACGGCGCCGCCGCGCCTACGCGGCGGCCGGCAGCGCGAGCGAGAGGGCGATGAGCAGCTGCGCCGCGTAGTAGGTGCCCAGGCTCCAGGCCCGGCGCGCCCCCGTGCGCTCGCGGCCGAAGGTGTTGAGGGCGAGCAGCGAGTCGGACACGAGGAAGAGAGCCGCGCCGGAGGCGAGCGAGGCCGTGGCCGCACCTGGCGCGAGCAGCCACCAGGCGCAGGCGAAGGAGAGGAACTGCGCGAGGACGAGCAGGTAGAGTGCGCCGAGAAGGGCGCGCCTGCCCCTGAGGCGAACCCCGCGCGAGAGGGACAGAGCGACGGCGCCGCCCAGGGCGAGCCCCGCGAGCGCGGGCGCGGCCGTGGCGGGCGCCACGCCCGCCGTGCCG
>OMVS01000049.1 GCA_900314575.1 uncultured Olsenella sp. | reverse complement strand
ACCTGGGCGAGAAGGTCGTCCCTCACGCGGGTCTCGCGCCGCGCCCCTGCGCCGAAGCGCGCCGGCGGCCGCACCCAGGCCGCCGGCTCGGCCGGCGCGGCCTGAGCGCGCGCGTCCTTCTCGCCCGTGGTGTGCTCGTCAGTGTCGTTTGCCATAGCAGGTCCTTCCGGTCGGCCTCAGGAGGCAGAAGTCGTGGCAGATGCAGCCCTTGCAGGAGAGCCTCGTCCGCTCCTGCGGGGCCCCGTAGAGCCCCACGAGGGCGGTGACGCTCTTGGTGGGGGTCATGAGCTGGGTGCTCGAGAGGGCGATGCCGAGTCGGCGCTGGGCGTCGAGCGTGGCGAGCAGGGTCGGCTGAACGGACAGGGGCAGGTCCCCGTAGCCGGGGGAGAAGCGGTAGTTGGTGTAGAGCCCGCGCTCGGCGGCCTCGCGCACGATGCGGGCCTCGGCGGCGTCCGCGGCGCGCTCCACGAGGGCGCTCGAGGCGGCGTCGAAGATGAGCTCGTCCACGCGGCTGGTGAGTGAGAGGCGCCTGAGCTCGCGCTCGTTGGCCATGCCCAGGGTCACCGCGAGCACGCCGACGGCGCGGGCACCCGCGAGGTAGGCCCGCATGGACTCGCCGGGAAGCTCGAGCGCCGTGCCCTCGAGGCGCCCTACGAAGCGCCCGTCCTTCTCGCCCGCCTCCGCGCACTCGAAGACGCGCACCACGCCCGCAGGCCGCGAGATTGCGATGCAGCGCTCGACGCCCGCGTCGATGCGCCCCTCGAGCGCCGGGTCCACCTCCTGGCCCGCGTGGCCCAGGTAGCGCAGGACCTCGCCGCGGTCGACGGAGGGGATGTCGAAGGAGAGGACCTCGCCCGCGCCCGCCGCCACGGCCCTACCCCCTCACGTAGCCGCAGCGCCCGAGGGCCTCGTAGGTGTCGCGCGCGACCGCGGGCTTGTTCATGCTGTAGATGTGCAGGCCGTCCACGCCGTTGGCGGCGAGGTCCTCGAGCTGGCCCACCGCGTACTCCACGCCGGCCTTGCGCTGGTCCTCCTCGGAGTCGCCGGCCGCCACGAGCCGGCGCACCACCTTGGCGGGGATGGAGGCGCCGCAGGAGAAGGCCATGCGCTGGATCTGGCGGGTGCTCGTGAAGGGCATGATGCCCACGACCACGGGGACCTTGATGCGCGCGCGGACCAGCCGCTCGCGGAAGCGGTAGAAGTCCTCGTTCTCGAAGAAGAGCTGCGTCACGAGGAAGTCCACGCCGGCGTCCTGCTTGCGCTTGAGGTTCTCGACGTCCTCGTCGAGGCTCGCGCACTCCACGTGGCCCTCGGGGTAGCAGGCGCCGCCCACGCAGATCTGGGGGTTCCTCGCCTTGATGTAGGAGACGAGGTCGCTCGCGTGCTCGAAGTCGATCGCCTCCCGGCCGGGCGCGCGGTCGCCGCGGAGGGCGAGCACGTTGTCGATGCCGGCAGACGTGCAGGCGTCGAGGTAGGCGTCCACGTCCGCCCGGCTGGACCCGAGGCAGGTGAGGTGGGCGAGCGAGGTGGTGGGTGCGGGCGTGCGCGCGATCTCCGCGGAGATCGCGAGGGTGTTCCCGGAGTTGCCCGAGCCTCCGGCCGAGAAGGTCACGGAGATCCAGTCGGGGTGGGTCTCCGCGATCATCTGCTCGGAGATGGACCTCGCGGACTCGACGGACATCTCGCCCTTGGGCGGGAAGATCTCCACGGAGAAGGTCTGCTTCCTGTCGAGGATGTCGCGGATGCGCATGGTCTTACCTCCACTCGTCCGGGGCCCGGCGCGGCCGCACGCGGGCCGTCTCCTGGGCCCGGTCGCCAATTGGCACGATGGTACTCGCGCCTCGAGCCGGACCCCGGATGTTTACCCAAGGTTTATGTAGGTTTGGGCGAGGGGGCACCCCTACCTGCGCCGCCTCCGCGCCATCCGCGGTGCGCCGGCGGCTTCGCGGCTTTACGGGTATAAGAGCCTTCGTCGGCCGGGCTTCGGGGAGGGGTAGCATGCGCGTTCTTCTGGCAGAGGACAACGTCAGTCTCGCGAGGGCGACCGAGGTGATCCTCACCCGCTCCGGCTTCGAGGTCGAGGTCGCGCACGACGGCGGCGAGGCGCTCGAGCTGTTCAACAACGGCTACTTCGACGTCGGCGTGCTCGACATCATGATGCCGGTGATGGACGGCCTCGAGGTGCTGCGGCGCGTCCGCGCGGAGGGCAACACCACCCCCGTCATCCTCCTTACCGCCAAGGCCCAGGTGGACGACAGGATCCAGGGGCTCGACCTCGGCGCGGACGACTACATGTCAAAGCCCTTCGACGCGCGCGAGCTCATCGCCCGCATAAGGGCGGCCGCGCGCCCGCGCTCGGGGGCCGCGGCGACCATCTCCTTCGGCGACCTCACGATCGAGGCGGACGCCGTCAGGCTCACCACCGCGCGCGGCTCGCTGCGCGTCGACCCCTACGAGGTCTCGATGGTCGCCGCGCTGGCGAACGCGGGGGGATCCGCCGTCGGCACGGAGTGGCTCCGCAGCCGCGTGTGGGGCGAGAAGGCCATCGAGGGGGTCGTGCCCCTCTACGTGAAGCTGCTCAACGGCAAGCTCGAGGCCCTCGGCTCGACCGTGCGCGTCGAGGGGTCGGACGAGGAGGGGTGGAGGCTGGTGAGGCCCGATGGAGACGGAGCGTCGTCTTAGGCTCCAGCTGACCGCCTCGGTCGTGGCGGTGCTCCTCGTGATGCTCGGCTTCATCGTCTTCGCGACCTCCGCGGCGCGCGAGGCGCAGGTGGTCGCGACCGCCGACGACGTCCTCGAGGTCGTGCTCGACTACCGCGGGCAGGTCCCCTCCGGGCTCAAGCGCATGCCCGACGGCAGCCGCGCGACCGCCAACGACCTCTTCGACGCGCAGTTCTTCACGGCAGAGGTCGACGCGGACGGCCAGGTGACCTCGGTCGACCTCGACAGCATCGAGGTGGTGGACGAGGACGAGGCGCGCTCGCTCGCCTCGCGGGCCGCGTGGCTCGCCAGGTCCGCCGGACGCGACCGCACCTCGGGAGACGTCGGGAGCTTTCGCTACCGGGCGCTCGTCTCCGAGGACGGGTCGGCGCTCGTGGCCCTCGTCGACCTCACGAGCCAGTGGGCATCGGTCTGCAGCGTCGCGCTGTCCATGACCCGGATCTCCCTCCTCGTGGTCATCGGCGTCACCGTGGTGTTCGCCCTGGTCTCCAAGCGCATCGTCGAGCCGATCGTGCGCGCGCAGACGGCCCAGCGCCAGTTCGTGGTGGACGCCGGCCACGACCTCAGGACGCCCATCTCGATCATCTCCGCCGACGCGGACGTGCTCGCGTACGACCTCGGCCAGGACAACGAGTGGCTCCGCGACATCAAGCGGCAGGTGGCCAACATGAGCGAGCTCACGGAGAGCCTGATCGTGCTCTCCCGGGCCGCCACGAGGATCGCGCGCGACGACGTGGTGGACCTTGCCGCCGTCGTGCGCGACGAGGCCTCCTCGTTCCGTTCGCGCGCCCTGACCGAGGGTCACGAGCTCGAGGTGGACTGCGACGAGGACGCGGTCGTCCGCGGCAACCGCCTCTACCTCACGCGGATGGTGGGGGCCCTGCTCGACAACGCGTTCAAGTACGCGAGCGCGCACGCCCCCGTGCGGGTCAGGGTGGAGCGGCACGCGAGGCGGGTCGAGCTCTCGGTCTCCAACGCCGCGGACTCGGTGGACCCGGCCGAGGTCGACCGGTGGTTCGACCGCTTCTACCAGTCGGAGAAGTCGCGCTCCCACCGCGCGGGCGGCTTCGGGATCGGCCTGGCGATGGTGCGCGCCGTCGCCGAGGCGCACGGCGGCAGGGCGCGCGCGTCCGCCACTGCGGACGGCGCGGGCGCGGGGGAGGTCACCATCACGGTGACGCTGCCCGCGCCGGTGAGGAAGTCGAGCGTTCGCGAGGGAAGGGGCTAGCATGCTCGAGACGACGCAGGACGCGTGCGAGAAGGACGCGTGCGAGAAGGGCGCGTGCGAGATGGGCGCGTGCGAGAAGGGCGCGCCCGATCGGCCCCAGGGTGCCGGCGCGGCGTCAGCGGAGGAGTACTACGGGGAGCACTACGCGGACCTCGTGGGCGCCAAGCGGCAGGTCTGCGACCTGGTCGAGGAGTTCATGGCCTCCCGCAGCGGCGAGGACGACCTCAAGCCGGTCGTCTACTACACCGCGCGCATCAAGTCCCCGGCGAGCCTGGTCGAGAAGCTCGAGCGCCTGGGCGTGGAGGGCGGCACCTACGAGGACGCCGTGGCGCTCGGCGTCCACGACGTCGTGGGCGTTCGCATCAACTGCGCCTTCGTGGACGACGTCTACGAGGCGGCGCGCTGGCTGGAGGCGCGCCCCGAGGTCGAGGTCGTGGGACGAAAGGACTACATCGAGCACCCCAAGCCCAACGGCTACCGGAGCCTGCACCTGATCATCCGGGTGAAGGAGGGTCCGGCCTCCCGCGTCAACGCCATCGAGGTGCAGCTCAGGACCATCGGCATCGACTTCTGGGCCACGCTCGAGCACAAGATCAAGTACAAGAAGTCCGTCCGGAACCCCGAGCTCATGCAGGCCGAGCTCAAGCGCTGCGCGG
This sequence comes from uncultured Olsenella sp., assembly GCA_900314575.1. GTDB lineage: Bacteria > Actinomycetota > Coriobacteriia > Coriobacteriales > Atopobiaceae > Olsenella_K > Olsenella_K absiana. Next base: position 10,145 of record OMVS01000049.1, on the reverse strand, counting down.
ACGAGATCGCCTCGATCGACATCTCCATGCAGGCGATAAGAAACGTCATCCGAGACGCGGACTAGCGCGGCGCGCCACACGCCGGCGACTGGCGTCCCGTCCGGTGTCCGGCGCCGCTGACCAGGGCCATATGCCCATCGCCCGGCTCGTTGAGGCGCCTCCGGATGAGTGGTAGTGTTCTTTCCGGAAACGGACGGTGCCGCCTGCGCGGCGGCCCGAGAGCGAGGCGGAGGCCTCCAGAAGGGCGGATGGCACATGCACTACGACTTCGACAAGATGCTCGACCGCACGGGAACCCACGCGGTCGCGATCGAGGGCCCGAGGTCGGGCAAGGGCTTCGCGCCCGAGCCCCCCAAGGAGGGCTTCGACTTCATCCCGATGTGGATCGCGGACATGAACTTCGCCGGCCCCCAGAGCGTGGTCGACGCCATCGTGGCGCGCGCCCAGCACCCGGCCTTCGGCTACTTCGAGCAGTCCGAGGAGTACGCGCGCTCGATCATCCGCTGGCACGCGACGCGCAAGGGCGTGACCGACGTCAGGCCCGAGGACATCGGCTACGAGAACGGCGTCCTCGGCGGCGTGGCGACGGCCTTGAGGGCCTTCTCCGCCCCGGGCGACAAGGTCCTTCTCAACTCGCCCACCTACATCGGCTTCACGGGCACGATGAACGCCAACGGCCGCAAGATGGTCCTGAGCCCGCTCGTCCCGGACGACGAGGGCGTCTGGCGCATGGACTTCGAGGACATGGAGAGGAAGCTGCGCGACGAGAACATCCACCTCGCCGTGTTCTGCTCGCCCTACAACCCCTGCGGCCGCGTGTGGGAGCGCTGGGAGGTCGAGCGCGCCATGGCGCTGTTCGAGAAGTACGAGTGCGTGGTCATCGACGACGAGATCTGGAGCGACCTCGTCCTCTGCGACCGCCCGCAGGTCTCGACCCAGTCCGTGAGCAGGTGGGCGCACGACAACGTGATCTCCCTCTTCGCCCCGAGCAAGACCTTCAACCTGGCCGGCCTCGTGGGGTCCTACCACGTCATCTACGACCGGCGCCTGCGCGACCGCATGGCGACGGTGGCCCAGGCCACGCACTACAACAGCATGAACGTCCTCTCCGAGCAGGCCCTCATCGGCGCCTACAGCGACGAGGGCGAGAGCTGGCTCGAGCAGCTGCTGCCCGTGCTGAGGCGCAACCGCGACCTGGCCTGCGACTACGTCGACCAGCGCTTCGAGGGCGTCTGGACCTTCCGCCCGGAGGGCACCTACATGCTCTTCCTGGACTGCGCGGAGTGGCTGGCGGCGCACGGCAGGACCCTGCGCCAGCTCGAGAAGGCCGGCTGGGACGTGGGCGTGGGCTGGCAGGACGGGGCCCAGTTCATGGGGCCGACTCACGTGCGCATGAACCTGGCGCTGCCGACCAGCCGCGTCGAGGAGGCCTTCGAGCGGCTCGACAAGTACGTGTTCAACGCCTAGGCGAGAGGGGCGGGCCCGGCGCGCGGCGCCGGGCCCGCTCGCGTACCGGGGGCAACGCGCCCGGCGCCGGGCCCGCCCACGGTCCCACGCGCGCCCACACCCGACGGCCGCCCCCACGAAGGGAGCACGAGGATGCTCAGAGCCAACTACCACACCCACACCGTCCTGTGCGACGGGAGTGACACCCCCGAGGCGATGGCCGAGCAGGCGGTCCGCCTGGGCTTCGAGCACCTGGGCTTCTCGGGCCACATGGACCCGGACATCCACATGGACTGGCCTGCCTACGTGGAGCGGATCGGCGCCCTGAGGGAGCGCTACGCGGGAGTGCTCGACGTCCTCATGGGCGTCGAGCTCGACAACGTGTACGACCCCACGTGCTGCCCGGGGGCGGAGTACGTGATCGGCTCGACCCACTTCCTCGACGTGGGCTCGCCGGAGCCGCTCTCGGTGGACAGCTCGCCCGAGTCGATGGAGACGCTCGCGCGCGAGTACTTCGGCGGCGACTGGCTCGCGCTCACGCGCGCCTACTACGAGCTGGAGGCCAGGGTCTACGACCGGCTGCACTGCACCTTCGTGGGGCACTTCGACCTGGTGTGCCGCTTCAACGACCAGATGCGCTTCGTGGACGAGACGAGCGCGGCCTACCTCGCCCCGGCGCTCGAGGCGATGGAGTACCTGGTGGGGGAGGGCGTCCCGTTCGAGGTCAACTGCGGCGCGGTGAACCGCGGCCGCAAGCGGGAGCTCTACCCCCGCCCCGAGCTGCTGCGCGCCCTGCACGACTTCGGGGGGCAGATCCTCATCAGCTCCGACGCCCACCAGCGCGAGCTCCTCGACGGGGGCTTCGACGTGGCCGTCCGCTCCGCCATCGACTGCGGGTTCACGGAGGTCTCGATCCTCGCCCACGGCGCGACGGGCGCCGTGGAGATGCGCCAGGTAGCCCTCGACACGCTCTAGCGTCTGGTGGCGCAACAACTACCGCTCACAGAGTAATGTGGCTCGTTCGCGAGTTGATACTTGTTTCTTCACGTGTGCAGATATCTGGCAGTTTTATAGGCACAAATCGTTTCGTGCTATACAGGGTACACATACGCCAGCTAGATGCGCGCGGTCCGCGCGCCAAGCCGACACTGAAGAGGAGCAACAATGGTCAAGTATGACGACCTCAAGCTGTACGTCCGCCCGGGCTGCCCGTTCTGCGCCCGCGTCGACCGCTTTTTGGAGAAGAACGACATCCAGATCGAGCACCTCGACGTCACCGAGGGCGCCAACGGCGACGACCTCGAGCGCATCGGCGGGAGGCGTACCTGCCCCTGCCTGCTCATCGACGGCAAGCCCATGTACGAGAGCATGGACATCGTGAGGTACCTCGCGGGCAGGCTGAACGGGGAGCAGTAGCGGCTCCGCCGGGGCGTCCGCTCGGGGCGTCCGATCGACGCAAGCGAAGAGGGCCACCGTCGCCACGTGCGGCGGTGGCCCTCTTCGTTCTGCCGCTCTGTGCTTGTTCAAAATGTGGTTGTTCAAAATGCGGGCACGGACATTGAACTCGCGCCTCCCAGGGGTCAAGGGAGTGGTACCCTCTAGTTCAGTGCGCGCCCAACGGCAGCGGCAGTGAATTGAACTTCTCATAGGCCGCGAGGCGCGAGAGTACAAATTGAACTTGGAGGACGCATGACGGAGAGAGGGGATAGGAAGGCAGAGGGGCGCCCGCAGGCGCGGGCCTTCCCCGAACGCCTCTCGCAGGCGATGGGGGAGCGCGGCCTGAAGCAGGTCGACCTGCTCCGGATGGCCGCAGAGAGGGGCGAGAAGCTGGGGAAGAGCCAGCTCAGCCAGTACGTCTCCGGCAAGACCCTGCCGCGCAGGGATTCGCTCGGGCTCCTGGCGGATCTGCTCGGCGTCGACGCCGGCTGGCTCGCCGGCGCTCCCGAGGGGGGAGGCGCCGTCACGCGGGAGCAGGCGCCGGCGGCGCCTGCGGACACGCCCGCCAGAACCGAAGAAGGCGGGACCGCCACCGCCAGCGCCGCCCGCACGCACGAGGAAGCGACCATGGAGGGAACCCACATGCCACAGCGTCAGTTCAAGAAGTCGTCCAAGCTTGACAACGTCCTCTACGACATCCGCGGGCCCGTCCTGGACGAGGCCTACCGCATGGAGGACCAGGGCGTCCACGTGCTCAAGCTGAACATCGGCAACCCCGCCCCCTTCGGCTTCCGCACCCCCGACGAGGTCGTGAAGGACATGCAGGACCAGCTGACGGAGTGCGAGGGCTACTCCAACAGCCGCGGGCTCTTCTCCGCCCGCAAGGCCATCATGCAGTACGACCAGCTCAAGGGCATCCCCAACGTGGACGTGGAGGACATCTACACCGGCAACGGCGCCTCCGAGCTCATCCAGCTCGCCATGAACGCCTTCATGAACGAGGGCGACGAGATCTTGGTGCCGAGTCCGGACTACCCGCTGTGGACCGCCTGCGCCACGCTGGCCGGTGGCACTGCGGTGCACTACGTCTGCGACGAGAAGGCCGACTGGTACCCCGACATAGAGGACATCAGGAGCAAGGTCACGCCGCGCACCAAGGGCATCGTCGTGATCAACCCCAACAACCCCACGGGCGCCCTCTACCCGCGCGAGGTGCTGGAGGAGATCGTGGAGGTCGCGCGCGAGAACCAGCTCGTGATCTTCGCCGACGAGATCTACGACCGCCTGGTGATGGACGGCAAGCGGCACGTCTCCATCGCGAGCCTGGCGCCGGACCTCTTCTGCATCACGTTCAACGGCCTCTCCAAGAGTCACATGGTCGCGGGCTACCGCATCGGCTGGATGAGCCTCTCGGGCAACAAGCGCATCGCGAAGGACCTGATCGACGGCATCAACATGCTCTCCAACATGAGGCTCTGCTCCAACGTGCCCGCGCAGTCCATCGTCCAGACCTGCCTGGGCGGCATCCAGCGCGGCCAGGAGCTGCTCGTGCCCGGCGGGCGCATCTACGAGCAGCGCGAGTACGTCTACGAGCGCCTCTCCAACATGGAGGGCGTCACGGTGACCAAGCCCGAGGCCGCCTTCTACATCTTCCCGCGCCTGGACCCGGAGCGCTTCCACATCACCGACGACGACCAGTTCGCGCTCGACCTGCTCAAGGACAAGCACGTGCTCGTCACGGCGGGCAAGGGCTTCAACTGGGAGACGCCCGGCTACTTCCGCATCGTCTACCTGCCGCGCAAGCACACGCTGCACGATGCCATGGACAAGATCGAGGACTTCCTGAGCTACTACCGGCAGTAGCCCGTCGCCGCGCACGCTTGTCGCGAGCGAGGGGGCCGGCGTGCGCGGCGACGCTCTTTCGTACCTAGGCGAGCGCGGGGGAAGGGGAGGGTTACGCACGACTGAGTTTAGGTTTGTGGATTTGCAGGCCTTTTAGGTTTCGCAGATGCAGTCGTGCGTAACTCGGATCGTTCGCCGCCCGCAGCGGCGTCGCTGCCGAGCGTGCCCTTCCCCGGGTCCGTCTTTTCCAGTGCGTCGGAGATGGCGGAGAGGACGAGGTCGCGGACGGCGGCGGCATGCCTGTGTAAGCGGCTCGTTAGGTGGAGTTTGTGAGTATGCGGGGGCGCCCCGCGGGTAGGAGGACCGCGAGCTACCGCTGGTACCTGCGAGAACGGGGGCGTGCCCTATGCCTGGCCGGCGGAGGGAATCGCGGGCTGCTTACCTGCGCGTTACAAAACCGCTATGATTTTGCAGGTAAGCGTATGAAGGAGCCCCCTTGGTCAGCCTCGATCAGTTCCTCTCCGCCATCCAGTCGAACCCCTTCCTCGCGGTGGTGATCGTACTCGTCCTCGGGACGATCTTCGTGAACGGCGCGACCGACGCGGCAAACGCGATCGCCGAGCCGGTAGGGACGCGCTCCATAGGCGTCAACGCGGCGATCGGCATGAGCGTCGTCTGCAACTTCATCGGCCTCGTGGCGATGACCCTCATCTCCACCGCGGTCGCGGACACGATATCGGGCATGGTCGACTTCGGCGGGGACACCCACGCCGCCCTCATCGCCCTGGCCGCCGCGACGGTCGGCATCGTGGCCTGGGGCGTCGGCGCCTGGATCTTCGGCATCCCGACCTCCGAGAGCCACGCCCTCATCGCCGGCCTCACCGGCGCGGCGCTGGCCGTCCAGGGCGGGGGAGCCGGCATCAACTTCGGCGAGTGGGTCAAGGTCATCTACGGCCTGGTCTTCTCCACCTTCGCGGGCTTCGGTGCCGGCTGGCTCGTCACGCGCATCATCCGCGTGCTCTGCCGCGACGTGGACCGACGGCGGGCCGATAGGCTCTTCGGCGACCTGCAGGTCGTGGGCGCGGCGGGCGTCGCCCTCATGCACGGCGCGCAGGACGGCCAGAAGTTCATGTCCACCGCCATGCTCGCCGTCGCCCTCTCCATGGGCATGCAGGCCTCCGACATCGGTGGCTTCCCCTTCTGGATCGAGGTCATGTGCGCCGCGACCATGGCGATCGGCACCGCCGTCGGCGGCAAGCGCATCATCAAGAAGGTCGGCATGGAGATGGTGCAGATGGAGAAGCACCAGGGCTTCGCCGCCTCCCTCTCCGCCACGGTCGCCCTCCTCGTCGCCACGCTGACGGGCCTCCCGGTCTCCACGACCCACGTCAAGACCGCCGCCATCATGGGCGCCGGCGCCGCGAAGGGCGTGCGGACGGTCAACTGGGGCGTCGCCAAGGAGATGGTCTACACCTGGATCTTCACCTTCCCGGGCTGCGGCCTCATCGGCTACGTCCTGGCGCGACTCTTCCTCATCTGGTTCTAAGCACTGGGGGCGCAGGACGGCAGCCGTCGCCCGAAGCTACCCGTCACCTGGCACACGTCACCCGAAACTACACAGAAGGAGCCCCATGCCGCACGCCAAGAAGGAAGACAACTTCTACACCCTGTTCAGGGAGTTCGCCCGCGACCTCATCAAGGTCGCCGAGGACTACGAGGTCCTCATCAAGGGGTATCCCGCGACGTCCACGCTGATCCCAAAGATGAGGGTCCACGAGGACCGCTGCGACGAGCACGTGAAGAAGATCATGAACGAGCTCTACAGCTCCTTCATCACGCCTTTCGACCGCAACGACATCTCCGACCTCGCCCTCAGGCTCGACGACGTCGTCGACTACATGGAGGGCAGCTCCGTGCGGCTCGACCTGTTCAACATGCACGGCACGCGCGAGGAGGCCGTCCAGCTCGCCAGCCTCACCAAGGAGGCCGTCGCCGACCTCTACGTGATGATCGACCACCTGCCCAACTACAAGACGGACCGCGTGGTCATGGAGAAGGCCATCTCGGTCGGGCACATCGAGGACGAGGGCGACCACGTCTACGAGTCAGCCCTGCGCCGCCTCTTCCACGAGGAGGACATCGACGAGTACCGCCGCGGCCACGTGGTCGGCTGGCTGCGCGTCTTCGACCGCATGGAGATGTGCCTCAACGCCTGCGACGACGCGGCCGGCGTCGTCCGTTCCGTCGTGATGAAGAGCGCGTAGGGGAGGGAGCGGGCGTGCGGGGCGCGAGGCCAGGGCGCGCTTGGGGGCCGGACTTCGTCGCATCGGAGAACGTGTCGATTTCTGGCCACTTTATGCGAGGGCGTGTTCAGGCTGTAAAGGCTGTGTAACACGGCAGGGCCCGGCGGGGGGCCAGGACTAAAGTCATCCCCAGTCGATACTATCGATGGCCGTCACCGAGCTCGGTCTCGCAGACGCCACCCAGACCTGCTTGGAGGCAGAGATGGTTCAGAAGAAGGACATTGACTGGGGCAGCCTCGGTTTCGCGTACATGCACACCGACTACAGCTACGTCTCCAACTACAAGGATGGCGCCTGGGACGAGGGCGGGCTCACGCCCGACCACACGGTCACCCTCTCCGAGTGCGCGGGGCTTCTCCACTACTGCCAGGAGGTCTTCGAGGGCCTGAAGGCCTACACCACCAAGGATGGCGACATCGTCTGCTTCCGCCCGGACCAGAACGCCGAGCGCATGTACAACTCCGCCGAGCGCATCTGCATGCCCCCGTTCCCGAAGGAGCGCTTCGTTAGGGCCGTCGAGGAGGTCGTGCGCGCCAACGCCGCCTACGTGCCGCCCTTCGGCTCCGGCGCCACGCTGTACGTCCGTCCGTTCATGTTCGCCACGGGCGACGTCATCGGCGTGAAGCCCGCCGACGAGTACCAGTTCCGCATCCTCGTGACGCCGGTCGGTCCGTACTACAAGGGTGGCGTGCATCCCGTCAAGCTGCAGGTCTCCAAGTACGACCGCGCAGCGCCCCACGGTACCGGCAACATCAAGGCCGGCCTCAACTACGCCATGTCGCTCTACCCGAGCGTCGAGGCGCACTCCAAGGGCTACGCCGACAACATGTTCCTGGACCCCAAGACCCGCACCTACGTCGAGGAGTCCGGCGGCGCCAACATCCTGTTCGTCAAGGAGGACGGCACCTTGGTCGTGCCCCAGTCCTTCACCGACTCGATCCTGCCCTCCGTCACCCGCCGCTCGCTGGTGGACGTCGCGGAGAAGATGCTCGGCATGAAGGTCGAGCAGCGCCCGGTCAAGTTCCAGGAGATCCTGGACGACGAGTTCGTCGAGGCCGGCATGTGCGGCACCGCCGCCGTCATCTCCCCGGTGGGCGAGGTCGACACGGACGAGGTGCACTACGTCTTCAAGAGCGGCATGGAGAACGTTGGCCCGACCATGAAGAAGCTCCGCGAGACCCTGACCGGCATCCAGTCCGGCGAGATCGAGGACCGGTTCGGCTGGGTCCACAAGATCGACGTGGAGTAGCACCTGGGGCAGCTGCCGCATGGCAGCTTCGGCAACGAGGGCGTCATGACCACGTTCGACGAGGTCACGCGCACGAAGTCCATCATCCTCAAGGGTATCCGCATCTAGGTTGCGAGGACCGGCCGGAGCCGGTCCCAGCAGGGCCTGCCAAGTGCGGCCGGACCTGCCAGGTGGCAAGTGAGGGGCGCTCAGTCACGACCGTGGCGGGGCGCCCCTTCTGCGTCCGTGCGGCACGCGGCTGGCCCGTGGGGCGTGCGGCACGCGGCTGGCCCGTGGGGCGCGCGACGTAGTGTGCGGAGGTTCCTGCGGGTGCCTGCGCAGGGGCGTCAATGCAGCCTTGCGGTTTCGGAGTTGCAACTGGGAGAGTTATGGACGGCTCAGTCGGGGGAGCTGTGTCGAGATGTCGTTGGCGTGCGCGGCTTACCTCGGCAAACGCGGATGTCGGGTGAGCGCGAGGGAGAGCGCGGCGACCGGAGAGGGGCCTAGGGACTTCGGACCCGTCCCTAACTCGGAAAAATGCAGCGGCAACTCCTGGAAAATGCAGGGGAGGGGTCGCAGGCGGGTGGGCTGCGCCCGCGCGCGGTGGTCGCAGCCGCGGCCGGCCCTCGCGAGTCGCAGCCGCGGCCGGTACGTTGGCGAACCCGTAGACGGGCGCCCTCCGTCCTGTCGAAGGAATGCAATTCTCCGACCGAGACAGTGCATCTCGGCGACTTGTGAACGGATTCACGTCGCTCCGCAGATGCCGTAGTTTCGTGAATCCTGGGCAAACGCAATCAATCGTGCTGCCCACGTCTCGCGCAGGGCGGTTCCAACTCTGAGGGGAGTCCATAACTCGCGGAGATGCACGGGTCGGCTTGGATCCTTCTGGAGTGCTGGCGCGACCCGCCTGCTGGCGCGACCCGCCTGCTGCCGCGACCCGCGTGCTGCCGCGACCCGCGCCTCGGCTGCGTGCGCTACTCGTCGGTCACGAAGTACTCGGGGAAGCGACTGACCACGCTGCCCTTCTCGTCCAGTAGCTGGTGGAGGTGCTGCGACATGAGGAAGTCGGTCTCGTCCGCGTCGCGTGCCTCGACGGCCGACAGGATGCGGTCGTGCTGGTCCATGAGGCTTCCCCAGTCGAGCGACTCGGTCATGAGCCTGAGCCAGCGCAGGCGGCTCACCGGGAGGTTGACCTCCGAGACCCAGTCGTAGACGCGCTCGCGCCCCGCGATGCGGTAGAGCTGCTGGTGGAAGCGGTTGTCGCTATCGAAGTAGGACTCTGAGTCACCCGCACGCAGCGCCTGGTGCATGGTGGCGTTGGCGTACTCGAGCTCGTCCAGGTCGCCTGGGCGCCAGCGAGCGCACGCCTCGACCGCGACCTTGCGCCCGACGGTCTCGCGCACGAAGCGCGCCGAGTCCGCGTCGCGCAGGCTGATCTTGGAGACGGTGGTGGAGACCTGGGGCACGACGCTCACGAGCCCCGACTCCTGCAGGCGCACGAGTGCCTCCCGCACGGGGGTGCGCCCCAGGCCGAGGGTCGAGACGAGCGTGTTTATCGTGAGCTTCTCTCCCGGCTTGTAGCGGCACCGGATGATGTCGCTGCTGATGAGGCGGTATGCGCGCTCCTGGAGCGTCGGTGCGTGCCCGGTGGCGTCCTGGTCGGGTGCGCCGGGGTCGTCTTCGGGGGTGGGGACGTTCATGGGGACTCCTCAAGGTGCGTCGTCAGGCCTGCTGGCCTGCGCGGACATGGTCTATGTGCTTGGGCTTCCTTGCAATTATATTAGGCCGTGCGCAGGCGGGCGCCCGCGCGTCCGCCAGCGACCCTGGGCGAGGCGGGGGGCTGGCGGGGGCTGGCGGGCCGTCCCGTGCCCGCGGAGGCGCCACGGCCG
>OMVS01000066.1 GCA_900314575.1 uncultured Olsenella sp. | reverse complement strand
ACGCCCCGCCCGCCGCGAGCAGCTCCTCGTGCGTGCCCTTCTCGATGATGTTGCCGTGGTCCATCACGAGGATGAGGTCCGCGTCCACGATGGTGGACAGGCGGTGGGCTATCACGAAGCTCGTGCGGTTCTCCATGATCGCCTCCATCGCGCGGACGATCGCCTGCTCGGTGCGGGTGTCGACGCTCGACGTCGCCTCGTCCAGGATCAAGATCGCGGGGTCGGCGAGCATGGCGCGCGCGATGGTGAGCAGCTGGCGCTGGCCCTGGCTCACGGCGCTGGCATCGTTCTCCAGCACCGTGTCGTAGCCGTGCGGCAGCGTGCGCACGAAGAAGTCCACGTGCGCCGCGCGGGCGGCCGCCTCGACCTCCTCGCGCGTGGCGCCCGGACAGCCGTACGCGATGTTCTCGGCGATCGTGCCCTCGAAGAGCCAGGCGTCCTGCAGCACCATGCCGAACTCGCGCCTGAGGTCGGCACGGGTGAGCCGCCGGGTGTCCACGCCGTCCAGCGTGATGCGGCCGCCGTCGATCTCGTAGAAGCGCATGAGCAGGTTGACCAGGGTCGTCTTGCCCGCGCCCGTCTCTCCGACGATCGCGACCTTCTCGCCCGACTCCGCCACGAAGGAGACGTCGTGCATGAGCGGGTGGTCGGCGTCGTAGCCGAAGCGGACGTGCTCGAAGCAGACGCGACCGCGCACCGGGCGCGCGAGCGCTGCGGGACGAGCCGGGTCGGGCTCCACCTCGGGCTCGTCGAGGAACCCGAAGACGCGCTCCGCCGCGGCCAGCGCGCCCTGCAGCATGTTGTAGGAGACCGAGAACTGCGTCAGCGGCTCAGACCCCTGCATCACGTACTGGAAGAACGCCTGGAAGACGCCGACCGTCATCTGCCCGGCGAGCAGCATGCCGCCGGCCGTCACGCCGATCGTGACCATGCAGAGACGCATCACGAAGCGGATGCACGGGCCGATCGCGTTGGTCACGAAGTCGGCGCGGGCGCCGGCGCGGGCGAGCCGCTCGGCCTTCTCGGAGACCGCCGCCAGGCTGCGGCCCTCGAGCCCGAAGGCCTGGACCTCGGTACGGCCGCTGTAGGACTCCTCGACCTCGCTGGTCAGCTCGCCGAGAAGGGCCTGCCGCCGGCCGACCGCCTTGTTGGTCTGCGCGCCGAACGCCCAGGTCGCCAGGGCGGACGCGGCCGCGAAGCCGCAGAACATGAGCGTCAGCACCACGCTGCGGCGGGCCATGCAGGCGAGCGCCCCCACGAGCATGCAGGCGGCGATGATCAGCTGCAGCAGACCGCGCTGCATGACCTCGGAGATCTTGTCCATGTCGTTTGTCGCGTAGCTGATCGTGTCGCCCGGCTGATGCCGGTCGAAGTACGCGAGCGGCAGGCGCGCCAGCTTGTCGGCGATCCGGCGGCGCAGCTCCAGGTTGAGCCGCTCCGCGAAGCTCGCCATCACGAAGGACTGCACGGCGTAGAAGCCCCAGGCGAGCGTCCACAGGCCGAAGTACTGCAGGATCAGCCTGCCGCCGTGCGCGTAGTCAACCACGTAGAGGCTGCCCGCGGCGAACGCGCGCTGGGCCTCCTCCCACACGAAGTCGACGACCACCGCGCTGAACGTCGCGGAGGCAAGGGAGAAGACCACGTACAGGACCGCGCAGGCTGCCGCGACCACGATGCGCCAGCGCTGGCGCCCGGCGACCCGCCACAGGCGGAGGGCCGTCTCGCGTGGCGCCGTCGGGACCATGTCCTCGTCCGCGCCGGGCGCCCCCGCGCCGGTGCCGCCGGCGCCAGCCGAGACCTCGGCCTCGAGCCTCTCGTCCTTGTCGCTACTCATGGCTCGCACCTCCCCCACGCTCCTGGGACTCCACGATCTGCCGGTACGCCTCGCACGTCCGCACGAGCTCGTCGTGCGTGCCGGTGCCCACCACGCGGCCCTCATCCAGCACCACGATGCAGGCGGCGTCGCGGATCGTGCTCACGCGCTGCGCGACGAGCAGGATCGCCGAGCCCGCGAGCTCGCGCGAGATCGCGTGCCGGAGCGCCGCGTCCGTGCGGAAGTCGAGCGCGGAGAACGAGTCGTCGAAGACGTACAGGTCCGCCCTGCGCACGAGCGCGCGGGCGATGGCCAGGCGCTGGCGCTGCCCGCCGGAGAAGTTCGAGCCGCCCTGGGCGACGTGCGCGGCCAGGCCGTCGGGCAGGTCGCGCACGAAGCCGGCCTGGGCCACGTCGAGCGCGTGCCAGAGCTCCTCGTCCGTGGCGTCCTGCCTGCCGTGGCGCAGGTTCTCGGCGATCGTGCCCGAGAAGAGCCACGCGCGCTGCGGCACGTAGGCGATGTGCGACCTCAGCTCGGCGCGGGTCATCTCGCGCACGTCCGTCCCGAGCAGGCTGACCGAGCCGGACGTGACGTCGTGGAAGCGCAGCAGCATCTTGGCCACGGTCGACTTGCCAGACCCGGTGTTGCCGATGATCGCGCAGGTCTCGCCCCGCCGCAGGGAGAGGCTGACGTCGCGCAGGGTGTCCTCGTCGGCGTCCTCGAACCTGAGGCAGACGCGGTCGAGACGGGCCACCTCCTCGGGGGCGTCCGCGGGTGCGGCGGGCGTCGCGGGCGCGGCGGGCGTCGCGGGGTCGGCGATGCTCGGCTCGAGCGTCAGCACCGCGGCGGCACGCGCGAGGCAGGCCGCGGCGCGCGGCAGCTGCACGACGGCGAACTGGGCCATCATCATGAAGAACAGGATGGTCATCGAGTACTCGATCAGAGCGCTTATCGACCCGATCTGTATCGCGTGGGCGCCGACGCGGTCGGCGCCGAGCCACATGACGAGGGCCTCGACCACGTTCATGATGAAGAACGTCGCCGAGTCGGCGGTCGCGAAGACCAGGTTCACGCGGATGGCGCTGTCGGCGTAGCTCTGGAAGGTCTCGTCGAGCTGGCCGCGCTCGAAGTCCTCGCGGCCGAAGGCGCGCACCACGCGCGTGCCCGTGACGGACTCGCGCAGCCGCACGTTCATGCGGTCGACGAAGCCCTGCAGCTTCACGAAGGTCGGGGCCGAGCGCACGACCGCCACCACGCTGACGCCCAGCATGACCGCAGTCATCACGAGCAGCATCCTGCCCACGACGGCGTCGACCGAGAAGGCCAGCAGGATCGCGACCACGCAGACGACCGGCACGGGCGCCGCCATGGTGAAGGTCATCACGAGCGTCTGCTGCACCACGTTCACGTCGGACAGGGTGCGCGTGATCATCGAGGCCGCGCCGAAGCGCCCGAACTCCGAGGCGGAGAGCTCCAGGCTGTGGCGGTAGAGCTCCACGCGCAGGTCGCGCGCCACGTCGGCGGCGAGGTTGGAGACGACCCAGTACGACACGACGCAGCCGCCCGACCCCACGAAGGCCGCCACGAGCATCCTGGCTCCGTGCGTCACGAGGGCGCCGCCGCCGTCCGCGGAGATCGCGCTGTTGATCAGCGCCGAGAGCTCGGTCGGGATGTAGAGCATCCCCACGACGTCGCACACGAGAAGGGCGAGCGCCAGCACGATGCGCCCGCGGTACGGCCTGAGCAGCCGCCGCAGCAGGCGCCCGCCCTCGGTGCGGTCGCCCTTCTCGCCCGCGACGGAGTCCAGTATCGAATCGCTCACTCGGCCATCCCTTCGCCGCCCGGCTCGCAGGGAGCCACGCCCCTCCGGCGCTGCGGCCCTCGCCGCTGGAATCTGCAGTTTTCCAAGTCTATTCGCGATTTTGATTTATTGCAAGCAAGTAGCGATTCTATGCAGAGAAGGACCGGCGCTCGGACATGGGCCGCTAGCGGAAGACCGCCATCGCGAGGGTCGACGCCACGATCAGCGCCAGCCCCGTGAGGGAGCGCCTGGTGTAGCGCTCGTGGAAGACCACAGCCGAGAAGGCCATGGCCACCAGGATCGAGAGCTTGTCGATCGGCACGACGACCGAGACCACGCCGTTCTGGATCGCGTAGTAGTAGCACAGCCACGAGGCGCCGGTCGCGATGCCCGAAAGGCAGATGAACGCCAGCTCGCGGCCGTCGATGTGCCGCGCCTCTGCGAGCTTGCCGCGCATCGCCACCACGGCCCAGGCCATGACCAGCACGAAGCAGGTGCGCACGGCCGTCGCCAGGTTGGACTCGACGCCCTCGATGCCGACCTTCGCCAGGATCGACGTGAGCGCCGCGAAGACCGCAGACCCGACGGCGTACCACATCCACGCGCGACCCTGGACCTCGTGGTCCTGCTCGCGCCTCTCGATCATGAGGAAGGTGCCCACGAGGATCCCCGCCGAGCCCGCCAGCTTGACCCAGAGCGCGTCCGTCTCGCCGAACAGCACGATGGCGAGAAGGACCGTGAGCACCGCGGAGCACTTGTCGATGGGGACGACCTTGTTAACGTCGCCCATGGAGAGGGCCTTGAAGTAGCAGATCCAGCTCGCGCCGGTCGCGAGGCCGGAGAGGGCGAGGAAGAGCATGGAGTGCGCGCTAATCTGGCCGAGCTGCCCCACGGAGCCGACGAGCGCGGCCATGAGCCAGGCGAACGCCAGGACCACGATGGTGCGCACGGCGGTGGCGACGTCGGAGTCGGTGTGCCTGATGCCGCACTTGGCGAGAATCGACGTGATGCCGGCAAAGAGCGCCGAGCCGACTGCTGCGAGCATCCACATGGGAAACCTCCCGTCTTCGTGAGCCCCCGGCGGGCCCGCCGCACGCCGCCGTCCGACCGGGCCCGTCCGCTGGAGCCGCCGCCCCGCAGGCCCGTCGAGCGGACCCCGGACATCATAGTAGGCCGACTGCGGCGAGCGCTGCGGCCAAGGCCGACGGCACCATCGACCGGAGGTCCTTATCGCCCGGCGGCGCGCGGCGGGCCCGGCCGCCCCGCGGGTCGCGTGGCTTCGACTCTGCCGAATCACCGGAGCGAGCCACCCCAGAGCGGCCCATGGCGTCAGGGGCGCTTCCAGGAATCGCCACCTTGCAATCGTGGGGCCTTCTACCTTGCAATCGTGGTGATTTCTACCTTGCAATTATGGTCTTCTCCACCTAGCAATCTTGGGATGTGCCACCATACAATCCCAGCAGCTTCTGCCCTGCATGCCCGGACTGCAGTCGAAAGCGAGGCCCCGATGATTCCGAGAAGCATGGAAGCGCAGGTCCTACGGATGGCGGACTGGTTCCCCATCGTATCGGTCACAGGACCGCGACAGAGCGGCAAGTCCACCCTGGCCAGGGAGGTCTTCTCTGACTATGCCTACGTCAACCTAGAGAACCCCCAGACGAGACGGCAGGCCCTCTCCGACCCCGTCGGCTTCATCGAGAATCGTCCGAGGCGACTGGTCGTAGACGAGGCCCAACTCGCGCCGGAACTCTTCTCGATGATCCAGGTAGCGTCGGATGAGAGCAACGAGCCCGGGCAGTACGTGCTCTCGGGGTCGCAGAACTTCCTGCTGCTCAAGCAAATCACCCAGTCGCTAGCGGGAAGGGTCGGCATGCTCAGGCTGCTGCCGCTTTCGTTTATCGAGGCGAGGTCGGCAAGGGCCGACCTCTCCCCCGATGCCTTCATGCTGAGAGGGGGCTATCCACGCCTCTACGACGTGGATATGCCGCAAGACGCGTACTTCTCGGCATACCTGAGAACGTACGTGGAGCGCGATGTCCAGGGCTACCTGGGAGTGAGGGACCTCTCTTCCTACAGGACCTTGCTGGAGCTGTGCGCCCAGTGCACCGGGAGCCTGCTGAACATCTCTCGGCTTGCGAACGACGCCGGTGTCTCGCGGGAGTCCGTGAGCTCCTGGCTATCGATGCTCGAGTCGAGCTACGTCGTGTTCAGGCTGCGCCCGTTTCACACGAACCTGCGCAAGCGGCTCACCAAGACGCCCAAGCTCTACTTCTACGACACGGGCCTGCTTTGCTACCTGCTGCGCATCAGGACCCTCGAACAGCTGCTCACGAGCCCGTACCTTGGGGCGGTATTCGAGAACCTCGTCATTGAGGAGCGGATGAAGGCCCACCTCAACGCAGGCGAGGAACCCGACCTTTACTTCTATCGCGACGACGCCAAGGTCGAGGTCGACCTGGTCGACCTGACAGACCCGGAGAAGGGACTGCTCGCCGAGATCAAGTCATCGCAGACCTACCGGAGCGGATTCTCCAGGCACCTACACACCGTCGGCGACGAAATCGGCATCCCAAACGAGCGACGCTTCGTGGTCGAGCGCGCCGAGGGCGACTTCGAGGCAGATGGCGCGCAGGTGAGGAACATCGCAACCTGGCTGGAGATGGCCTAAGCGCGACGCCGCGCGGGCGCGGGCGGACCCTGTGACCCGGGCAGGCTCGGCGGGGACGCGACCCGGGCGGGCTCGCGGGGACGTGACCCGGGCAGGCTCGCGGGGACGCGACCCGGGCGGGTTCGGCGGGGACGCGACCCCGGCAGGCCGCGCACCCCTCTCAATGCAACTCTCCGCACCGACTTGTGCATTTCGGGAACTTAGGGACGGGTCCGAGGGGACGCCGCGCCGCATGAGGCGGCCGCAAGTTCCTGACGCCAGCCGGTTCACCATCGCCAACAGGCAAAACGTGCCTCACGTTAGGCGTCTGCCAAGGTGCGGCCCGCCCATCGCCGACCGTCGGGTAGACGGAGTCGTCCCTAAGTCGCAAAAATGCACAATCGCGGCGAAGTATTGCGCCGGCCGCCCCGGAGGCACGGCGCCCCGCGCGACTCGTGGTTCCAGCACATCGCGCTGGCCGTCCCCGCCGAACCCGGGCGGGTTCGGCGGGGACGCGACCCGGGCGAGCCGCGCACCCCTCTCAATGCAACTCGCCGCACCGACTTGTGCATTTCGGGAACTTAGGGACGGGTCCGAGGGGACGCCGCGCCGCATGAGGCGGCCACAACTCCCTGACGCCAGCCGGTTCACCATCGCCAACAGGCAAAACGTGCCTCACGTTAGGCGTCTGGCAAGGTGCGGCCCGCCCATCGCCGACCGCCGGGTAGACGGAGTCGTCCCTAAGTCGCGAAAATGCACAATCGTGGCGAAGTATTGCGCCGGCCGCCCCGGCAGTGCCGGCCGCCCCGGAGGCACGGCGCCCCGGCAGCGCCGGACGGCCCCAGCCGCGGTCGCGCCTAACGACCCACGCCGGCCCCACCACGGGATCGGCGTGCTCATTTGGAGGGGAAGCCCGCGCGCGGCGACGTCGGGCGACGCAACCGTGATAGCCTCCCATGAGCATCAGAAGAGCGCGGCCCGACGCCGCCCCAGGAGGCAGGAGAAGCCCATGGAACTCACCGGAAAGCAGGTCAGGCAGCTCCGCAGCCTCGCCAACCGTCTCAACGCCACCATCGCCATCGGCAAGGGCGGCACCGACGCGGTCGTCGCTCAGACCGATTCGGCGCTCGAGGCGCACGAGCTCATCAAGTGCACGGTCCTCAACACCTCGGGCCTCGACACGCGCGAGGCGGCCATCGCCCTCTCGCGACCCACGCACTCCGCGGTCGTGCAGGTCATCGGCCACAAGTTCGTGCTCTACCGCCCGAGCCAGCGCGACGACATCGAGAAGATCGTCCTCGTCTAGCGCCAGCCTGCCGCTAGCGCGGCGCCAGCCCGCCGCAAGCGCGGCGCTAGGCAAGGCTCTTGAGCAGGGCGAGAAGCCCCTGCTCGTCCTCGACCACCCACTCCGGGCGCGGGACACCCGGACCCGCGGGAGCCTCGCGGCGCCGGTGGTTGAACCACACCACGGGCATGCCCGCAGACGTTGCACCCACGACGTCCGAAGCGAACGAGTCGCCCACGTAGACGCAGCTCTCGGGCGACGTCCCCACGCGCTCGCACGCGATGCGGAAAATCTCCGGATCCGGCTTGGCCACCCCGACCGCCCCCGACACCACGATGGACTCCGGCGCGAACCAGCGGGAGAGTCCGAGCGCCTCGACCTTCTCCATCTGGTGTGCAGCGGGGCCGTTTGTGATGATGCCCATGGGATGTCGGGCGCCGGGGAGGCGGCCGGGGCCGGGGAGGCGACCGGGGCCGAGGAGCTGGCCGCCACCGAGGGGACGGCGCGCCGCGCACCAGTCGAGCACCTCCGCCATCCGCGGCGAAACGCAGATGGCGTCGCGCTGCGCGGCGGCGTAGGCCGACTGCATCCGGAGGCACTCGTCCGCGGTCACGTCGATGCCGAAGTCCGCGAACGTCCGCTGGAGGCGCCAGACGTACATCTCCTCCATGGAGATCTCGCCTCGCGTCGCCGCCTCGAACGCCTCGTCGCTGTGCCGACGGCTGGCGTTGAAGAGGGCAACGACGTCGGGCGGCCCGGCCGCCTCACCGGCTCCGGCAGGGCCGCCCGCCGCACCGGCTCCGGCAGGGCCGCCCGCCGCACCGGCTCCGGCAGGGCCGCCCGCCGCGGGCGCGTCGAACCTATCGCCGAACGCCTCGCGATAGCCCAGCTCGAAGGGACGCACCTGGTCATAGAGGGTGTCATCGAGGTCGAAGAGGACGCAGTCCATCGCCATCAGCCCATACCCACCATTCCGCGGCAGACCGCGCCGGCCGCGCGAGCGCGGCGCGCGCAGGCGCGGGCGGCCCATGCCTGCCAGCGCCTACTTCATGTTCCTAGCCTCGACCTCGGCGATCTTCGAGATGCGACGCACGTGGCGCTCGGCGCCGCTGAAGGGCGTGTCGAGGAAGGTGTCCACGATCTTGAGGGCGAGCCCGGGGCCGACCACGCGCGCCCCGAGGGCGAGGACGTTGGCGTCGTTGTGCAGGCGCGTCGCCTCGGCGGAGAAGCAGTCGCCGCAGAGGGCGGCACGGATCCCCTTGAACTTGTTCGCGGTGATGGAGACGCCGATGCCCGTGCCGCAGATCAGGATTCCGCGGTCGCACTCGCCCGACTGGACGGCGAGCGACGCCTGGGACGCGAAGTCCGTGTAGTCGACGGAGTCGGTGCTGTAGGTACCGAAGTCCTTGTACTCGAGGCCGCGCTCGTCGAGGTGTCGCTTCACCTCCTGCATCAGCTCGAATCCGCCATGGTCACAGCCGAGTGCAATCATGATTTCGTCCTTTCGGGGTAGCGTCGTGGGGGTCGCGTCGTGAGGGCAGGACGCCCGTCGTCTCCCTGCCATGGTAGACCACGAGAAGCGCCGCCCACGGTCTAGAAACGGGAACCGTCGCCGAGCGCGCCGTATAGCACACCTGCGTCCACCCTGCTCCGGCGGTCCGCTCACACGTGCACCGCCGACGCTCGCTCATGAGCGAGACCCAAGTCGACCCCCTGCTACATACACTATGTCGAGGGGTGCGCCGCGCACGACGCGCGGACCGTCACCGAGCCAAGGACGATAGGAGCCTGCCATGTGCACTGCCATCCGCTTCACTGACGCCCAGGGGAACCTCTACTTCGGGCGCAACCTCGATTGGAGCTTCTCCTACGGCGAGCACGTCGTTATCACGCCCGCCGGCTACGCGGTCAAGACCTCCCCGTTCGGCGCGACCGACAAGGTGAGCCACCCCATCATCGGCATGGGCATCGTCGAGGAGGGCACGCCGCTCTACTTCGACTGCGCCAACACCGCCGGCCTCGCGGTCGCCGGCCTCAACTTCCCCGGCTACGCGCGCTACGAGGCCGAGGCCGTCGAGGGCAAGACCAACGTCTCCTCCTGGGAGTTCCCGCTGTGGGTCGTCGCCAACTTCGACACCGTGGACGAGGTCGAGGCCGCGCTGCCGGATACCGCCATCGTCGACGCGCCGCTCAACGACAAGTTCCCCACCTCCCTGCTCCACTGGATCGTCGGTGACGCCACGCGCAGCATCGTCGTGGAGTACACGGCCGAGGGCATGCAGGTCTTCCACGACGAAGCCGACGTCCTCGCCAACCAGCCCGGCTTCGCCTACCACGCCGAGAACCTGCGCAGCTACCTCAACCTCACCAGCGACGTGCCCGAGACCGTCAAGTGGCGCGGTGCCACCCTCGCCCCGTACGGCTCCGGCGCGGGCATGCGCGGCCTCCCCGGCGACTACTACTCCCCCTCGCGCTTCGTCCGCGTGGCCTACCTCAACGCGCACTATCCCGACCAGCCGGACGAGAGGGGCAACGTCTCGCGCCTCTTCCACACCCTGACCGGCGTCGCGATGATCGACGGCGCCGCACGCATGTCCAACGGCGACTTCGAGCGCACGGTCTACACGGGCGGCTTCTCCTCGCAGACCGACACCTACTACTGGAGCACCTACGACGACCCCGCCATCCGCAAGGTCTCCCTCGCGGACTACGACACCACCGGCACTGACCTCATCGAGGTCAAGGAGTAGGACGAGGGCTCGAGAAGGACGCCCGGCCCGGGCGCCGGGCCGGGCGGGGCAGCCGGGCCGGACGGGGCAGCCGGGCCGGGCGGGGCGCCGGAGTGGCAAACCCCGACGGCAAACGGACGCCGGGCGACCACGCCCCTCGGCCCCTCGCATGCCTGTGCGCAGCGCTTGGACGTCATCTGTGCATCTTCGCGACTTATGGACGGGCCCCTCGCCCCCCGCGTGTGACGAGGGGCCCACGTGACGCCGGGGTCCTTCCGGAATCCTGGTCAAACGCAATCCCCGCCCGTCGGAACGCCCCCCGGCCGAGACCAGACCCATCCACAGCTCGGAAATCTGCAACCGCGGGCGCCAGGAGTTGCGCCGACCCAGGCGCGCCAACCGGCATGCGCCCAGGTGACGCGCAATCCGGCAGGCACCGTCCGCGAGCCATGCCATGGCACGCGCAATCCAGAGCGCACCCCAGGAACCTTCCCCCAACGAAGAGGCCCCGCAACAAAGAAGCCCCGCCTCACGAGGAGACGGGGCAAGAGAGATCCACGCATAACGGACCAGGCGGGGGCGACTAGGCGGGCCGCACGAGGTACCGTCAAGTTTCTTGCGCACTTTCTGACAGGCGGGCGGCCCGCCGTCCGGTACGGCTACTCGTGCAGCAGTGACACGTCCAGGTAGCGGCGCG
>OMVS01000083.1 GCA_900314575.1 uncultured Olsenella sp. | reverse complement strand
CGTGCCATCGAGCGGAGGTCCTCCTCGCCTAGGCGAGGACGTCCGCGTACTCCTTGTGCTCGCCGAACCACTTCTTTGCGTAGGAGCAGGTGGCCTTGGCCTTCTTGCCATGGAAGCGCAGGTGTCGGGCGCAGGTGCCCATGAGCCTGCTCGCGAGCCCCATGCCCCTCTCGCTCGGCGCGACGTACACGGAGGTGATGTCGACCGTGTCCCCGCCGGCGTCGACGAAGTCGACCTTGCCCTTGACCTCACCGTAGTCGTCCAGGAAGACCACGTTGTCGTCGTTCGTCTGGAACAGCATTAGAGCCTCCTCCACTAAGCGAAGCCGCGCGGCCCAGAGGACCGCGCGGCTTGGCGGCTGGTATTTGAACGTAACTGATTATTTATCTACCCAGTTCGTTCGGTTTCCAAACGGCAGGTTGGTTTCCCAGCCGCACTGTGGCAGGCACCCACCGCCTGCGGCCACTTTCGTGCCGTCTGTCGTGCTGACGCGACCCCCGCGCGTCGTTGCCCGTACCGCCCGGCCCCCTCCGTGCCGTGGCGGCGCCGACGCCGGGCAGGCGCGTCGAGGCGGGCTACTCCAGCAGCTCGAGAAGGTCCTCGCGGGAGAGCGAGCCCAAGGCCGAGCCGGCCCCCTGCCCCACGACCTCGTCGGCCAACGCGCTCTTGGCGTCCTGCATGTCGAGGATGCGCTCCTCGAGGGTGTTCTCGCAGATGACCTTGTAGACGCACACCTCCTTGGTCTGCCCGATCCTGTGCGCGCGGTCGGTCGCCTGGTTCTGCGCGGCGGCGTTCCACCAGGGGTCCGCGTGCAGCACGATGTTGGCCCCGGTGAGGTTGAGGCCGGTGCCGCCCGCCTTGAGGGAGATGAGGAACACCGGGGTGTCGTCCGAGTTGAACTTGTCCACCAGCTCGATCCTGCGCCTCTTGGGGGTCTGGCCGGTGATGGTGAGGTAGCCGACCCCGCGGCGGTCCAGCTCCTGGGCGATGATGTCGAGGTAGCTCGTGAACTGCGAGAAGAGCAGCATCTTCTGGCGGGCGTCCACGACCTGCTCCACGATCTCCATGATCGCCTCGAGCTTGGCAGAGGGACCTTCGTACTCGTCGAACACCAGGCGGGGGTCGCAGCATACCTGCCGCAGCCGCATCAGTCCCGCAAGGATCTGCATCTTGGAGCGGCCGACCTCGCTCGCGCTCTGCCTGCCGATGGACTCGCGCAGCTCCTGCGCGAGGGCCTCGTAGAGCTTGCGCTGCTCGTCGTCCATGTGGGTGCGCACCACCTGCTCGAGCTTGTCGGGCAGGTCGGTGAGGACGTCGCGCTTGAGCCTGCGCAGGATGAAGGGGCCCACGGCGGCCCTGAGGTGGGCGGACGTGGCCTCGCTCCCCTCCTCCACGATGGGCCGCTCGAAGCGGTCGCGGAAGCGCTCGTAGGTGCCGAGCAGGCCCGGCATGAGGAAGTCGAAGATGCTCCACAGCTCCGAGAGACGGTTCTCCACGGGCGTGCCGGTGAGCGCGAAGCGGTGCTCGGCCCTGAGGTGCTTGACCGAGCGCGCGGCGAGCGTCTCGTGGTTCTTGATGTACTGCGCCTCGTCGAGGACGGCGGCCCACAGGCGCATGCCGGCGTAGTCCTGCACGTCTCGCCTGAGCAGGTCGTAGCTCGTGACCATGACGTCGGGGCGCCGCGAGCGCCTGAGCTCCTGGCGCGCCTCCGCCGTGCCAACGACGACGAGGGTGTCGAGCTCGGGGGCGAACTTGGCGAACTCGGCCTGCCAGTTGTAGACGAGCGAGGCCGGGCACACCACGAGCACGGGGCCGCAGGCGCGCACCTGGTCGATGCAGGAGACTACGAGGGAGATGAGCTGGACGGACTTGCCCAGGCCCATCTCGTCCGCGAGGATCCCGCCGAAGCCCATCTCCGTGAGCGCCCGAAGCCACTGGTAGCCCGCCACCTGGTAGGGCCTGAGCACGCCCGCGAGCGAGGCGGGCGGGGCGAAGCCGGTGGGGTCCACCGCGCGAAAGCCCTCCACGTACCTGCGGAACGACTCCGCCTGCTCCTCGGGGTCGATCAGGTCCTCAAGCAGGAAGGCCTTGTAGGAGGGGACCTCCGCCTCGCCCGCCGTGAGCTCCGCCGGGCTCAGCGAGAGCTCCTGGGTGAGCTCGCTGATCTGGTCGAGGTCGACCGTGGAGAGGTCCAGGATCGAGCCGTCGCGCAGGCGGTGGTAGCGCCTCTTGAGCCGGTAGCTGGCGAGAAGGGCATGCAGGTCCTCGGCGGGGATGCCCGAGGTGGTCACCGTGAGGTCGATGAGGTTGTTCCTCATCGATACGCCCACGCTGACGGACGGGTGCGCCGTCGACTTGAGCCTGCGGAAGCCGTCCGTCACCATGACCTCGCCCAGGCGCGCCATCTCGCGCGTCCCCTCGAAGACGAGGGTCGCCAGCGCGGAGTCGCTCTTGGGCAGGGTCGCCGTCTTGTCGCCGTCGGTCACGGGCAGGTAGCGCAGGACGACCTCGCGCGCCCGCGCCTCGCCGGCCGCGTCGCGCGCGAGGTTCCTCTCCGCCGCCCCGCGGGGGCCGAGCACCGCGTAGGTCTTGTCGCCGTAGCACGCGACGGGCACGCAGGTGGCGCCGCGCTGCCCGTAGTCCAGGTAGAACCTGAGCGAGAGCGGCTGCGGGCGGAGGGCCTCGAGCCGCTCCGGGACGCTCGTGCGCACCGAGGACTCGAGCTTGGGCAGGACCGCCGCGGCGAAGGCCTCGACGTCACCCTTCGAGACGAGCAGGTGGTCGGAGGGGTCGGAGAAGGTCTCAGCGAGAAGGTCCGCGACCGGCGCGAGCCTCTCGGAGCAGATCCACAGGTGCTCCCCGTCGACCGCGATGCTGAGGCTCCCCGACCTCACGAAGCGCGCGTCGCCGTGGCGCCTGAACTCGTAGGCGCCGCCCTGCACCTCCACGAGCTCCACGCTGACCTCGGGGTCGCCCCGCTCGACCGAGAGGGTCCTCGGCCCGGTGGCCCCCGGCATGAGCAGCTCCCCCTTCGAGGCGTCCTCGACCGAGACCTCCGTGCCGACGAGGAGGTCGAGAAACTCCTCGAGCTCGGGGGGCGAGAGGCGCAGCTCCCGGGAGCTGGCGTGGTAGGTCCCCGCGTAGCCGCGGCCCACGAGGCGGTCGAGCGCGTAGGTGCGGCGGTTGCGGACGGCGCGCTCGACGAAGCGGACCATGGGCCGCGCGTCCTTCTCGAAGGCCTCCATGTCGTGGGTGAACGCGAGCTTCTTGCCGTAGCGCACGTACGAGCAGGCGTCGAGCGCATCGACGAGGGCGCCTGGCGACTTGAGCACGTAGGAGCCGCGCTCGCCGGCGATCTTGAAGCGCACCGAGAAGCCCCCCAGGTCGTAGACGAGCTGCGGCACGAGGCGCACGCTCCCCTGGCGCTCCTCCGAGCCGGCGGCGGTCGCGGCGACGCCGGAGGCACGGCGCCTGTCGAGGAAGTGCGCGATGCTCCTGGACGTGACGACGTGGTGGGCCTCGTCGAAGCCCTCGTAGCGGTCGGAGCGGTCGTTGAAGTCGAGGCAGAGCGCAATCGCGTGCTTGCAGGGACCCGCGTACTTGCGCGCAGCGGGGCACGTGCAGCCGTACCCCACGAGCCGGTCGGCCTCCTCGTCTATCCTGACGCTCGTCCGGTACGGCGCGTCGTAGCTGTACGTGGCGTCGACGCTGGCGGTGAGGACGGTGAGCTCGCCCTCATACGAGCAGGTCCTGTCGTGGATCCTGAGGCCGCGGTCGGCGACGACGGCGGCGCGGCTCAGCACGGCCGGGCTACAGGAGTTAGAGAGCGCGACCCTCGATATCAAGCTTGGTCCTCTCCGGGTGTGGTTCTGGTGCGATGGCGGCGCGGCGGCGGGCGGGCCCACGGGCGGCATGCGCCCTCATGGGGACACCCGCCACGCATGCGGGACCTCTAAGAATAGCGCGTTCGGGCGCGGGCGGGGGCGGCCTACGCGCCGAGCGCCTCGAGGGTCCTGGAGACGCCCATCTCCACGTTGCTCCACCTCGTGACGTGGGTGGCGCGCGCCTTGACCGCCTCCTCGGCGTTGGCCATGGCGAAGGAGGTGCCCACCGCGGCCATGAGGTCCAGGTCGTTGAGGCCGTCGCCGAAGCCCGCGCAGTCCGCGGGGTCCACGCCGAGGTGCTCGCAGACGAGCCGCACGCCCGCGCCCTTGCTCACGCCGCCCGCCCCGATCTCGCACAGCTCCGCGCGCGAGCGGACGACCGCGAGCTCGGGGAAGCGCCGCGCGACCTCCCGCTCCGCCGCCAGGATCGCCCCCGGCTCGCCCATCAGCATGAACTTGTGCACCCCGCGCTCGCCGAAGCGGCCGCGCAGGTCGGGGTCAACGATGCTCTTGTCGCGCACGAAGTACTCCTCCTCGCGCACCCGCGGGTCAGAGTCATCGTCCACGACCCAGGTGTCGAAGCCGTACGTGCAGCAGAACACCTGGGGTAGCTCGGTGGTGAGGAAGTCCTTTATCTCGCAGGCGGCGTCGATGCCGATCGTCTTCGAGAAGAGCTCGCGCCCGCAGGCGTCGCGCACGAGCGCGCCGCCGTAGGCGACGTAGGGGCCCCGGAAGCCGAGTTCGCGCTGGACCGGCGTGATGCCGCCCGGGCCGCGCGAGGAGATGAGCACGAAGGGCACGCCCGCCGCCACCAGCCGCACGATGGGGCCGGCCGAGGCCGGCATCGCGTGGTGCTCGGCGTCGACCAGGGTGCCGTCTATGTCGCTGAAGACCGCCTTGTAGGGGAACATCCGTCACGCCTCCCGTCCGGCCGACGCGCGGCCAAAGACCCATTGCGCCACCGCCCGAGGAGACACCTCGGACAGGACGACCGCGAGGAAGATGAGGGCGAAGCCGCACACAAGGCGCCAGGTGAGCGGGTCGCCATAGAACAGGACCGAGAAGAGCACGCCGAAGACGCTCTCGAGCGAGAGCAGGATCGAGGCCTGCGTGGGGGGCACGTGGCTCTGGCCGAAGTTCTGCAGGACGGAGCAGACGCACGACGAGAGGAGCGTCACGTAGAGCATCTGGAAGACCAGGCCGCCCGTGACCTGCACGGCGGGGACGGGCTCGGTGAGCAGCGCCTTCACGAGCGAGACGAGCCCCATCGCGAAGACGTCGACCACCGTCAGGGTGAGGACGTCGTGTCCGGGGGCGAGGCGGTCGAGCTGGACGATCTGCACGGCGAAGCAGGCCGCGCCGAGCAGGGTCATCCAGTCGCCCCACCTGAGCGAGAACGTGAGGGAGTCTCCGAGCGAGACGAACCCGACGCCCGCCAGGCACAGCAGCGCCGCCACGAAGTTGTTCGCCCGCGGCCGGCGCCTGGTGAGCCCCCAGGAGAGGAAGGGCACCATGACGCAGTAGACGGCCGTGAGGAAGGCGTTGTTGGAGGGCGTGGTGTCGACGAGCCCCATGTTCTGGATCAGGTAGCCGAGGCCGCCCGAGACGCCGACGACCGCGCCGGCCAGGAGGTGGCTCCCGTCGAGGTTGGCGGCGAGGCGCCGGCGGAACACGACGGCGAGCACGCAGCCGGACACGATGAAGCGGAAGGCGATGAGCCAGCCGGGGGATATGCTGTCGAGCGCGCCCTTGATGATCATAAAGGACCCGCCCCAGATCGCCGCGGCGGAGAGCAGCATCAGCCGCCAGACCCAGGCCGGGCGCGAGGCGTCCCGCGCGGCGGCCGCCGGGCTCGCCGCGTCACCGAGGGCGACGCCCCTCTCGTCAGTCGTCCCCACGCCCTAGCCCCAGTACACGATCTTCTGCTTGGCCTCTGCGACCGCATCCTCGCCGAGGTAGCGCCCCACGATCGCGAGGCCAAGGTCGGTCGCGGTGCCCATGCCCTGGCTCGTGAGCACGCTCCCGTCGACGACCACGCGCTCGTCGGCCACGACGACGCCGCCGTTCTCGGAGATCTCGTGCTGGAAGTTGGGGTTGCTCGTGGCGCGTCGTCCCCTGAGCAGGCCCCTGCGGGCGAGGACCACGGCCGGCGCGGCGCAGATGGCGGCCACGTCCCTGCCCTCGGCGACGAAGGCGTCCACGGCCGCAACCAGCGGCCCACAGGCCGCGAGGTTGTTGGTGCCGGGCATCCCGCCGGGCAGGAAGAGCAGGTCGTAGTCGGCGAAGTCGACCTCGCCCACGACCTTGTCGCACGTGATGGCGACGCGGTGCGAGGAGGTGATGGTCCTGTCCTCCGACACGGCGACGAGGTCGCACGGGATGCCCATCCGGAAGAGCACGTCCACCACGGCGAGGGCCTCCACCTCCTCGCAGCCGTCGGCGAGGAACGCCGCGACGCGCCGGTCGCATCTCTTGTCGAAGCTCATGGGATCCTCCTTGGTCTCGTCTCACGTGAGACATTCTATCCGGAACGCGGCACGCAAGGCGTGCGGACGCGCCCCGCGCCCGCACGCCTCCGTCCTCCGGGCGAGGGGCACGGGGTGACCCTGCGGAATTTCTCGTCCGCCGTTGTGAAATCGGCCGAGCGCGTTTATCATCACTGTAAGTGGTCGATTGCGGGGGTCTGACGCGGCGCGAGCCGCCCTGCGCCCACCTGCGGCCGGCCGTGTCGGCACCCGCTCTCCCGTGCGCCGGCACACCTGCGCTTCCATGCTCCAACCGGCGTTTCCGTATGCATTTTGATGCACGCGCACTTTCAGAACCCACCTCGCGGCCTCGCGCCGCGAGACCGCGAGCTACGAGGCGGCCGGCCGAGGGGGACCGGCCCGCCGGCACCGACCGTGTGGCTTTACCAAATCAATGTGGCCCGCGCCGCGGGCCACGGGGTTTGTTGGAGAGGAGAATTCATGCAGTATTCCGCAGAAGTGGAGAGGATGTGCCCGGTCGCCAAGGGTGCATACCACGGCCCTGCGCCCATCCCCGAGGAGGGCAAGTGGGTCCAGGCGATGAAGATCGAGGACATCTCCGGCTACACGCACGGCGTGGGCTGGTGCGCCCCCCAGCAGGGCGCCTGCAAGCTGAGCCTCAACGTCAAGGACGGCATCATCGAGGAGTGCCTGATCGAGACGATCGGCTGCTCCGGCATGACGCACTCCGCCGCCATGGCCGCCGAGATCCTCCCCGGCAAGACCATCCTCGAGGCCCTGAACACCGACCTCGTCTGTGACGCCATCAACGTCGCCATGCGCGAGCTCTTCCTGCAGATCGTCTACGGCCGCACCCAGAC
>OMVS01000062.1 GCA_900314575.1 uncultured Olsenella sp. | reverse complement strand
CCGGCGGGAACCGCGTCCGCGGACTGCGACGTCGGGGCCGAGGGCGCGGGCGCGGGCGTGGCAGCTGCGGCCTCCACGTCCTTCTCGGCCGCGTCCTCCCGCTCGAGGGGGACCGCCGCGGCGAAGGCGTCGTCGAACTCCTCGACCGGCTCGTCTGCGGCGGGTATCGCCATTGCCGCGAGCTTGGCCTCGCGCTCGGCGCGCGCCCGCTCGGCGGTGGCGCGGTCCGCCATGGCGCGCTCGACGGCCGCCTGGTCCACGCTCTTGCGCCGGGCCTCCGCGAGGCGCTCCTGGGCGGCGGACTTGGCCTGGGCCTTCGCGCTCGCGAGGTCGGCGGCCCTCCTGGCCTCGGCCTGGCGGGCCGCGCGGCGGCGCAGCGCGCCCTCGAGCTCGTCGCGCAGCCTGTACTCGCGCATGCCCGCGGCCACCTTGCCGGCCGGCCGCGACAGGGCGAGCACGCCCGACCAGTCGGGGTTGCCGAAGCGGTCCATCGCGGGCGGCTCCACGCCGAGGCGAGCTCCAGCGCGCTCGGCGGCGGAGTTGAGCCAGCGGCGGTAGCGCCCCATGGTGCCGCGGTACCTCACGCTGAGCTGCTGGAAGGTCGCGGGCGACCCGTAGTTGAAGAAGCACTCGAGGACGTTCAGGCCGTCCTCGTCGAAAATCGCGGGGTCCTCGAGCATCTCGCACCAGTCGTCGACGCTCACGTCGAGGGGGTACTCCTCCTCGGTGGGCCGCCAGGTGTAGTCGACCTCCGCCTCCTCCTCGGTCTCCCTCGCCTGCTCCGCGGCCACCTCGTGCGCCCGCCTGTCGTTCCTGATGATCGCCATGCCCCGTCCCTACGTCACGCCTGGCGCCCGCCTGCCCGGCGTGCGCCCTGCTCGGTCTTTCCGCGTACGAGTATACGTTCGCACTGGTGTCAAACGACGCGCATACCCGCCGCTCGTCGGAGTTGGCAAGTGTTTAAATAATCATACGTTATGTAATTAATCGGCATAAGTATGCGAATTTGTTGCCTAATCAAAGGCTAATTTTCATTTATACAGAAATTATGATATTGCTCCGCCGATAGAGAAGCTCCGAAAGTCGCCGGAATTTTGGGTTACAAAGTAGGTGTGGTTGCGTGAAACAGGGATCACGCCTCCATCAGCACGGATGGACGCAAGGAGCCACCTTCCCCTCCGAGCGTCCGGCACGAGGCCCCACCCGCTCAGGCGGGCAGGGCCTCTTGTCTTTCCACGCGTCCTGCCTCCGACCGCCGCCGGCGCCTCGGGCGCCCCGGTCCGGCCGGCTCTCCCGGAGCCGCCCCTAGAGGTGCATCCTCCGCTCGACGTCGCGGATCAGCGGCAGGAAGTTGCGCTCGTCCTCGCTGATGGCGAGCTGCTCGTTGAAGAAGTCGATGACCCACTTCGTGGCGATCTGGGAGCCGTAGGTGATGAAGTCGTGCCCAGCGCCCTCGATGACCTTGAGCTGGGGGTCGGGGAAGGCGTCCGCGAGGCGCGCCGCGTCGACGAGCGGGGTCACGGTGTCCTCGGACCCGTGGATGATAAGCGTCCTGCCAGGATAGTGCGAGGCCTTCTCGAGGGGGTCGCGCCAGATCGCCTCGAGGGCGAAGCGGTCGGAGACGAGCGTGCCCTGGTACCTGAAGGCCTTCGGCGCCCTCCTGCCGTCGCCGAACGCCTCGACCATCTCGTCGTGCAGCTGCGCCATGGGGTACATGAGGGCGAGCGAGCGGACCCACGTGGGGTGGTCGCCCGCGAAGGTGATGGCGGCGTTGGCGCCGTTGGCCTCGGCGAGCAGGTAGATGAGGTCGGGGTCGCACCAGCTCTGGAACATCAGGTAGTCGAAGATGGCCTCCAGGTCCTCCTCCTGCGTCTCGAGGCTGAGGTCCTTGGTGTCGCCGCCCGACTCGCCTCCCTCCCGTGCGCCGTAGAAGTCGAAGACGAGCGAGGCGTAGCCGCGCTCGGCCAGGGGGATCGCGTAGTTGATCAGCGAGGTGAACCCGGCGTTCAGCGCGTGCGCGCACACCACGCAGGGGACGCGGTAGGGATGATAGCCCTCCTCGGGGTCCGTCTCGGAGCCGAGGGGCATGTAGAGCATCCCCCTCAGGTAGATGTCCTTTCCGCCGCTCCTACGGTGGATCACGATCTCCTGCTCGGTGCTGGTGAAGCCGGGCGCCCCGTCCACGTGGCTGTCCCGGGGCTGGCTGGGGTCTGTCATGCGCGCTCCTCATCGCTCGGATCGGTCGGGGGGCTCGCGTGCGAGCCGCCCCGCTCTATCTCAGTATTTCACCTTTTATAAATTCGCACACCCGCGCGACCGCAGCGTCGAGAATGCCGCCGGCAAATCCGTGACCGGCGCCCTCCTGCACCTCGAGGGTCGCCCTGGGGAACGTCCGCGCCGCGCGGCGGGAGTAGGAGAGGTCCACGAGCCCGTCCTGGTCCCCGTGCAGGATGAGGACGTCCCCTCCGAACTCCCCCATCAGCTCGAAGGGGTCGAGGGCGCGCGCGGCGAGGTTGTAGGTCCTGCCGACCTCGACGCCCGCCGGGGTGACGTAGGAGTCCGGGACGTCCGCCGGGTCCGGGTACGCCGCGATGGCGTCGTCGTGGATGCAGAAGGCCGGGTAGAGGAGGGCGAGCGCCTTCACCCGGGCGGGGTTGCGCGCGGCAAAGGCCGCGCAGGCCAGCCCTCCCTGGCTCGCGCCGACGAGCGAGAGGTTGTCCGTGTCGCAGAAGGGCTCCTCGGACATGAGCTGCACCGCGGCGGCGACGTCGAGCGCCTGCGTCTCGACGGTCATGCGCAGGGGGTCGCCGTCCGACCTGCCCCGCGCCGAGCCCGAGAGGTCGAGGCAGTAGGTCACGACGCCGCGTGCGGAGAGCCCCTCCGCGTAGGCGTCCATCCCCTCGTGGCTCGAGCCGATCCCGTGCGCCAGGACCACCGTCGGGAGGGCCAGGTGCGTGAAGGCGGCCTCCTCGGCGCCCGCGGGCAGGCGCAGCACGCCGAAGACCTTGACCTGCTCGCCCGTCCCCGGGTCCTCGCGCAGGCACCACAGGTAGTGCTCGGAGAAGCTCATGTGGGTATCCCTTCCCTTGCTCGAATCGTGAGGGGCCCAGCCGCACGGGCGGTGCGGCCCCCGGGCGTGCCCTCGCCGGGCGCCCCCTCGCGGGCCTAGACGGAGCGCCTGAGGCCCTCCTCGTCCACGTCGAACTCGAAGCTGACCGAGTTGCCCGCGTAGCGCTCGTAGGTGACCTCGACCAGCTCGTTGCCCATGTCGTAGGTGTGGTTGAGAAGGACGAGCAGCGCCGAGCCGGGCTCGGCGCCGAGCAGCTCGGCGATGTGCTCCGAGGCGTTCTCGGCGAACAGCTCGCGGTGCGAGTGGGTCGGCCGCTTGCCGTAGCGCTGGGCGAGGACGTGGTAGAGCGAGTCGCGCGCGAAGTCGTACTCGTCGAGCCCCGGCAGGTCGCTCGCGGGCAGGAAGGTGTCCTGGTGCACGTAGGCCTGCTCGTTGATGCGCCTGATGCGCTCCAGGTGCCAGCACGAGGGGTCGGCGGGGTCGACGAAGGCGGTGTTGGCCAGGAGCGGGTCCATCGTGAGCTCGGCAGGGGTCAGGACCCTCTCGAAGGCCAGCACGCGGGTGGCGGGGTTCTGGCCGGAGATCGCGAGCTCCTCGCGGTAGGAGAAGAGCTTGCCCATGAAGACGCCGTAGTTGGTCGCCCGGACGAAGGTGCCGCGCCCCCGTTCGCGGACGATGAGGCCGTCGTGCACGAGGGCGTCGTAGGCCTGGCGCACGACGATGCGCGAGACGCCCAGCTCCTTGATGAGCTCGTGCTCGGTCGGAAGCTTGGCTCCCGGCATCAGCTCGCCCCTGCGGATCGCCCGCTCGAGGCTGTCGTGCAGCTGCACGTAGAGCGGCGTCCGGGAGGAGCGGTCGATCTTCACGAAGGACCTCGCTGCGCTCTTCGGCATCCCTTGCCCCTTCCCCACCCGCCGAGGCGAGTGCGGCGCCCGCCCCGCGCCCCCGCTCGAGCGGACGGCGATGGGGCGGGCGCCAGTCGGTTACAGACGCCTATTGTAAGGTAGCTGCGAGGTTCGCGGGCCCGCGAAGGCCGCGCGGCCTGCCGCGCCCTACGGGCGGGGCGGCCGGCCGCAGGGCGCGTCGGGAGCCGAGGGCCCGTCGGTGGAGCCGGGCGCCGCGGCCGTAGCGGGTCCGGCCGCTGCCGCGCCGTCCTTCTCGCCCGCCGCCGCGCCGTCCTTCTCGCCCGCTGCCGCGCCTGCGGGTGCCGGGGAGGCCTCCTCGGGGTGGGCGGCCACGTACTCGTCCCACCTGTCGTCGAGGAGGGCGTTCACGACCTCGCCCTCCACGGTCTCGCGGTCGAGCAGCACGTTCGCCATGGTGTCCATCTGGGACCTGCGGGCCTCGAGCACGCAGCGCGCGCGGTCGTGGGCCTCGCGCATGATGCGCTCGACCTCGTCGTCGATGCGCTTGGCGGTCTCGGCGGAGTAGTCGTTGTGGTTGGCGTAGTCGCGCCCGAGGAAGACCTCGTGCTGCGCCTCGCCGAAGACCTGGGCGCCCAGCTCCTCGCTCATGCCGAAGCGCGTGACCATCTCGCGCGCGATCTTGGTCGCGCGCTCGAGGTCGTTGCTCGCACCGGTGGTGATGTCGGTGCAGAACAGCTCCTCGGCCGTGCGGCCGCCCAGCAGCACCGCGATCTGGTCGAGCATGCCGTCTCGGGTCTCCAGGAAGTGGTCCTCCTCGGGCAGCTGCATGGTGTAGCCCAGCGCCCTGCCGCGCGAGATGATCGAGATCTTGTGCACGGGGTCGGAGTTCTCCAGGACGTGGCCCACCAGGGCGTGGCCGGACTCGTGGTAGGCGATGGTGACGCGCTCCTTGTCGGTCATTACGCGGCCCTTCTTCTCGGGGCCGGCGATGACGCGCTCCATGGCCTCCTCCACCTCGTCCATGCCGATCCGGTCCTTGTGGCGCCTGGCGGCGAGCAGGGCGGACTCGTTCATGAGGTTTGCGAGGTCCGCGCCGGTGAAGCCGGGGGTGAGCTTGGCGATGCGCTTGAGGTCCACCTCGGGCGCGATGGGCTTGTTCTCGCTGTGGACCGCCAAGATCCGCTCGCGGCCCTTCACGTCGGGGCGGTCGACCGTCACCTGGCGGTCGAAGCGGCCCGGGCGCAGCAGCGCGGGGTCGAGGATGTCGGGGCGGTTGGTCGCGGCGATGAGGATGACGGCGGAGTTGTCCTCGAAGCCGTCCATCTCCACGAGCAGCTGGTTCAGGGTCTGCTCGCGCTCGTCGTGGCCGCCGCCGAGGCCGGCGCCCCTCTGGCGGCCGACGGCGTCGATCTCGTCGATGAAGATGATCGCGGGGGCGGCCTCCTTGGCCTGCTTGAAGAGGTCGCGCACGCGGCTCGCGCCGACGCCGACGAACATCTCGACGAAGTCGGAGCCGGAGATGGAGAAGAACGGGACGCCCGCCTCGCCGGCGACCGCCTTGGCGAGCAGCGTCTTGCCCGTGCCCGGCGGGCCCACGAGCAGCACGCCGCGGGGAATCTTGGCGCCCATCTTGAGGTAGCGCTCGGGCTCGCGCAGGAAGTCCCGGACCTCCTTGAGCTCCTCGACCGCCTCGTCGATGCCCGCGACGTCAGAGAACTTGACCTTGGGGCGGGTCTGCTCGGTCGTCTTGGCCTTGGTCTGGCCGAACTGCATGGCGCGCCCGTTCTGGCCCTGGACCTGGTTCATGAAGTAGACGAAGACCGCGAGCAGCAGCAGGGTGGGCACGACCGAGAGGAGGACGGACTCCCAGAGGCTGTTGTCGGAGGCGTCCACCACGAAGCGGACGCCCTCGTGGCTCTGCATCAGCTCGTCGAGGTTGTCCACCCCGGCGTAGGCGCTCTTGAACTCCGTCGCCGCGTGGTTGGCGCGGTCCGCGTCCGTGCGGTAGTAGGAGCCCGTGAGGGTGCCGTCGGAGGCGTGGTAGGTGACGTCGGTCACGCGCTCGTCGCGCACCGCCGCCACGAAGTCGCTGGTGGCAAGCGTGTCCACCTGCTTGGCGGTGAACGTGGTCGCCATGGAGTACACGAGGTAGCCGGCGAAGATCGCCACGAGGACCCCGTAGATCACGCCCAGGCGCCGGCGGCGCGGGGACGGGTCGTGCAGGTTGCTGTTATGGTCTGGCAAGGGTCGCTCCCCCATATGTCGGCGGGACGGGTCGGTCCCGCGGCCGCAGGCGCGGCCACGTCCGTTACGTGAGTGGGCGCGCATCCGCTGCGCGCCCACCGAAAAGCAGTCCAAATATAGCGTTATGCCAGCGGACTCGCCCTAGGAGTACACCTCGGGCTTGAGAATCCCCACATAGGGGAGGTTGCGGTAGCGCTCCGCGAAGTCCAGGCCGTAGCCCACCACGAAGGCGTCCGGCACGTGGCAGCCCACGTAGCGCGGCTCGACGGCGGGCTGCTTGCCCTCGATGTCCTTGACCGAGAAGGCCGCCACCTCGATGGAGTTGGGCTGGCGCGCCTGCAGCAGCTTGATGAGGTAGGAGAGCGTGAGGCCGGAGTCCAGGATGTCCTCGGCGATGATCACGTCGCGCCCCTGGACCTTGGTGTCCAGGTCCTTCACGATGCGGACCACGCCGGAGCTCTTGACGCCGTTGCCGTAGCTCGAGACGGCCATGAAGTCCACCTCGCAGGGGACCTTGATGGCGCGGAGAAGGTCCGCGGTGAAGATGAAGGCGCCGCGCAGCACCGTCACGACGAGCGGGTTCCTCCCAGCGTAGTCACGGCTGATCTCGTCGCCCATACGGGTGACGATCCCCCTGATGTCCTCCTCCGAGAGCACGACGCTCTCAACGTCCGGATGTAGCTGTGTCGCAGTGCCCTTCGCAGTGTCAGCTGCCATGTACGGTTCCCTCCAAGTCCGCCCGACGGCCCCTCTCGCACCCGCGGGGCGGGACCGCGCCCGCCTCGCTCCTAGGTGCCCATCATGGTACTACGCATCCCGGCCCGGCCGGCCCGTCTCCGTCCGGCGCGCGGGCCCGTCCTCGAGCGTGAGCTCGAGCAGGACCCTGGTCGCGGCGTCGCAGCGGGCGCGCTCGTCGGCGCGCACGCCCGCTACCCAGAGCACGGACCCCGTCGGGTCTGCCCTGACCACGGGCACCAGGGGCTTGTCGGCCGCCGGCACCTTGGCGTCGCAGAGGAGGTCTGAGAGCTTCTTGCTCTGTCCGTGCATGCCGAGGGGGCACATCACGTCCCCGACCTCAGGGCCGTCCACCCAGAGGCGCCCGCCGAGGGAGGGGTCCACGCCGGCCTTGACGGCGTCGAGCACCACGCTCGCGCCCGCCCACTCGGCGCCGTGCGCGCGGGCGAGGGCGACGGGGTCGGCGCCGGCGGGCACGTGGCCGAGCCGGGCGGAAAGGGTCCGGCCGTCCGCGAGCGTGACAGCGCCGGGGACCTCGAGCCAGCCCGAGAAGGGCTCGCCCTCGCCGCCTCGGGCGCGCACGAAGAGCATCCCGTGCTCCACGCGCACGTCCACCCCCATCGGCACCGAGCACGAGCCGTAGCCGGCGGCCACGACCCTGAGCGCGGCCTCCACGTGGCGCGCCTCCAGCCGGGCCGCCGGGCAGACGGCGAGGACGGCCTGGCGGACCACCCTGCGCGCGATCGCCACCTCGGCGGCGGCGAGCTTGCGGGCGTCGAGCGCGAGGAGGACGTCGGTGCGCCTCACCGTGAGGTCGCGCAGGGTGCGCGCCGAGACGCTCGTGAGGTAGGAGTCCTCGTCGGAGAGGATGTCGCAGGTCGTGCTCAGAGAGCCGACCACGCGCGGGTTCCTTCGCTCGACCACGGGCATGACCTCGTGGCGCACGAAGGCGCGCAGGTAGCGGGTGTCGGCGTTGGTCTCGTCCTCGCGCCACACGATGCCGCGCATGCGCAGGAGGTCGCAGAGCTCGCGGTGCGTGCGGTTGAGGAGCGGGCGCACGATCCGGTTGCGGCGGCGAGGGATGCTCGAGAGGCCCGAGGGGCCCGCGCCGCGGATCGCGTTCATGAAGAAGGTCTCGGCGCGGTCGTTGGCCGTGTGGGCCGTGAGGATGCGGGCGGCCGAGCGCGGCGTGCCGAACTCCTCGCTCAGCTGGTTGGCGAGCTCGGCGGCGGCGGAGTAGCGCGCCTCGCGGCCGGCGTTCTCCACGTTGCCGCCCGCCTGGCCCGCCGCGAGCGCGGCGACGTCCACGCGCCTGATGGTGCACGGTATGCCGAAGGAGGCAGCCAGCGAGCGCACGAACTCCTCGTCCTCCTCCGCGTCTATGCCGCGGAGCTGGTGGTTCACGTGCAGCACGTGGAGGCGCTCGCGGGCGATCCTCGCCTCGCCGCGCCCGTCGTCGATGTCGAGCTGCGAGGTCGCCGCGAGGACGAGCAGCGCCGTGGAGTCCGCCCCGCCCGAGACCATGAGCACCACCGGCGCGCGTCCCGCGTCGTCCGTGCGCGCGCCGGCGCGCTCGAAGCGCGCCGCGCTGCTTGCGTACCGCCTGCCTACGCTGGGCATCTGTCCCTCCTCACCCGGGCGGGCCGCGCCGGCTCCGCGCCGGCGCCCCCCGGTCCGGTCCAACCACTCTACACCCCGCGCGCCCGCGCCGCCGCCATCCGCTAAGCTGGTCTGCCGGAGCGAAGGAGGAGAGAATGGTTCCCAAGATCCACCTCTACGTGCTGGCGTCCGGGTCCAAGGGCAACGCCGCCGTGGTCGAGGGCCCCGAGGGGTCGGTGCTCGTGGACTGCGGCATCTCGCGCAGGGCCCTCCACGAGCGCGCCCGCGCCTGCGGCTGCGACCTCGGCGACGTGCGCGCGATCCTCGTGACCCACGAGCACCAGGACCACACCGACGGCCTCACGGTCGTCTGCAACCACTACGACGGCCCGCTCTTCGCGACGGCCGGCACCACCCTGGGCAGGCGCTTCCTCTCGCAGGTGCCCTTCACCCTGATCGACCACGACGCGGAGCTCGTGCTGGCCGGGATGCGCGTGCGGTGCTTCCCCACCTCGCACGACGTGGGCGACCCCATCGGCTTCCGCTTCGAGGTCGAGGGCTCAGACGGCCCCGACGACGCCCTGGGCTGGATGACCGACACCGGCTACGTCACGGACGCCGCGCTCGACGCGCTCTTCGGCTGCAGGATCCTCGGCATCGAGGCCAACCACGACGAGACCATGCTCGCCGAGGGCCCCTACCCCGCCTTCCTCCGCAGGCGCGTGGGCGGCCCGGGCGGCCACCTCTCCAACGACCAGTGCGCCGCGGCGCTCAAGGCCCTGGTCACGCGCGACACCGAGGTCGTCGTCGGCCTGCACCTCTCGGAGAAGAACAACCGCCCGAGCGTCGCCGTGCGCACCCTGGCCGAGGCCGTCGGCGCCGAGCCGGTGGACGGCGAGGCGGCGGAGGCTCGGACGCCCGACGGCCGCCTCAGCGTCTGCGTGGCGTCGCAGGACGAGCCGCTCGCGATCTACTAGCGGAGAAGGACCGGCGCGGCGGCACAGACGGCGGGAGGGGCGCCGCCCGAAGGCCGCGCCCCTCCCGAATCCCGCCGCCTGTGGCAGCTCGTCTGAGCCGCCGCTACTCGATGGTGACCTTGGTGACGTTGGGCTTCTCGACGATCTTGGGTACCTGGATCTCGAGCACGCCATTGTCCAGCTTGGCGCTCAGGCCCTCGCTCGCCGCGTCCTTGAGGTAGACGCCGCGCGTGGCCTGCCACTCGCTGGTCTCCTTGTGCAGGTAGTTCTTGCTCTTCTCCTCGTCGGACTCCTTCCTGTCCACCGAGATGGAGAGCCTGCCCTCGTTGAGCTCGACGTCGATCTGGTCGCGCGTGACGCCGGGGAGGTGGGCGGAGACGACGTACTTGTCGCCCGCGTCCTCGACGTCCATCTTGAAGGAGGCGTCGCCGTCGACGCTCACCAGCGGAGCGAAGAAGTCGTCGTCGAAGAAGCTGCCGAACGGCCAAGCCCTGCGGAGAGCCCTGTCGTAGCGATCATACGGAATCATGCTTGCCATAACGAATCACTCCTCATGGTCTTCTGGGTGCCTCGCCCTTGCCCGTGCACCCCGCGTGTCGACTTGGTATATGCCCCGCAGAGGCCGCTTTAAACCGACTTTCGAAGGTTTTCTCAGTTCACAGTTGGCACATAACCTAAGTCTTTTACGCTTAGGTTTGGAGGCCCCAAGCTCCCGGCAAGCTCTCTGGGCAACTCGTGGTGAACTGTGTCAATTGATGCCACCCCCTGTCCGCCCGAGTGCCATTCGGTATCATGGTCTAGCAATCGGGGCGTCGGTTTTCGGAGGCACCTGCATGGGTGAGAGCGGCAGCATACGCAGGAGTGTTTCGAGCAGGGAGGGCACGCCCTCGCCGAGCGCCGCCGCTGAGCCCACCACGGCCGAGCGGACCCCCCGGAAGGGCGCGGAGCGCAGCCAAGAGCGCGAGGCGGCCCGTGAGCGCCGGCTCGACTCCACGGGCGTGGGCAAGCCCATCCCCCGCAGCGAGGCCAAGGGCCTCGAGCGCGAGAAGCCCTTGCTGAGGCCCACGAGGAGCACCGGCTCGCGCCGGAACGCCCCCTACATCAGGCAGCCTAAGCCGCGCAAGACGGCCGAGGCGATCGACGACCTCGGCGAGGACGAGTCCTACTCCGCAGGCTTCGCGCACGACTCCAACATCGCCGTCGGCGGCAGCCTGCCGCTCTCCGGGCAGCCCTACCGCCGCTCCCGCGCGGACATGGGCAAGCTTCAGCGCGACCTGCACTACGGCCAGTACCTGGAGATTCCCAAGGGTCGCCGGCAGATCTTCGCGTCGCGCGAGCGCGAGCGCCAGATCCGCTCCCGCATCGCAGCCGTCGTCGTCATCGTCGTGCTGCTCCTCGCCACCCTGCTGATCCTGCGCCTGGGAGGCGCGCTCGGCTGATGGGCGGCGCGCCTCGTGCTTGGCTACCGGCGAGAATCTGCTTATAGGTACCTCGCGCGCACCGTCGCAATGGCATCAGCCACGTCGGACTCTTGATAACCAACGGCCTTGGCCCAGGCCTGGGCTTCGTCAAGGTGCGACTTGAAGTCTTCCTCTCTTGGCATTTCGATTTTTTTGAGCATGATTACATCGCCCGAGGTATAGACGGCAAGGTGATCACCGCTCTTGATCGAGAGTCTCTTGCGCAGGTTCGCAGGAAGTACGACCTGTCCCTTGGACGAGACGGCGAGGATATCTGAGCTCATCACAGCCTCCTATGTAAGAATTTCTTACTCATAGTACACCCTCACCCCAGCAGTTCCAGCACTTTTCATCCTCTTGCACAGGAGCGTCGCCCGATGGCCGCGCTTGGTGATTCGGGCAGAAGTTCGAGACATGCCGAAGACATCGCCGAAGCGTCGGCACCTTAGTCCCAGGGATCGCGCTCGAAGAGCGGCTCGGGGCGTGCGGGTCGGTCGGAGTAGGGGTCGTACCCGTCGTCGTCCTCGTTCTCCGCCCTGAT
Organism: uncultured Olsenella sp.; assembly: GCA_900314575.1. GTDB lineage: Bacteria > Actinomycetota > Coriobacteriia > Coriobacteriales > Atopobiaceae > Olsenella_K > Olsenella_K absiana. The sequence goes on along the minus strand of OMVS01000062.1, from coordinate 29 downwards.
GAAGCTCGCGTAGGGAGAAGGACGGTCCG
>OMVS01000003.1 GCA_900314575.1 uncultured Olsenella sp. | reverse complement strand
CGCCCGCGGCGACGGCGGGCAGTCCGGCGCGGCCGGTCAGGGCGATGGCGAGGAGGCCCGGGAGCGCCGTCGCGCCGAGGCGGCCCGCCCCAGGCGCCCGCTCGCCGAGGTCGTGCGCTCCGCGCCTGCTGCCTGCGCGGACTTCGCCCGCAGGCACGTCCGGGGATTGGTCGTCCTCGCCGTCGCCCTCGCCCTCGTCGCCGCCGTGTGGGGCCCGCTCGGCGACTACTACGTGGCCTGGCGCCGCTCCGGCGAGCTCGCCGAGAGCTACGCCTCCATCACGGCCGACAACGACGCCCTGAACCAGGACATCGACCGCCTCCAGACCCGCGAGGGCGTGGAGGACGAGGCCCGCAGGCAGGGCTACGCCTACGAGGGCGAGAGCACCGCCACGTCCCCGTCGGCGCCCGATGACGCCAACCAGGGTTCGGACCCCACGAACCCCAAGCCCGAGGAGCCGACGGAGCGGCCGTGGTACATCGTGGTGCTCGACGCGCTATTCTGCTATAGGCCCCTGTCGTAGGGGCCCGTCGGCCCCGTCGTGGGGCGCATCGGTGGGGAGGGACGCATGACGAGGGTAGCGGTCATCGACATCGGCACCGTCACCGCGCGGCTCGCGGTCGCGGACGTCGCGTCCGGGCGCGTCGCGAGGCTGGCCAAGAGCTCGAACATCGTCAACCTCGGGCAGGACGTGGACCGCACCGGCCGCCTGAGGGAGGACGCCCAGCGCCGGCTGCTCGGCTGCGTGGACCTCTACCTCGCCTCCGCGCGCGAGGCCAGGGCGCCGGCCGTGTGCTGCACGCTCACGAGCGCCGCGCGCGACGCGGAGAACGCCGCCGACCTCCTCGCCGAGCTCGATCGCCGCGGCCTCGCAGCCCAGGTAATCCCCGGCGAGGTCGAGGGGTCGCTGACCTTCCTCGGCGTTGCCCAGGACTTCGGCGGGCGCCGGATCATGGTGGCCGACAACGGCGGCGGCTCGACGGAGGTCGCCGTAGGGAGCCTCGACGACGGCGAGGGCCTCGCGATCGAGTGGGTCCGCTCCGTGGACGTCGGCTGCCGCAGGCTGACCGAGAAGCTCCTCGCGCACGCGGACCCGCCCTCGGAGGACGACCTGGCCCGCGCCCACGAGCTCGCGGCCGAGCGCCTCTCGGGCGCCATCCGGGCCGCGAGCGCCGCGGCCGCGGCCTCGGGCGCACCTGCCGCGAGGCCGGAGCGCCTCGTCGTCACCGGCGGGACGGCCACGACCCTCGTCGCCATCGAGAAGGGCCTCGAGCCCTACGACCCGCGCCAGGTGCACCTCCAGACCCTCTCCCGCGCGGACGTGGACGCCCTCGAGCGCAGGCTTTGCGGCCTCACCGTCGAGGGGAGGGCGGCCCTCCCCGGGATCCAGGCCAAGCGCGCCCCCGTCATCCTCGGCGGCACCGTCGCCATCGCCGAGCTCATGCGCGCCGCGGGCTTCGACGAGCTGACCGTGAGCGAGAGCGACCTGCTCTTCGGGCTCTCGATCGTGGCCGCCTCGACCCTCGACGGCGCCCCTTCGCCCTTGGGCTGGCGTCCGGAGCTCACCCTGCTCTGATCGGGAGAAGCCGGGCTGCGCGGTCCTTCTCGGTTGTCCGGCGCGCGCCGGAATTGGCGGGGCACGGCCGGCCGCGATGGGCTACCATCGATAGTGCAACCAAGGGGGCGTGGCGGAATCGGTAGACGCAGCGGACTTAAAATCCGCCGCCGCAAGGCGTGTGGGTTCGAGCCCCACCGCCCCTACCAGCGCACGCGTGGGCGCGGCCAGAGCCGCGAACCAGTGAAAAGAGGGCCCCCGGCGCGCCGGGGGCCCTCGTGGCGTCTGGATGGTGCCCCCAACGAGATTCGAACTCGTGTCGTCGCCTTGAAAGGGCGATGTCCTAACCGTTAGACGATGGGGACGGCATCGCAGGTTCCGAGTATACCAGACGCGGCGGCCGCCCGCGCCGGGCGGGCGCGGAGGGGCGGTGGGCGCCGCCGGCTAGCGGGCGCCCTCGGGGTCGAGCCAGTCCAGCCCGTTGCGCCTGGCGTAGTCCTTTGCCGAGGCGAGGAAGCCCGGCTGCGCCGCCGCCCAGGCGGCGAAGTCCGGGACGTCGGCGATGACCGGGTCGGCCTCGTGCACCGCGAGCACGGCCTCGTCGAACGAGCCCGGCACGAAGGCCGGCCGGTCGGGGACGTAGACGTCCATGAGGGTGGGTTGCAGGAGCGCGTAGGCCCCGCCCGGGCACAGTCGGTCGTAGCCCTTGAGCGCGCGGCGGGCGGCAGGCGCGCGCCCGACCTTGTAGAGCAGGATCGTGCGGGCGAGGTGCAGCCAGGCGTTGCCGTGGCGGGAGAAGCGCGCGTCGAGCCAGTCGAGGGCCTCCTCGTCCTCCAGACGCGCCATGCAGAGCGCGTAGGTGTAGCGCGCGCCGACGGCGTCGAGCGGGGAGGCCGTCAGCAGCCCCCGGCACTCGTCGGCGGCCATGCGGTAGCGCGCGCCGTCGACGCAGGTGCGCGCGACGTGGGCCCTGAGGCGCAGGCGCGGCCGGTTGAAGACGTCGGTCCAGGCGTCGCCCGTAGCCGGCGTGGCGAGCGGTCCCCGTTCGTCGTCGAGCTCGCCCTCGAGCGCGAGGAGGGCGTCGAGCAGGGCGTCGCCGTCCAGGTCCTGGGCGAGCAGGCCGCAGACGCGCGCGTCGACGCACGCCGGGGAGACGGCGCACGCCCGCTCGCAGGCCTCGCGCAGCCGTCCGAGGGCCTTCGCCCGCGCCTCGGCGTACTCGTCGTCGTCGAGGAGGTCGTCGTCGGCCCGCGCGTCCGCGTAGCGCGAGAGCGCCTGCTCGAGCAGGGCGAAGGCGCGCTCCTCGTCGTCGTCCACGAAGGCGTCGGGGTTCTCCCTGACGGCGAGCTCCAGCTCGTGGAAGGCCTCGTCGGAGAGGTCGGCGAGCTTCTCGCGGCGCTTGAGGGCGAGCCTCAGGCACCTCTCTGCGCGCACGTCCATCATGGGCGACCGCCTCGCGGAAGGTTGGCGTCGGGGCCCTGCCAGCCGTCGGCGCCGGCGGCGCTCTCGGCCATGCGCTCGCGCATCACGGCGCTCGAGGCCCGCGGGGCGAGCTTGCTCGTCTCGCGGGCGACCCAGGCGGAGAGCGCGCCTGCGCCCCGGGGGTCGCGGCCCTCCTGCAGGAGCACCGTGCCCTCGGAGAGGGCCAGGATCAGCTCGTCCTCGCTGTAGGGCAGGACGCAGAGGCGGGCGAAGACGCCGTCGGGCAGCTCCGCCTGGCGGATCAGGGACTCGGCGGCGTTGGGGTAGGTCTCGACGAGGCCACGGAGCTCGCCTCGAGCCCGGTCCATCTCGTGGGCCTTGTAGGCGAGCGCGAGGCGCGCGAGACGCGCCCAGGCGTCGTCGGCGGGGGTGCGGCGGCCGTGGGGCTGACGGCGGGCGCAGGCGGCGTCGAGGCCGGCCTCGTCCTCGAGCTTCGCGAGGGCGAGCGCCTCGGTGAAGCGGACGTCGGCCTGGTCGTGCGGGTCGAGCTCGAGGGCCTCACGGCAGACGCGCAACGCCTCGCGGTTCCTACCGCAGATGAGCGCCTCCTCGGCCTCGGCGGCGAGCCAGCGCAGGTAGGGGGCGCACGCAAGGTCGGCGGCGAGGCGGGCCCGCTCGGGGGAGTCGGGTCCCTCGAGCGCGCGGTCGCGCTCGGCGAGGCAGCGCGCGCGGACCTCCGGCTCGCCCTCGACGAGGTAGGCGAGGTAGCCGTCGAACGAGGGCTTCTCGGAGGCCGCCTGCATGCGCGCGGCGTCGAAGCAGCCAGCGTCGAGGGCGAGCGCCTCCTTCAGCAGCTGGTGGCCGTGCGCGACGAGCTTCTCGGCCTCCCGCTCGTCCGCGAAGGGGAGGCGGTAGTCGATGTCGGCCGCGGCGAGGGTCACGAGGTGGAAGGCCCTGTCCTCGTCCGTCTGCGGCAGCGAGTCGCGGTCCTGCTGGAACCTGAGCCCGAAGGAGGAGAAGGCGTGCGCCGCGGCGGTCGCGTCGCCCCCGTCGAGCGTGCGGGCGAAGCGGAGCCCCAGGCGCTGGTAGTCCTCCCGCTGGGGGTCAAACGCCATCGATTCTCCTTTCGTGCGTCAGTGTCGCGCCATCGCGGCCCTAAGGAGGTCCATGTCGAGCGGTGCCGGCGTGAGGCCGCCCATCTCGTGCTGGTAGCCCTCCGTGCCCCGTGCGAGCACGCAGACCACGCACGGCCCCGTGCCCGCGAAGGCGAGGTCCACGGCGTGCTGGATGGCCTCGGCGCGGTCGCAGACGGTCTCGTGGGGCATGCCCGCCGGAGTGGCCTCGGCCATCTCGCGGCAGATGTCCTCCACGCGCTCGTGGCCGGGGTCGTCCTTGGTGAAGACGAGGAGGTCCGACCAGCGGGCGGCCTCGACGGGGAGCTCGCGGCGGCGCTCCACGGCCTTGTCGCCCGTGGCGCCGAAGACCGATATCACGCGGTACCCCGGGAACTCCTCGCGGACGCTGGGGCCGAACTTCGAGAAGGCCATGGCGTTGTGGGCGAAGTCCACGATGCCCACGACGCGGCGGTCGTCGCTCCAGACGAGCTCCATGCGGCCGGGCACGCTCACGCGCGCGAGGCCGGCGAGCACCTGGTCGCGCCCGGCGCCGAGAAGCTCCGCCGCGCAGATGGCCGCCAGGGCGTTCTCCACGTTGAAGAGCCCGGGCATGGGCAGCTCCACGCGGGCCTCCCAGCTGGGCGTATGGGCGACGAAGGAGCTCCTGCCGAGGCCGGACTCCACCTCGTCGCACCAGACGTCGGCGCGCCTGCCGGCGACCTCGGGGCCCGTGGCGGAGAAGAGGAGCGTCCGCTCGCAGGAGGCTGCCGCCTCGAGGACCCGGTCGAGGTGGTCGGTCGCGAGGTTCACCACGGCCGTGCGCGCCTGCTGGAAGATCCGCAGCTTGGAGGCGAAGTAGTCCTCCCAGGTGGGGTGCTCGAGGGGGGAGATGTGGTCGCGCCCGATGTTCAGGAAGGCGGCCACGTCGAGGTGGAGGCCCACGATGCGGTCGTACTTGAGCGCCTGGCTCGAGACCTCCATCACGAGGTCGGGGAGGCGGGAGTCGCGCGCGTTGGCGACATGGCGCCACAGGTCGCAGGCCTCGGGCGTGGTGTTGATGCTCTCGGCGCGCTCGATGCCGTCGAAGGTCTCGATCGAGCCGACGATCGCGCAGCGGGGCTCCGGGGAACCGGCGTCCAGGATGGAGCGGAGCATGTAGCTCGTGGTGGACTTGCCCTTGGTGCCCGTGATGCCCACGCAGGTGAGGTCGCGGTCCGGGTGCCCCCAGGCCTCGAGTGCGACGAGGGCCATGGCGCGCCGGACGTCGCTCGCGACGAGCGCGGGCACCCCGGGCGCGAGCCGCGCGAGCTCGTCTGCGCGCTCCTCGCCCGTGAGGTAGGCGACGGCGCCGGACTCGAGCGCGGAGGTGAGGTAGGCGGGCCGGAAGGCCGCGCCCTTGCAGACGAAGAGGTGGCCCGGGCGCACGAAGCGCGAGTCGGAGTCCGCGCCGCAGACGGGCAGCGGGTCGGCGGGGAGCGCGTGCGTGCGGACGAGCAGGCCCTCGGACTCGAGTGCCGCTGCGAGCGATGTAAGCGTTGTCGTATCCATGCGCTTGAGTATAGCCCCTCGTGGTGGGGCCGAGGGGCGCCTGGGCTGTGTTACACTTTCTCCGCGACAAGGGCGATTGGCGCAGTGGCTAGCGCAGGTGCCTTACACGCACAAGGTCGGGGGTTCGAACCCCTCATCGCCCACCAGAGAAGCCGGACGGGCCCCTCCGCTCGCGGGAGGGGCCCGTTCTGTAGGGCCGGCGCTTGCCGGCGGGCAGGTGGAGGAACATGCCAGGTGACCCCGGCGCCGAGAGGGCGCTCGAGCGCAGCTTCGGGCGGGCGGCGGACGAGATGCGCCCCGCCAAGCTCACGCGCAACGTGATGAAGAACGCGGACGGCTCGTGCCTCGTGGAGTTCGGCGACACGCGGGTGCTGTGCGCCGCCACCGTGGAGGAGGGCGTGCCGCGCTGGCGCAAGGGCTCGCGCGCCGGCTGGGTCACGGCGGAGTACGCCATGCTCCCGGCCAGCACCAGCCGCCGCACCCCACGCGAGTACCGCGGGCGCAAGGGGCGCTCGATGGAGATCGAGCGCCTGGTCGGCAGGAGCCTGCGCACGGTCTGCGACCTCGCCGCCCTGGGCGAGGCGACCGTGACGGTCGACTGCGACGTGATCCAGGCCGACGGCGGCACGCGCACCGCCTCCGTCACCGGCGCGTGGGTCGCCCTGCACGACGCCCTGCGCTCGTGGGAGGAGCGCGGCAACATCCAGCGCCTCCCGCTCACGGGGCAGGTTGCCGCCATCTCCATGGGGGAGGTGGACGGCAGGCTGCTGCTGGACCTCGACTACCGCGAGGACAGCCACGCCCAGGTGGACCTCAACCTCGTGGGCACGGGCGACGGAGGCATCGTGGAGATCCAGGGGACGGGCGAGAGGAGCCCCTTCACGCGCGAGCAGCTCGACGCCCTTCTCGACATGGGCCTGCCCGCGATCGAGAGGCTCGTCGCCCTGCAGGACGAGGTCACCAACTTCAGGTCCTAGGCCAGCGCCTGGACGGAGGGGAGCATCATGCCAGCTGTGGACGCGACGGCGCTCGACGCCGAGAGGACCGTGGTCGTGGCCACGGGCAACGCGCACAAGGTGTCGGAGATCGAGGCCATCCTCGGACCGATCATGGAGGGCTACCGCTTCTGCGCCCTCGGTGAGCTCGGAGATTTCCCCGACCCGGTGGAGGACGGCGACACCTTCCTCGCCAACGCCCTGATCAAGGCCCGCGCAGCGCTCCAGGAGACCGGCCTCAAGATCGCCGTCGCCGACGACTCCGGGCTCGTGGTGGACGCGCTCGGCGGGGCCCCGGGCATCTACTCGGCGCGCTGGGCGGGCGAGCACGGCGACGACGATGCCAACAACGAGAAGCTCCTGCGCGAGATGGCGGGAGTGCCCGACCCGGAGCGCGGCGCCCACTTCCACTCCACCGTGGTCCTCGTCCGCTCCGACGGCCGCGTGCTGACGGGCGACGGCGACTGCCCGGGCAGGATCGGCCACGAGCGACGCGGCGAGAACGGCTTCGGCTACGACCCGCTCTTCCTCCTCGACGACGTCCCCGGCAGGACCATGGCCGAGCTCTCGCCGGACGAGAAGAACCGCCTCTCGCACCGCTTCCGCGCCCTCGAGGACCTCGCCTCGAAGCTGCAGTAGGGGCCCGCGGCCCTTCTCGGCCGGCGCTGGCCAGGACTCGCGGCCCTTCTCGGCCTAGCCCTCAGCAGGACCCGCGCCCGCGGGCGGCACGCAGGTGTCGCTCGCGGGCTTTTTCGCGCGCTTACCCGTTTTCGACATTTGTCATAACAAATCGCGGTACCCTGTGGTCGGAAGGTAGGAGGCCGCTCCGCGCGAGGGGCCTTGGCAGGGAAGGTTTCTTACAAGAGGGGGAACCATGAGAGTCGTCCGCACCACCGACTACAACGACATGAGCCGCAAGGCCGCCAACGTCATCTCCGCGCAGACCATCCTCAAGCCCGACACGGTCCTCGGCCTGGCGACCGGCAGCACGCCCATCGGCACCTATCGGCAGCTGATCGACTGGTACAAGAAGGGCGACATCGATTTCTCGCAGGTCAGCACCTACAACCTGGACGAGTACCGCGGCCTGGCGCCTGAGGACCCCAACAGCTACCACTACTTCATGCGCACCAACCTCTTCGACCACGTGAACATCGACCTGGCCAACACCCACGTGCCCGACGGCCTCGCGGCCGACCCCGAGGCCTACTGCGCAAGCTACGACGCGATGGTGCGCGACGCCGGCTACCCCGACCTGCAGCTCCTCGGCATCGGGCGCAACGGGCACATCGGCTTCAACGAGCCGGACGACGCCTTCTCCAAGGGCACCCACCTCGTGGACCTCACCGAGAGCACCATCGAGGCCAACAGCCGCCTGTTCGACAGCGTCGACGACGTGCCCCGCCAGGCCTTCTCCATGGGCGTCCAGACCATCATGTACGCCCACACGATCCTTCTCATCGCCTCCGGCGAGGAGAAGGCCGAGGCCGTGCGCGACGCCATCTACGGACCGGTCACCCCGCACTGCCCCGCCTCGATCCTCCAGCTGCATGCCAACTGCATCCTCATCGCGGACGCCGCCGCCCTCTCGCTCTGCCCCGCCGAGTAGGGCGCTCGAACGCGCAAGGATAGGAGCCCGCGCCCCCTCGGGGACGCGGGCTCCGTTTTTGTGCCCCGCGCGCGAGCCGCCGCGGCGGCGAAGGCTGCCTTGGCCGGCGCCTAGGCGTCGAGCGTGGTCGGCTCGTGCGTGTAGGCGTTCAGGATCTCGTGGCCGTCCTCGCGGACGATGGCGAGGTCCTCGATGCGAACGCCGATGTCGCCGGGGATGTAGATGCCGGGCTCGATCGAGAAGCACATGCCGGGCAGCACCGGCTCGTGGTGCGTGGAGCTGACGTCGCCGGGCTCGTGGTCCGAGAGGCCGATCTGGTGGCCCAGACGGTGCGTGAAGTACCTGCCGTACCCGGCGTCCTCGATGACCCTGCGCGCAGCGAGGTCGAGCTCGGCGAACTCGACGCCAGGGGCTATCAGGGCCTCGGCCGTCTCGTTCGCGCGCCTGACCGTGTCGTAGACCTCGACCTGGTGGGCGGTCGGCGCGGCGGTGAAGAAGGTGCGCGTCATGTCCGAACAGTATGCGCGGTACTTGCAGCCCACGTCGAACAGGACCATGTCGCCCTTCTCGAGCCGCGTGCCGTCGGGCTCGTGGTGCGGGTCGGCGGCGTTGGCGCCGAAGGAGACGATGGGCGAGAAGCTGTGGTCCTCGGCCCCGAGGGAGCGGTACTCGCCGAGGAGCCCCTCGGCGATCGAGCGCTCGGTCACGCCCACGCGCACCTGGTCGGCGAGCCAGGCCATGGCGCGGTCGTTGATGCGCGAGGCCTCGCGCATGAGCTCCTGCTCGGCGTCGTCCTTGATGGAGCGGGCGCGGTCGACGGCGACGGACGCGAGGCGGACGGAGGCGCCGGCGCCCGCCTCCATGAGGGGGAGCAGCCAGCGCGCCGCCAGGTCCTTGTCGACCCCGAGGGGCTCGGCGTGGTCGGTCGCCGCGAGCACGAGCGGCACCGGGTCATCGGTGTCGTCGAAGGTGACGACCTCGTCCGCGGCGCCCGTCGCGTCGGGGAAGAGGCGGTTGCAGAAGAGGGTGGAGCGGGGAACGCCGCCCTCCTCGGTGAGGTAGAGCGCAAGGAAGCGCTCGTAGGGCTCGGTGTAGTAGCCGGTGAGGTACCAGATCGACAGCGGGTCCGTGACGATGGCCTGGCCGAGGCCGAGCTCGCGGAGGTTCGCGAGCACCTTGCTGGCGCGTTGCTTGTTCATTCCTGCTCCCAGGTCGCGGTGTGCGTGCGGCGCCGGCCGGACGCGCGGGGTATGGCGCGAACGGGCGGCCCCGGCAAGTGTAGCGCTCGCGCCCGCGGCGCGGACGGCCGGCGTCGGCCCCCGGGCCTGCGACGGAGAGCCTCGTCGCGAGATGGAGATTGCGCGATTGCGCCAAACCGGCGCATGCGCGCGAGGTAACAAGCTATTCTAATCTAGTTTGACGATAACTAGCCTGACATTATTCTGGCTATTTTCCAAGGCGTCCGCGCCGGGAAGAGTGATGGTATGGAGAACGAGATACCTCCAGTGAACAGGGTAGACCTCATCCACGAGGAGCTGGGCCACTACGTCGGCCAGCGCATCAAGGTCCGCGCCAACATGGGCCGCTCGCGCATCGTGGAGCGTACGGGCGTGCTCGTGCAGGCCCACCCCTCCCTCTTCGTGATCGAGGTCGAGGAGCGCAGGGGCCGCAAGGCCCGCCAGTCCTACCAGTACGTGGACGTGCTCACGGGCACCGTCGAGCTCTTCGACGCCAACACCAACGAGCGCATGTTCGACTTCGAGGCCGTGGACTAGGGCCATGCGCGCCCGCACCCAAGACGTCCGCGCCGTCACGCGCCTGGCGCCCGCGAAGGTGAACCTGCACCTCGGCGTGCATGCCGAGAAGGACGCGCGGGGCTACCACCGCGTCGACTCCGTGATGGTCGCCCTCGACCTGGCCGACGTCGTGACCGTGGAGCCCGCTGGCTCCCTCTCGGTCACCTGCGTGCCGCCCGCGGGCTTCCCCGAGCAGAGCAACACCGCCTTCCGGGCGGCGTCGCTCCTCGCGGACGCCCTGGGGCGCCCCGCGGACGTCCGGGTCACCCTGGAGAAGCACATCCCCGAGCAGAGCGGCATGGGTGGCTCGAGCTCGGACGCGGCCAGCGTCCTGCTCGCCCTGTGCGAGCTCTGGGGTCTCGACCCGCTCGACGCGCGCGTGGCAAAGGCCGCGCGCGCCGTGGGCGCCGACGTCCCCTTCTTCCTCGACCCGCGCCCCACGCTGCTCGCAGGCGCCGGCGATGTCCCCAGGGAGAAGTTCCCGCCGCTCGACGGCGTGCCCGTCGCGCTCGTGCGCGCCGAGGGCCCGGGCGTGAGCACGCCTGCGGCCTACCGGGAGTTCGACCGGCTGCACGATCCCGCCGCCGACCCCGCGCCGATCTGCTCCGCCCTGCGCGCCTCGGACGCCCGCGCCGTCGCGGGCCTGCTCGAGAACAACCTCGACCCCGTCGCCCGGCGCCTCCTGCCGGAGGTCGACCGCGTGAGGGGCTGGCTCAGTGCCCGGGAGGGCGTCGTCGCCTGCCAGGTCACCGGCTCGGGCAGCTGCGTGTTCGCCGTCTGCGAGTCCCGTGCGGCGGCGGAGGCCGCCGCGGCCGAGGCCCGGCTCGTCTCGGCGGGCGCGGACGGACGTCCGAGGTGGTGGTCGCGGGCCGCTGTGACCATTTCCTCCCCGAGCCAAATTCCCGTGGCCAAAGCCCGGAAACTCTGCTAACATAAGGCGTCGCAACGGCTCGTGGCTCAGCATGGTAGAGCGCTCGGTTCGGGACCGAGAGGTCGCTGGTTCAAATCCAGTCGAGCCGACCATAGATTGGTCAACCCGGAGGTCTTTCTCCGGGTTTTTCTTTAGGGATTCGCACTGGAATCTCGAGGAATCCCTGCAATCGCCAGTGGTGCCTATCCTCAGGCGGACGGCGGGCGCACCCCCACCGTCCGCCTGAGGCGAGCGTGGCGGCGGGCCACTCCGCCGCCACGCGTTGCGCCTACGAGTTCAGCAGCTCTGCGGCCTCGAGGCCGGTCATGCCCTCCTTGACGCCGAGCTCGGCCGCCTGGGGGGTCATGCCGGTGACCTTGTTGGCGAGGACGTCTTCGAAGCTCGCGCCCGCGACGCGCACGGCGACGTCGCCGAGCTGCTCGGCCTTCTCGAGGCTGAGGTAGCCGCACATGAGGAAGCCCCTGGCGCAGCGGATGACGATGAGGTTGGCGTGGCCCTCGCCCGCCAGGGCGGGCACGATGAGGCCCTCCGCCTTGCCGCTTCCTATCGTGAGCACTTCCGTGGTGACCATGCGAACCCCTCTCTTCCGGACGTCCTTCTCTGGCTTCGGCCTGCCGGCGGCGCCCGAGCCCGGCGAGCGCCGACTATGCCCTTCTAATTATGCATGAGGGCCTTGCCGCTGCCCCAGGCCTCGCCGACCTTCTCGCCGATGGCGTAGTAGCCGTTCTGGAAGGTGTCGAAGCAGAAGGCACCGGTCCGCTTGAGGAATCCGGCGCTCGGATACGCACATGATAGGCGCCTCGCGAGGATGTGGCGCCTTCGTGCAGGTGAGCGCAAGTGTATCCCCTCGTGCCCTGGGTACAATTGTGATGCTGGTATCTTTTGCGTATCGTATCGTTCGCCGGCGCGCTGGAGGCATGGATGGAGAAGGTCGCGACGAAGCTCTCGCGCTCCATGGGGCTGCCCGCCTGCCCCGTGGAGACCACCCTGCTGCTGATCGGCAGCAAGTGGAAGGTGCTGATTCTGAGGGACCTGGCCGGGGGCCGTCGCCGCTTCGGCGAGCTGCGCCGCTCCCTGGGCGGCATCTCCCAGAAGGTCCTCACCAGCAACCTGCGCGAGATGGAGGCGGACGGTCTGCTCACCCGCACCGCCTATCCCGAGGTGCCACCCCGCGTGGAGTACGAGCTGACGCCGCTGGGCGCGAGCCTCGCCCCCGTGCTCGACGCCCTCAGGGACTGGGGCGAGGGCTACCAGGCGGCGAATCCCGAGAGACCGCTCGTGGCGACCGCCAGTCACTACGCATAGCCGCCGCGGCGCGGGCCCGGTGCCGCGCCGCGGCAGAGGAAGGGTCCCGTCGGCGCCGGCCGGCCGGGGACAGGCGACTACCGTCGTGAGGTGATCCGCATGCCAGGAACAATCTGCAAGTCCTCCAACGAGCGCGGGGCGTTTGGGCTCGTGGTCTCCCGGGGCTGCCCGTACAACCGCTGCGCCTTCTGCGACCTCTACAAGGACACCACCTACCGCGAGGTTCCGCTCGAGAGGATCGAGGCGGAGCTCAGGCGCGTCCACGACGTGGGCGGCACCCCCACCAACCTCATGCTGGGTGACGGCGACGCCCTCCACATGGACATGGACCGCCTCATGGCCATCCTGGACCTCATCGGGCGCTACCTGCCCTCCGTGGAGCGGGTCACGAGCGACGCCACGGTGCCCTCGATCGCAAGGAAGACCGACGGCGAGCTGCGCGAGCTGCGTAAGCGCGGCTACGCCATGGTGTACGTGGGCATCGAAACCGGGCTCGACGACGTCCTTTGCCAGATGCACAAGGACCACACCAACGACCAGGCGCGCGAGCAGGTCAGGCGCCTGCATGCGGCGGGCTTCGAGCTCGGCGCGCACATCATGACCGGCGTCGCCGGCGCAGGTCGCGGCGCGGAGAACGCCCGTGCCACGGCGCGCCTCCTGAACGAGCTCCGCCCGAGCTTCATCACCAACTTCAACCTCGGCGTCAACCCGCTGACCGAGCTAGGCCGCTGGGAGCGGGAGGGCCGGTTCGTTCGGGCGAGTGACCTCGAGTGCATGGAGGAGGAGCGCCTGCTCGTGAGCGGGCTCGCGATCGACACCGTGTTCGAGGGCTACCACACCAAGCACGTCGCCTGCGGCGAGGAGGTCGCAGCGGGCGACGGCCCGGAGTGGCAGCGCGCCATCACCCAGTGGGTCCACACGAAGGCGAAGCTGCCCGAGGGCCGCGAGCGCATCCTCGCGAAGCTCGACGCCTCCATCGCCCAGCTCCGCGAGACGCAGACCTCCGCGGCCCGTCCGGAACCCGCCTGCTGCTAGGCCGCTCGAGGGGCGCGGCTCCGCACGGTGCCTTCCGTGCGGAGCCTGCTGGCGTCAGACGCCCTCAGCGCTCCCCGCGCGCGTGAGGGCGGCCCCCTCCGAGCATGACCGAGGCGCGGAACGTCTCGCCTGCGACCTCGAAGCTCGCCACGCCGTCGCTCTCCCGCGCCGCCGCGCGCACGGATGCGATGCCCAGGCCATGGTGCGCCCCCTTGGTGGTGCGGAAGGTACCCCGCTCCTGCCTCACGAGCTCCGGGGCGCACGAGTTGTCGACGACGAGGAAGAGGTCTCGCCCACGGAGCTCGGCGCGCACGCGCAGGAGCGGCCTCTCTTCGCGGACGGCTGCGAAGTCCTGGATGCCCGCGACGGCGTTCTCGAGCAGGTTCGCAAGGACCGAGGCGACCATCGTCTCGCGCTGCGGGAGGGAGGAGGGGATGCGAGTGGAGATGTCCACCTCCGCCCCCGCGGCACGGGCGCGGTCGGCGAAGTAGACGAGGGCGGCGTTGAGGACGCCGTTCTCGCAGTACTCGATCGGGGCGTCGCCACGGCGGGCGACCTCGGAGAGCTCGCCGAGGTACGTCCGCATGCCGTCCAGGTCGCCCTTGTCGGCGAGCACAGCGAGGGCGTTGAGGTGGTGCCTCAGGTCGTGACGCTGCCTGCGCGCCTCCCCGATGCGCTCGGCGAGATGGCTCATCTGCTCGTTCTGCAGGTTGGTCTGCCCCTGCTCCCGTTCCGTCCGCAACGAGCGCGATGCCATCTGGATCAAGCTGGCGACCTGCCTGAAGGCGAGGAGGAAGAGAAGGTTGAGGGAGATCCAGAGGATGGCGGAGGCGATGATCGAGTCCCCGATCGACGGCGAGTCGGAGGGGTAGGGTCGGGCGAACGAGAAGCTTGCGGACAGCAGCACGGGAACCATCCAGAGGGTGTGCCAGTTCCCGGGGGTGACGAACTGGCTCGTGAGGAACCGAGCGAGCTTCGGGCAGGCGCGCCTCCAGAGGAACGGCGCGAGCAGGCCCCAGAGCGCCCACTGGACGAGCAGGCCCGGCCAGGCGAGGAACAGCTCCGACAGGTCGTTTCCGACGACCGCCGCGTCCACGAGCACGGCGGGCAAGCTTATGTCCGACGTGAGGAGGGTGGCGAGGGCGCACAGGTAGAGCGCCCGCCAGGCGCCGAGGTCCGTCATCCACGTGAGGACGGGGAGGAACAGCGCGACGTCGAGCAGCAGGAGGGGGGCGGTCGGCAGCCCTGCCTCGGAGCAGAGCCAGGCCTCGAGGGCGAGGATCGCTGCGCTCGCGACCGGTAGCGGAGCCATCCCCCAGCGACGGGGTCCCTCCAGGTTCGCGAGCCAGACGATGCGGACGACGAGGGCGAGCGCCGGAAGGCAGCCGAGCAGCTCCGAGAGGGCGAGGGCCCATTGCGGGAGCGCCGAGAGCGCGCCCGCGACGGCGGAGGCGAGCTCGCCGCTCACCGCCGCCCCTCCTCGCGCATGCGCGAGAACCCCCACTCCGCCATCGCGGTGCGCGCGGTCGGGAGCAGTCTGCGGCTGATGGGCACCCGTCTACCGTCGTAGAGGACGAAGTCCGATCCGTCGAGGTCGGACACGAAGTCGAGGTTCACGAGCACGCCCCTCGTGCACTGGAAGATCACGCTCTCCGCCGCCGACGGCGCCCCCCTGCCCGGCACGACCAGCGTCACCAACGTCGACGGCAGGGGCGGCGCGAGCTCGTTCGGCAACGTCACCTACACCAAACCCGGCACCTACACCTACACCGTGACCGAGTCCGGCGAGGTCGCGGGCGTCACTAACGACTCCCAGGCCACGAGCGGCAAGACGGTCGTGGTCAAGGTGACCGACGACGGAGTGGGCCAGCTCCACGCCTCCGTGACCGAGGGCTCCGCCACCACCAACTTCACCAACACCTACAGCGCTACCGGCGAGCTCGACACGAGCACGACAGCGGTCCTCGAGAAGACGGTCGTGGCCGACGGCACCGCATGGGCCGACAAGACCTTCAGCTTCCAGCTCGTCCCGCTGACGGGCTCGCCCGAGCCGGAGGACCTCACGGCCTCCGTCACCTTCAGCGAGGCCGGCACGAAGACGGTGCCCTTCGGCAAGATCGTGTTCGGAAAGCCCGGTACCTACAGCTACCAGGTCTTCGAGACGACCGAGTCCGGTGACGGCTGGACGTGCGACAACAACGTCCACGACGTGACGATCAAAGTCACCGACAACGGGAACGGCACGCTCAAGGCCGAGGTGCAGACGCCTGCAGTGATTACCAACACCTACGCCACCACCCCCGTCACCGACGCCACGCTCCAGGTGACGAAGAGCCTCTCCGGCGCCGATCTCAGCGCAGGCTTGTTCACCTTCGAGCTCAGGAACGCGGACGGCACCCTTGTTTCCGAGGCGTCCAACGACGTGGACGGCAGGGTGACCTTCAGCGGTCTCTCCTACGAGTCGGCCGGCACCTACACCTACACCATCTCCGAGCGCAACGACGGTGAACCGGGCTACACCTACGACTCCACCGCCAGCACGGTGAAGGTCACGGTCACCGACAACGGGGACGGCACCCTCTCCGCCTCGCCCGAGTACTCCAAGACGACCTTCGACAACTCCTACACCGCCTCCGGCGACCTCACGGTCTCCGCGAGGAAGACGCTCCACGGCAGGCAGATCAAGGATGGGCAGTTCACCTTCGAGCTCCGCGACGCCGAAGGCAAGGTAATCCAGACCACGACCAACGAGGGCGAGAGCGTCAAGTTCAACCTCCACTACGACGAGAGCATCTTCGCTGACGCGGGGTCCGCCGACGCCTCCGCGACGAGCGCCGCGTCCGACGCGACCACGGGCGCCACGAGCCCCACGTCCGGTGACGCCGTGACCGCCATGACCGCGGCCGACGAGGCCACGGGCGCCACGTCCGAGGGTACCGCCGCCGGCGCCTCCGCTGCCGCCACGACTGGCACCGACGCATCAGCGACCACCGGCGCCGCCTCCGGCGATGGCTCCCCTGCTGCGACCGAAGCCGCGACCTCCCCGTCCGAGTCCGGCGCCGCAGCCGCGAGCGCCCCTGAGGACGACTCCGCTGGCGCCAGCCTGGCCAAGGGCCTCGAGGGTCTGCTCGCGACCGAGGCCAACGCCGCCGAGGCTGACGGCGCCTCCTCCTCCGGCAAGCGCACCAAGGCCTTCGCCTACACCATCCGCGAGGTCAACGATGGCAAGGCCGGCTACTCCTACGCCACTAACACCGTCCCCGTTACGGTCACCGTGACCGACGAGGGCAACGGCAAGATCACCGCCGTCGCCACCTACACGGGCGACACGACCTTCGTGAACGGTTACGAGGCGACCGGCTCTACGACCATCACCGCCAAGAAGGAACTCGAGGGTAAGGCCCTCGAGGCCGGCCAGTTCAGCTTCACGCTGACCGACGAGGCCAGCAGGGAGGAGGTGGCGACCACGACCAACGCGGCCGACGGCACCGTCTCCTTCCCTGTCACCTTCGACGAGTCCCAGGTGGGCGACAACTACTTCGTCCTGACCGAGAACGGCAACGCCGCCCGCGGCTACACCTACGACGCCGCGCCGAGGTGGGTGAAGGTCCACGTCGAGGACAACGGTGACGGTACGCTCAAGGTGAGCGAACCGGTCTTCTCCCTGTCTCCGACCGAGCAGGAGGGCTCTGCCACGACCACGACGTTCAAAAACTCCTACAAGCCGCTCGAGACCTCCGTCCAGCTTCGCGTCCAGAAGCGGCTTGAGGGTCGCGGGACCCCGCTCGCGGCCGACGAGTTCAAGTTCCAGCTCAAAGACGAGGCTACGGGTGAGACGGTAACGGCGACAAACGACGCCGGCGGAAACGTGATCTTCGGTACGTGGACCTACACCGAGGCGGGCACCTACACCTATGAGGTGTGCGAGCTCGAGGGCGAGGGCCCCGGCATCACCTACGACACCGAGACCCACAAGATCACGGTCGAGGTGCGAGACGTCGACGGCCAGCTCCAGGCGACGGTCTCGCCCGAGACGCTCATCATCACCAACACCTACAAGGCCACGGAGGTCACTACGGACGAGCTGACGGCCAGGAAGGACGTCTCCGGTTTCGAGGGCGGCGAGTACCCGATCTTCTCCTTTAGGATGCAGGCGCTGGACGCGGCCAACCCGATGCCCGAGGGCTCCGAGGGCGGATCCAAGACGGTCGAGCTGCAAGGCCCCGGCAACGTCAGCTTCGGCACCATCACCTTCGACAAGGCCGGCACCTACCAGTACCTCGTCTTCGAGGTGAGGGACAACCGGGGCGGCTGGACCTGCGACCAGACCCAGTACCTCGTCACCTATGAAGTGAAGGACGACGGGGCGGGCCAGTTCGAGCAGGCCCGGACCATCCAGCGCGTCACCGGCGACGGCATCGGCGACGAGGTGAATGCGATGAGCTTCGTCAACACCTACAGCGCCAAGCCCGTCACCGTGGCCGACCCGCCGGTCGAGAAGAAGGTCACCGGCTATGAGGGCGACGCCTACCCGACCTTCTCCTTCACGATGCGAGCCGAGGACAAGGCCTCTCCCATGCCCGAGGGCTCGACGTCCGGCAGCAAGACGGTCCTTCTCGAGGGGCCTGGCAAGGTCGAGTTCGGCAGGATCACCTTCGACAAGCCCGGCACCTACACGTATCGCGTCTGGGAGAAGCAGCTCCACGTGGAGGGCTGGACCTGCGACCAGACCCAGTTCCTGCTCACGTACGAGGTGACGGACGATGGCAAGGGGCAGCTGGTCGCTCGGCTGACCGTCCGGCCCGTAGCCGGAGACGTAACGGGCGATGCGGTGGGCGAGGCGACCTTCACCAACTCCTACCAGAAGCCCGGCTCCTCCGTCCCGGAGAGCCCCAGGACTCCGTCTACGACCCCGACCACCGCGGGCACCAAGCCTGCGCCCAGGACCCAGGGCAGGACGCCCAGCACGGGGGACTACGCCCTCGGTGCAGGTGGCATCGCGCTGCTCGGTGCCGGCGTGGTCGCCATCGCGGCCATCCTGCGCAGGCGCGGCGTCTCCAAGTAGGGAGGCCGGCAAGCTAGGGCGACGGACGTCTACGAAGAGGGGAGGCCACGGTCCGGAAGGGCCGTGGCCTCCCCTTCGTTACGGGCGTCGGGCGCGCGGGCAGGGAGGGCCCGGGCGACGCTATCCGTGCGAGTCGGGAAGCGCGATCCCAGCGGAGGTGCGGGCCTCATCGAGCACCCGGGCGGCTGCGAGGCTGAGGTCGAGCATCCGGTAGCAGTGCCCCAGGTCGCCCGTCTCGAAGTCGCGCTCGAAGCTGGCGAACTCCGCGTCCCAGCGCCTCTCGGGAGCGGCGAAGCCATTGTCGTCGTGGCGGGTCTCGCTCCCGTCCCTGAGGTGGCAGGTGATGGGGCCGCAGGAGCTCGGCTTCGAGTCCTGCAGGAGGTAGCCCTCCGTCCCCTCGACGAGGCAGCGTGAGGGGCCTTCTGCGTCCTTGGCTACGACGCCGGTTGCAACGAGGCCGCCGAAGTCGAGGGTGAGGATGCCGGAGGTGTCCACGCCCCGCACGACGTTGGCCGCGTACGAGACCCGCTCGGGTTCGCCGAAGAGCCCCACGAGGTAGTGGATGACGTAGATGCCGAGGTCCATGAGGGCGCCCCCGCCGCGTGCGGGGTCGAAGACCGAAGGGGTCTCGCCGGCGCGGAAGGCGTCGTAGCGGCGCGAGCGCTGGATGTAGCTGCATGCGGCCACCTTGGGCTCGCCGACCTTGGGCAAGAGGCTCCGGAGGGTCTCGTAGTTGGGCAGGTAGGGGATGTTCATGGCCTCCCAGAGGAAGAGGCCCCTTTCGCGGGCGAGGTCGCTCGCGTCTTGGGCCTCCTCGAGCCCCATGGCCAAGGGCTTCTCGCAGATCACGTTCTTGCCCGCCCCGAGTGCGGCGCGCGTGACGGCGAGGTGCAGCGCGTTGGGGACGCCGACGTAGACCGTGTCGATGTCTGCGTCCACGATCATCTCGAGGAAGTCGTCGTAGCAGGCGGGGATGGCGTGGCGCGCCGCAAGCTCCCTGGCACGAGGGAGGGAGCGGGGCGTGCTCGCGATCGCCTCCACCGTGTAGCCGGGGCGGTGCTCCATCTGCTGGAGCTGCTCGCTCACGATGAGGCCGGTGCCGACCATGCCGAGCTTCATGCTACCTCCTAGCGTCCGGGCGGTGTCGCCGCGACCAGTCCCCATCCGAGTGACGCGTGACCTGTGGCGACGCGCGGCCCGCGGCGACGCACGCCCTTGCGTCGCGCGCATGGGGACAGCCCTCCCATATCGTAGTCGAGCCTGGGGAGATGTGAAAGGCAAGTGGCCTCGGGGGCTCCAGGGCCCGCCGGGCGTCGGCGCTGACTACAATTCTTGGGGCCGTACCCGACGGGCGCACACAGCCCCGGGAAGGCCCACCATCCACAAGCCACTCGATGCCGCCCCCGCGGCAGGGGGGATCTGCATGCCCAGCGTCCAAGACCAGATACGCTCTCGCCGCACCTTCGCCATCATCTCGCACCCGGATGCCGGCAAGACGACCCTGACCGAGAAGCTCCTGCTCTACACCGGCAGCATACAGACGGCGGGATCGGTCAAGGGCAAGGCGAGCTCGCGCCACGCGGTCTCGGACTGGATGGACATCGAGAAGGAGCGTGGCATCTCCGTCACCTCCTCCGTGCTGCAGTTCACCTACGACGGCTACTGCGTCAACATCCTCGACACCCCCGGTCACCAGGACTTCTCCGAGGACACCTACCGTACGCTCATGGCGGCGGACGCCGCCGTCATGGTCATCGACGGCGCCAAGGGCGTCGAAGCCCAGACCAAGAAGCTCTTCAAGGTCTGCACCCTGCGCCACATCCCCATCTTCACCTTCGTGAACAAGCTCGACCACGACGCCCGCGACCCCTTCGACCTCGTCGAGGAGATCGAGACGGTCCTCGGGATCGACACCTATCCCATGAACTGGCCCATCGGCAGCGGCCGCAACTTCAAGGGCGTCTTTGACCGCGCGTCGCGCCGCGTCCTCGCCTTCGAGGGCGACGGTCGCGCGAACGCGACCAAGCGGGTCGCCGAGGTGGAGGCCGAGCTCGGCGATCCCGCGCTCGACGAGCTCATCGGCGCGGAGAACCACCAGGCGCTCGCCGACGACATCGAGCTGCTCGACGGCGCTTCCGAGGAGTTCGACCTCGAGGCCGTGCAGACGGGCCGCCTGACCCCGGTCTTCTTCGGCTCCGCCCTCACCAACTTCGGCGTGGAGCCCTTCCTCAAGGACTTCCTGCACCTCGCGCCGTCACCCTTGCCCTACACGGACAGCCTCACGGGCGAGAAGGTCGACCCCGCCTCAGAGGACTTCTCGGGCTTCGTCTTCAAGATCCAGGCCAACATGGACAAGAACCACCGCGACCGCATCGCCTTCCTGCGGATCTGCTCCGGAAGGTTCGAGCGCGGCATGGACGCCCGCCATGTGCAGAGCGGCCGCAAGCTCAAGCTCGCCACCGGCACGGCGATGATGGCCGACGACCGCGCCACGGTGGACGAGGCCTTCGCGGGCGACGTCGTGGGCCTCTTCGACCCCGGGATCTTCTCGATCGGTGACACCGTCTGCGCCGGCCGCAGGGAGGTCCGCTACCCCAGCATCCCGACCTTCGCGCCCGAGCACTTCGCGCGCGTCACGCAGGTCGACACCCTCAAGCGAAAGCAGTTCGTGAAGGGCGTGGAGGAGCTCGCGCAGGAGGGCGCCATACAGATCTTCCGCGAGGTCGGCGGCGGCATGGAGAGCGTGATCGTCGGCGTCGTAGGCGTGCTGCAGCTCGACGTCCTCGAGCGTCGGCTCAAGAGCGAGTACCACGTCACCGTGAGGCGGCAGCCCCTGCCCTACACGGAGATCCGCTGGATCCAGAACGGCCCTGACGAGGTCGACGTAGCCCAGCTCAACCTCTCGCGTGACACCTGCAAGGTCGAGGACATGCGTGGCGGAAAGCTGCTGCTCTTCACCAACGAGTGGAACGTCAACTGGGCGCTCGAGAGGAACCCGGGGCTCAGGCTCTCCGAGTTCGGCAACATCGCGTTCTAGGCTCCGCATGCCGACGCGCCGCGCCGCACGCCGACGCGGCGTGCCGCGTTCGTGTGCGGGATTGAAAACCCCGGGCCGAACGCCTACCGTAGCGGAGTCGTGAAGGGGCGGGGGCGAGGCCGGAGGGCCGCCCTCGCGGGGCGGGCGGCACCTCGGTGCGGCCGGCCCGACTCGGTGACTGGGGTCAGATGCGCGCACGAAAACGGTGGAGGCTCACTTCGTCTCAGGTCATCCTCCTCAGCTTCCTGGGGGTGGTCCTGCTCGGGGGGCTCGTCCTGTCCCTGCCCGTCTCGAGCGCCGACGGCCAGTGGACCCCCTACTTCGACTCCCTCTTCACCGCGATATCCGCCACCTGCGTGACGGGCCTCGTCGTCAAGGACACGGCGACCTACTGGAGCGGCTTCGGCCAGGCCGTCATCCTCGCCCTGATCCAGGTGGGCGGCCTCGGCGTCATCCTGACGGCCTTCATCGTGCGCGTCTTCTCGGGGTCCAAGGTCTCGCTGATCCAACGGAGCCTCCTCAAGGACTCCATCTCGGGCGACAACGTGGCAGGCATCATCAGGATGTCCCTCTTCATCCTCAAGGTGGTCGTCGCTGTCGAGCTTTCGGGCGCTGCCCTGCTCTACCTCGTGTTCGCGCGTGACTTCGGACCCGTGCGCGGCCTCTGGTACGCCCTCTTCCACTCGGTCTCGGCCTTCTGCAACGCCGGTTTCGACCTCATGGGCGTGCGGGCGCAGTTCTCCTCGCTGACCTCCTACAGCGCAGACGCCCTCGTCAACCTCGTCATCATGGCCCTGATCGTCGTCGGCGGCATCGGCTTCTACACGTGGCGCGACTTCGCCGAGCACGGCCTCGCGCTCTCGCGCTTCCGCCTGCAGTCCAAGGTCAGCCTCGCCACCGCAGCCCTCCTGATAGGGGTGCCCGCCCTCGTCCTCGGGCTCAGGGCCTACGCGGGGCTGCCCCTCGGCGAGCGCGTCCTGGCCTCGCTCTTCCAGTCGGTCACCACGAGGACCGCGGGCTTCAACACGACCGACCTCACGAGCCTCTCGCAGAACTGCATCATGATGATGGTGCTCCTGATGCTTGTGGGCGGCTGCTCGGGGTCCACGGCGGGCGGCATGAAGACGACGACCTTCGCCGTCCTCGTGGCCACCATCGCGGGAATCGCGCGCAGGAGCGACGACACGGTCCTCTTCCAGCGTCGCATCCCCCACGAGACGGTCCGGTCCGCGGCGGGGCTGCTCGTGCTCTACCTCTCGGGAGCGCTCGTCGGCGCCATGCTGATCTGCTCCCTCGAGGGGCTGCCGCTCCTGACCTGCCTCTTCGAGACCTCCTCTGCCATCGGTACGGTGGGGCTCACCCTGGGAGTCACGCCGACCCTGCACGCCCTCTCGAAGGCGGTCCTCATGGCGCTCATGTTCGTCGGAAGGATAGGCGCGCTCACCTTCCTGTTCGCCGCCGCGCCCAGGGCGCGCGTGGAGTCGGGGCACTTCCCCACGGAAGACGTCAACGTAGGTTAGGGGTAGGCATGAAGAACAACATCCTCCTGATAGGCGCCGGCTACTTCGGCACCAAGGTCGCCGAGAAGCTCATCGAGTACCACCAGGACGTCATGCTCGTCGACATCGACGAGGAGCGCGTCGACGACTGCCTCGGCTTCGTCACCAACGCCCGCATCGGCGACGTCACCAACGAGGCCTTCGTCAAGAGCCTCGGCGTCGACGACTACGACGTCTGCATCGTCGCGATCGGCGACGACTTCATGAGCTCGCTGCAGGCCACTGCCCTGCTCAAGGACAACGGCGCCCGCTACGTGGTCTCGCGCGCCTCCTCGGACGTGCAGGAGAAGTTCCTGCTGCGCAACGGGGCGGACAAGGTCATCTTCCCCGAGCGCTCCTACGCCGAGTGGACCGCCATCCGCTACGCCAACAACCACGTCCTGGACTACCTGCCGCTGGGGGACGACTTCGTGATCATGGAGGTCGAGGTGCCCGAGTCGTGGCGTGGCAGGAGCGTGCGCGACCTCAAGGTCCGCTCCGAGTACGGGCTCAACATCATCGCGCTCAGGAGCGGCGAGGTCACGCGCCCCAACGTGGACCCCGACGAGAAGCTCACGGCCGAGGAGAACCTCGTCGTGTTCGGCAGGCCTGCGGACATCCGCCGCTGCTTCAGGATCGACTAGGTGTCCCGCGCCCTGGGCGCTACTTGAGCCTGCGCCCCCCGAAGCGGGAGCAGTCAAGCTCGCGGTCGGTCGCCACGAAGGCGTTGTAGCCGACCTTCTCGGGCGTCTCCGGCTTGTCAGGCACGAGGTAGAGGTGGGAGAAGGTCGAGCCGAAGGCCTCGGTGCACTCGCGCAGCGGCCCCGCGTGGCGCCCCTCGAGCGCAGAGCGGACGTTGGCGAGGTAGAAGCCGTCGGGAGCGAGGTGCTCGCGCACGCGGCGTGCGCCTTCGCCGGTCTCCATGGGGCCGAGCGGACGCTTGCCGGAGAAGGCGTCGTTCACGATGCACTCGTAGAGGCCGGCCTCCTGGGCCGTGAGGTAGCTCCAGCCGTCCCCCTCGACGAGCCTCAGCCGCCCGTCCTGCTCTACGCTCGCCACACCCTCGACGTCGCAGGGGACCTCGACGGGGCTCCCGTCCGCGCCGCAGAACCTTGCGATGAGCTCGTCCAGGTAGAAGTGGTCCCGCGCCAGCTCGGTGATCGCGGGGTCGATCTCCACGACGTCCACGAGCAGCCGGCGCGTGTGCGCCACGAGGTACTTGGGGAAGGAGTAGCCGCCCCCGCCGATCACGAGCACGTGGTGCAGGTTGGAGCCGGCGAGCACGTCGGCGAAGGCCCGGTGGTAGGCGCAGACCGGCTCCCACAGGAGGTCGGGAGCGGTGTAGCAGATGCTCTGGTAGACGCCGTTGACGCTGAGCAGGCGCACCGGCGTGCCGTCGGCGTCCGACGAGTCGAAGACGAGCGCCAGGCCGAACCTGGTGCGCCTGGCCACCACCCCGCGCCGCTTGAGCAGCCAGGGGAGGAGCAGCCAGAGCCCCCACGAGATCGCGGCGAGGACGGCTACGGCTATGAGGGCGGGCTTCATCGCGAGGCGCTCCGATCCCAGGGCGCCCCCGCGCGCCCCGCGCGAGGGCGCAGGGGCTGCGCTTATGGAAACGTCCCGTATTTACGCATTTGTCGTAGGCGGATTCAATCTCGGCTATACTACTTGATGCAAATGACCCCGAGCGGTCTCAACACCAAAAGGCTATTCCGGAGGTTTTTCTGATGTTTCTTGGTATGGGTGCACCTGAGCTCATCGTCATCCTCATCGTCGTGCTCGTGATCTTCGGGCCCAAGAACCTTCCCAAGCTCGGCAACGCCCTGGGCAAGACGGTCAAGAGCGTCCGCGAGGGCATGGAGAGCGAGGACGACAGCAAGGGCAAGGACGACAAGCCCGAGGAGGTCGCAAGCGAGGACGCTGACGTCGAGGACGTCAAGGAGTCCAAGTAGCCCAGGCGGCCCTGGCCCCAAGCTGGGCATCCGGCGCGCCGGCACGCAAGTCAAAGGAACGGGATAGCAGCACATGGCAAACGTAATGATCCTTACCCCCGAGGGTAGGCAGAAGCTCGTCGACGAGCTCAAGTGGCGCGAGGGCGAGAGGCACGACGAGATCGTCGAGGCCATCCGCGAGGCGCGCGCCCAGGGCGACCTCTCCGAGAACGCCGAGTACGATGCGGCGAAGGAGGACCAGTCCCAGAACGAGTCGCGCATCAACGAGATTCGCCACATCCTCGCGACCGCCCGTGTCGCCGAGGATTCCAACGACCTCGAGGTCTCCATCGGCTGCACGGTCGAGCTGGAGGACGCCAAGGGCAAGAAGACCTCCTTCACCATCGTGGGCACCACCGAGACCGACTCCCTGGCGCACAAGATCTCGAACGAGTCCCCCGCCGGCGCCACGCTGATCGGCCGCGCCACCGGCGACAAGGTGTCCTTCTCCACCCCCTCCGGCAAGGTCCGCGAGTACACAATCATCAGCATCAGGCGTCAGTAGGTACCGCTAAAACCTGAGGAGGGGCCCGTGCCGGAGGGCGCGGGCCCCTCCTTGCATGAGTCCCAGTCCGCGATCGGCGCCAAAGGAGTGCGCATGTCCGATTCCACATCGCAAGCGAAGATGGCCCCCACCGACGAGAGGGCGATCAGGCGCGAGAAGCGCAGCGCCCTCATCGCGGCCGGCGTCAACCCCTACCCCATCCGCTCCGAGGTCACGGCCCACGCCGCCGAGCTCGAGGAGAACTACGCCGAGCTGGCCGTCGGCACCGACACGTCAGACGTCGTGACGGTCGCGGGGCGCGTGCGCGCCCTGCGCGACTCCGGCAAGATCGCCTTCGTCGTGCTCGAGGACGTCACTGGCCAGATCCAGCTCTTCTGCCGCGTGAACAACCTGAGCGAGGGGGACTGGGCGCTCCTCAAGGGCTTCGACCTCGGCGACATCGTGGAGGCCACGGGCCCCGTGGTCCGCACCCGCCGCGGCCAGCTCTCCGTGAGCCCCACCTCCGTTCGCCTGCTCTCCAAGTCCCTGCGCCCGCTGCCCGAGAAGTTCCACGGGCTCACCGACCGCGAGGTGCGCTACCGCCAGCGCTATGTCGACCTCATCATGAACCCCGAGGTCCGCGACGTCTTCCGCAAGCGCAGCGCCATCATCAGCCTGATCCGCCGCTACATGGAGGCCGACGGCTACATGGAGGTCGAGACCCCCATGATGCACGCCATCCTCGGCGGCGCCAACGCCAAGCCCTTCGTCACGCACTTCAACGCGCTTGACCGCGACTTCTACCTGCGCATCGCCACGGAGCTGCCGCTCAAGCGCCTCATCGTGGGCGGCCTCGAGCGCGTCTTCGAGATCGGCCGCCAGTTCCGCAACGAGGGCATGGACCTCACGCACAACCCCGAGTTCACCTCCATGGAGGCCTACTGCGCCTACTCCGACCTCGACGGCATGAAGCGCCTGACCGAGGGGCTCTTCAAGTCCATCGCGCGCGAGGTGTGCGGCTGCGAGGAGGGCCACGAGGTCATCGCCTACCAGGGCCAGCAGGTCGACATGAGCGGCACCTGGCGCTCGGTGCCCCTCTCCGAGGTCGCCTCGGCGGTCGTGGGCGAGCACGTGGACATGGACACGCCGGTCGAGCGCCTGCGCGAGCTGTGCCGCGACCACCAGATCGAGGTGCAGGACAACTGGGGCGCCGGCAAGCTCCTCTTCGAGCTCTACGACGAGCTGGGCGAGAAGACCCTGGTCGACCCGACTTTCGTCTGCGACTACCCCGAGGAGGTGAGCCCGCTCTCCAAGCGCAAGGAGGAGGACGCGCGCCTCACCGACCGCTTCGAGCTCGTGATCTGCGGCCACGAGTACGCCAACGCCTTCTCCGAGCTCAACGACCCCGTCGACCAGGCCGGCCGCTTCGCCGAGCAGGTCGCCGCCAAGGGCTTCGGCGACGACGAGGCGATGGGCTACGACTACGACTACGTCCGCGCCCTCGAGTACGGCATGCCCCCCGCGGGCGGCATCGGCTACGGCATCGACCGCATGATCATGCTCTTCTGCGACCAGCCCGCCATCCGAGACGTCCTTCTCTTCCCGCAGATGAAGCCCGAGGTCGTGACCCGCGCGGACATCGCCTCCCAGCTTCCCGACGCGACCGACAACGCCGCCGCCTCCGTGGACGCAATCGCCGACGACGCCGAGGAGGGCGCTACGAAGGAGGCCGCGCGCGAGCAGGCGGCCCCCGCGCTCTCGACCGGCCTGACGCGCGAGCAGGCGCACGAGCTGCTCGAGCGCTACAACGAGGACCCCTTCCACATCGAGCACGGCGAGACCCTCGAGGGCCTCATGCGACACTTCGCGGGCAAGTACGACCCGGCAAACGTCGAGTTCTGGGGACAGGTCGGCCTTCTCCACGACCTCGACTGGGAGAGGTTCCAGGACCCGGTGCAGCACACGGTGAAGGCGGCCGAGCTGATCGCCGAGGCGGGCGGCACCCAGGAGCTCGCCCGTGCGATCCAGACGCACAACTCCGACAACAACCCGGAGCTGCCCGCCCCGGCCTCCAAGATGGAGTGCGTGCTGTTCGCCGTGGACGAGCTCTCCGGCCTCATCCAGGCCGCCGCGAAGATGCGTCCCTCGGGCTCGGTCGTGGACATGCCCGTGAAGTCGCTCAAGAAGAAGTTCAAGGACAAGCGCTTCGCCGCCGGCTGTGACCGCGACGTGATCCGTCGTGGCGCCGAGCTCAACGGCCTGGAGCTCGACGAGCTCCTCGCGGACGTCCTGGACGCCATGAAGGCCATCGCCCCGGTGGGTGACATCTACGCCAAGGGCGCCCAGGGCGAGCAGGACGGTGCGTCCGCCGCCGAGTAGCGCGGACGTGCCGCGCGCTCCCAAAATGTGGGAAGCGTGCAGGCAGATCGCGGGGATTGGCCTCCGGGGGCCTTGGGTACATACCGACAAGCAAAAAGCGAAGGGCTGCCCCTTCCCGCCAGCGGGGAGGGGCGCTCGGGACTCGAGGGGGTCAATCCCGCATGTTCGAGAAGTTCACAGACAAGGCGCGCAAGGTCATGAACCTTGCGCAGGACGAGGCGAGAGGCCTCGGCCGCATGTACGTGGGGACGGAGCACCTGCTGCTCGCCCTCATCAAGGAGGGCGACGGCGTGGCCGCGCAGGCGCTCTCCAAGCTCGACATCACCTACGAGGAGGCCCTCGCCACGGTGAAGGAGCTCTCCAAGAACGACGGCGAGCCGGTGCCCGGGGGCCACATCCCCTTCACGCCGCGCGCCAAGCGCGTGCTCGAGGACGCCTACCGCGAGACCATGACGCACGGCCAGACCTACATCGCGACCGAGCACCTGCTCCTCGGCATCGTCGCCGAGGGCAACGGCCGCGCCATGGAGGCGCTGAGCCGCATGGGCGTCTCGGGCGACGCGGTCCGCAACGCCGTGAACGAGCTCATCTCCGACGGCCGCTCGCCCGAGCGCAACACCGCCGCCACCGTGGGCGACATGCGCATGGACCCGTCGGGCTTCTCGACCGCGGGACCCGCCCAGGGCTCCTCCGACGAGGGTTCCACGCTCCAGCAGTTCGGCCGCAACCTCACCAAGCAGGCGTCCGACGGAAGGCTCGACCCCGTCATCGGCCGCGGCCGCGAGATCGAGCGCGTCATGCAGGTGCTCGCTCGTCGCCAGAAGAACAACCCGCTCATCCTCGGCGACCCGGGCGTCGGCAAGACGGCCGTCGTCGAGGGGCTGGCCCAGCTCGTCGCCTCGGGCGACGTGCCGGACATCCTGCGCGGCAAGCAGATCTGGACCCTGGACGTCGCCTCGCTGGTCGCGGGCTCCAAGTACCGTGGCGAGTTCGAGGAGCGCATGAAGAAGGTCATCAACGAGGTCGAGGAGAGCAAGAACGTCATCCTCTTCATCGACGAGATCCACACCATCATGGGCGCCGGCTCCGCCGAGGGCTCCGTGGACGCGGCCGCGATCCTGAAGCCTCCCCTCTCCCGAGGAGAGATCCAGGTCATCGGTGCCACCACGGCCGAGGAGTACCGCAAGCACATCGAGAAGGACTCCGCGCTCGAGCGTCGCTTCCAGCCGGTCGACGTCGGCGAGCCCACGCCCGAGGACACGCTCAAGATTCTCCACGGCCTGCAGGACCGCTACGAGAAGCACCACCACGTCAAGTACACCGAGGAGGCCCTCTCCGCGGCGGTGACCCTCTCCGACCGCTACGTCCAGGACCGCTTCCTGCCGGACAAGGCCATCGACCTCATCGACGAGGCCGGCGCGCGCACGCGCGTCCACAAGATGGTGCTGCCGCCCGAGCTCACGCAGGTGGACGAGCAGCTCGCCGACATCAAGGACCGCAAGTCCAAGGCGGCCGCCGCCCAGGAGTTCGAGGAGGCGGCGCGGCTTCGCGACGAGGAGAAGGACCTCACCGCCAAGAAGGCAGAGCTCGAGCGCGCATGGCGCGAGCGTCAGGACGCCAACGTCGTGGTCGTGGACGAGCGCGCCATCGCCGACGTGGTCTCCGACATCACGGGCGTGCCCGTCTCCAACCTCACCGAGGCCGAGGCGAGCAAGCTCCTGCGCTGCGAGGACGCCCTCCACCAGCGCGTCATCGGCCAGGACGAGGCGGTGTCGGCGGTCGCCCGCGCGATCAGGCGCAGCCGGAGCCCCCTCAAGGACCCCCGCCGTCCCGGCGGCTCCTTCATCTTCCTCGGCCCCTCCGGCGTCGGCAAGACGGAGCTCGCCAAGTCGCTGGCGGAGTTCCTCTTCGGCTCTGAGGACGCCCTTATCACCTTCGACATGTCCGAGTTCATGGAGAAGCACACCGTCTCCAAGCTCGTCGGCGCCCCTCCCGGATACGTGGGCTACGACGAGGGCGGTGAGCTCACCAAGGCCGTGCGCAGGCGCCCCTACTCGGTGGTCCTGTTCGACGAGATCGAGAAGGCGCACCCCGACGTCTTCAACGTCCTTCTCCAGATTCTGGACGAGGGCAGGCTCACCGACGGCCAGGGCCGCCACGTGGACTTCTCCAACACGGTCATCATCATGACCTCCAACATCGGCGCGCGCGACATCGCGCAGACCACCACGCTCGGCTTCACCGGCTCGGGCGACGGCCTGTCCGACAAGGAGATCAACTCCCGCGTCATGTCGGACCTGAAGCGTCTCTTCCGACCGGAGTTCCTGAACCGCGTGGACGAGATCGTCGTCTTCAAGAGCCTCACGGCGGCCCAGCTGCGCGGCATCGTGGACCTCATGGTTGGCGAGCTGCGCAACCGCCTCATCGCCAACGGCATGTCCATCGAGCTCACGGACGCCGCGCGCGACCTGGTGGCCAAGCGCGGGACCGACAAGATCTACGGCGCCCGCCCGCTGCGCCGCGCCATCCAGACCATGATCGAGGACCCGCTCTCCGAGGAGCTCCTTGCCGGCAAGTGGGGCGAGGGGGACGTCATCCTCGTGGACGCTGCGCCCTCAGGTGACGCGCTCAGCTTCTCCAAGGGCACGGGCGAGATACCCGCCCCCGAAAGGCGCCTCCACCTCGAGCGTCCGGAGGCACGCGACGGCTGGGCGCAGGACGAGCCGGCCGCACCTGTCGACGAGGCTGCGCCGGAGGGCACGGACGTCCTGGAGTCGGGCGAGAGCGAGTAGCCAAGGGGACGGAGTCCCCGGCACCCGCCGGGGCTCGGGTGCGCCGGGGCTGGCACGACGCCGGCCCCGGCGCGCCTTATACTTGAGTCCCGAGCATCCGGCCGGCGCCGCTGGCGCCGACACAACCGAACAGGGGGGACCATGGACTCTGCCCAGCTCGACCAGGCGGAGAGCGAATCCAAGCGGCGCCGCGACGCAGCCATCAGGCTCACGGCTCCGGGGACCGCCCTGCGCCACGCGCTCGACATGATCATCGCGGGCCACATGGGGGCCCTCATCTGCGTCGGCGACACGGAGAACGTGCTGGCTGCCGGAGATGACGGCTTCAAGCTCGACATCTCCTTCACGGCGAACCGCCTCTTCGAGCTCTCCAAGATGGACGGCGCCATCGTGGTCGACAAGGGCATGACCCAGATCCTGCGCGCCAACTACCACCTCAACCCCGACCCGGCGCTGCCCACTACCGAGACGGGCATGCGCCACAGGACCGCCGCGCGCATGAGCCTGCTCACCCAGGCGACGGTCATCTCCGTCTCCGAGCGCCGCCAAGTCGTCAACGTCTACGTGGACGGCTGGGGCTACCAGCTGCGCACCGTGCCGGAGATCATGAGCTCGGTCAACCAGCTGCTGGTGGCCATGCAGAGCACGCGCCAGCAGATCGACCGGCGCCTGCTGCGCCTCACCACGCTCGAGCTCGACAACTACGTCACCCTGGGCGACATCGCGGACATCTTCTACCTCTTCGAGGTCATCCTCTCCGTAAACGAGGAGCTCGACGCCTGCATCCTGCAGCTCGGCTCCGAGGGCAAGACGGTGCAGATGCAGCGCGAGGAGTACATGGGCGACGTCGACGAGGAGTACACCCTCATGATTCGCGACTACGCGCGCGACTCCTCCGAGGACAACGCCCGCGTGATCCGGCGCGCCCTCCACAGCGCGGACAACTCCTCGATCCACGACGCGGCCAATGTCGCACGCCTGCTCGGCTACGACGACAGGACCGAGGACAGCATCATGACACCGCTGGGGCTGCGCACCCTCTCCAACATCTCGGTCGTGCGCAAGGGCATGGCGGACAAGATCGTCGACGAGTACGGCTCGCTCCAGCACCTCATGGACGAGCTGGACGAGAACCCCTCGCGCCTCGACGACATCGGCGTCAAGAACCCCGACGTCCTGGCCGATAGCCTCTACCGCATGTGGGGGAAGCGCCAATGATACGCGTCGCCCCGACCGACGGGATCGCGCGCGAGGTGGCGAGGCTGCGAGGTGCCGCCTCCTCCCGAGGCGCCGCCTGCGCCTGCGCCCCCGCCGAGTCCTGCCTTGCCACGCCCGAGCCCGCCTGCGAGCCAATCGGCCCGCACGGTGCGTCCGGCGGGGCCGACACCTGCGCCGTCATCGTCGCCGGAGGCTCTGGCGAGCGCTTCGGGGACCCCAGGGGCAAGCAGTTCGTCGACCTGTGCGGCCTGCCGCTCGTGAGCTGGTCGATCATGGCCTTCGACCGCGCCGCCTCGGTGGGCCACCTCGTGGTGGTCTACCCGCCCGGCAGGCTCGACGACATGCTCGACGTCCTCTCCCCGCTGACGCTGCGCTGCGACGTGACGCTGGCCCAGGCGGGGGCCACCCGCCAGGACTCCGTCTTCAGCGCCCTCATCGCCATGCCCCCTGGCTTCCCCCTGGTCGCGGTCCACGACGGCGCGCGCCCGCTCGTGCGTCCCGAGACCATCGACGCCGTGGTCGGCACCCTGCGCTCGGATCCCGAGCTTGCGGGCGCCATCGCCGCCGTACGCGCGACGGACACGCTGAAGCTCGTCGAGGACGGGCTCATCGTGGGCACGCCTGACCGCGACTACTACTGGAACGCTCAGACGCCTCAGGCCTTCAGGACCAAGAAGCTCCTCGCGGCACATCGAGCGAGCGTCTGGGACGACTACGTGGGCACCGACGACGCCTCGCTCATCGAGCGCAGAGGCGGCAAGGTGCGCTGCGTCGAGTGCTCGCGCGCCAACCTCAAGGTCACGGTGCCGGAGGACCTCGTCGTGGCGCAGGCGCTTCTCGGCAGGCGCATCGACGAGGAGGGCTGCGGTCTTACGGAGGGCCCCCAGGGGACTGGCCCCGCGGGCGCGCCCGGAGGGAGGATCTGATGGCAGGGGAGACAGGCGGCGCCGCCGCGGGCACCGCGCCCGCCGCGGGCGCGCTCCGGATCGGTCACGGCTTCGACGTGCACGCCTTCGGCGAGGGGCGCAGATGCGTCATCGGGGGCGTGGACGTGCCGAGCGAGCGGGGGCTCGTGGGCCACAGCGACGCCGACGTCCTCGCCCACGCGCTGGCCGACGCCCTTCTCGGCGCCGCCCGCCTGGGCGACATCGGGCAGCTCTTCCCCGACACCGACCCCGCCTTCGAGGGGGCGAACTCCCTGGTGCTGCTCTCCCGCGTCGCCGATCTCGTGCGCCGCGAGGGCTTCCGGATCGTGGACTGCGACTGCACCGTGGCTGCACAGGCCCCCAAGCTTGCGCCCCACCGCGATGCCATGCGCGCCAACCTCGCGCGCGCCCTCGGCGTGGGCGTGGAGTCGGTGGGCGTCAAGGCCACGACGACGGAGCGGCTCGGCTTCGTGGGCCGCGAGGAGGGCGTCGCGGCCTGGGCGGTCGCCCTCCTGGAGCGCGTCGGGTAGGCGCCTGCGCCGGCCGCGACGGCGCCGGCGCGGCCGGGGCCCCGCGCGACCGCGAGG
This sequence comes from uncultured Olsenella sp., assembly GCA_900314575.1. Taxonomy (GTDB): domain Bacteria; phylum Actinomycetota; class Coriobacteriia; order Coriobacteriales; family Atopobiaceae; genus Olsenella_K; species Olsenella_K absiana. The sequence continues at coordinate 33,139 of OMVS01000003.1, read as the reverse complement.
GGCTACAATGGCGAGCGACGGGGTCGCAGTTGCCGCCCCCGCCGGACCCGGCCCCGTGGCAGAGGCACCGGCCCCAAGCAGACAAGTGCCCGCCGCGTGGTGGGCGGCAAGTATCGACGGCCCGCGCCCGCGCGTCGGCCACAAGGAGACAGCATGCTCGTCTACAACAGCCAGACCCACCGCAAGGAGGAGCTCAAGCCCATCGAGGAGGGCAAGATTCGCATGTACGTGTGCGGGCCGACGGTCTACGACCAGATCCACATCGGCAACGCCCGCACCTTCCTCTCCTTCGACGTGATCCGCCGCTACCTCATCTACAAGGGCTACCAGGTGACCTTCGCGCAGAACCTCACCGACGTGGACGATAAGATCATCAACCGCGCCAACGAGGAGGGCAGGAGCGCCGAGGAGGTCGCCGGCGAGTTCTCGGCGGCCTTCATCGAGCAGATGCACCGCTTCGGCATCCTCGACCCCGACATCCGCCCGCGTGCGACCCGCGAGATCGAGGCCATGCAGGAGATGATCTCCCTCCTCATCGAGCAGGGCAACGCCTACGTGGCGGCCAACGGCGACGTGTACTTCTCGGTCCGCTCGGACACCCGCTACGGCGTGCTCTCTGGCCGCGACCTCGACCAGCTGCGCGCCGGCGAGCGCGTGGAGGTCAACCAGGAGAAGCGCGATCCCTTTGATTTCGCGCTCTGGAAGGCCGCGAAGCCGGGTGAGCCCAGCTGGCCGAGCCCGTGGGGCGAAGGTCGCCCCGGCTGGCACACCGAGTGCTGCGCCATGATCCACCGCTACCTCGGCACGCCCATCGACATCCACGGCGGTGGCCAGGACCTCATCTTCCCCCACCACGAGAACGAGACCGCCCAGGCCATGTGCGCCTGGCACGCTCCCCTCGCCAACCTCTGGATGCACACGGGGATGCTCCGCGTCAACGGCGAGAAGATGTCCAAGTCCCTCGGTAACTTCCTCACGCTCAAGGAGGTCCTCGACAAGTACCCGGCCGACGCCGTGCGCCTGCTGATGCTCCAGACCCACTACCGCTCCGCGCTCGACTTCCAGACCGACCAGCTCGACGGGGCCACGGGCACGCTCGAGCGCCTGCGCACCTGCGTTAAGAACCTGCGCTGGGCGGCTGAGAACGGCGCCTGCGCGTGCGAGCTGGGCGAGCAGGACCGCGCGCTCGCGAAGGCCATCGACGGCGCGCGCGCCGAGTTCTCGCGCCAGATGGACGACGACTTCAACGCCCCCGGCGCGCTCGCCGCCATCTTCGAGCTCGTCACCGCCTCCAACCGCTACCTCGCCGACGCCGCTGAGCGCGTCTCGCGCGCCCTCTCGCTGCGCGCCGCGGACACCGTCTGCGAGCTCACCGACGTCCTCGGCATCCAGCTCGTCCAGGCGCAGGAGGAGGAGCTGCCCGCCGGCCTCGTCGACCTCGCCCGCGAGCGCGCGGGCTTCGAGGGGGATGCGCCCGCCGACGCCGCGCAGGCGCTTCTCGACGCCCGCCAGGCCGCGCGCAAGGCCAAGGACTGGACGACGGCGGACGCCATCCGCGACGGCATCACCGCGCTCGGCCTCGTGCTCGAGGACACCGCCTCGGGCGCGCGCCTGCGCAGGGCGTAAGGGGGAGAGATGGCAGCTGGCAGGAGGGGTCAGACGGGAGCCGGCCGGCCCGGCAGGGGGCAGCGCCCGCAGGGCGCAGGCGCAGGTGCCGGCAGGAAGGGTCCCGAGGGGAGGGCCGCCGCCCGCAAAGGGGCTGGCCGCCTCGCCTCGGGGAGGCGCCAGGACGGCCACGGCAGCGCGCCGCGCGGTGCCGGGCGGGGCTCCGGGCGCACGGGGTCGGCCCCGAGGGGGCAGCGCCGCCCCGAGCGCAGGCGCGAGAGCGACCTCATCGAGGGCAGGCGCGCCTGCGCCGAGGCCCTCGAGGTGGGCGTCCCCATCCGGCGCGCCCTCGTGGCCGAGACGCGGGGCGAGCAGGACGCCACCCTCGAGCGCCTCGTGCACACCCTCGAGGGGGCGGGCGTGCGCGTCGAGGAGGTCCCGCGCGCGCGGCTCGACAAGCTCAGCTCGCACGGTGCCCACCAGGGCATCATGCTCGAGACCGAGCCCTTCTCCTACGCGACCTTCGAGGACGTCGTCTCGGCGGCGGGGGAGGGCGACGCCCTCGTCGTCCTTCTCGACCACGTGACCGACGAGGGCAACTTCGGCGCCATCGTGCGCTCGGCGGAGGTCGTGGGCGCGGCGGGCGTCGTGGTCGCCAACGCCCGCGCCGCCCGCGTCGGCACCGCCGCGTACAAGACGTCGGCCGGTGCCGTGCTGCACGTGCCGATCGCGCGCGTCGCCAACCTCGCCCGCGCCATCGACGAGCTCAAGGACGCGGGCTTCTGGGTGGGGGCCGCGAGCGAGCACGCGCGCGACGACGTCTGGCACGCCCCCGTCGAGGGCCGCTTCTGCCTGGTCATGGGCTCGGAGGGGGAGGGCGTCTCGCAGCTGGTGCTGAGGGCGTGCGACTTCACCTGCCGCCTGCCCCAGCGCGGGCGCGTGGAGTCGCTCAACGTTGCGCAGGCTGCGACCGTCATGTGCTACGAGTGGCTGCGGCGCGAGGAGCTCGCCGAGGCCCCGTCTGGACAGGAGCCGGGTGGCCGGCAGGGCGCAGGCCGAGAGGGTGACGCCCCGGGACGAGACGGGCTGCAGGAAGGCTCGGGCGGAGATGTCTAGGGGCTCGAACGGCGCGGCGCCCAAGGGGAGCCTCAGGCTCTCGGGCAAGAGGGAGCTCCTCGTCGTGGACGGCTACAACGTCATCTTCAAGGGCGAGCGCTACACCTCGCTCATGGACGAGTCCGACGCCGCCGACCCCTTCGAGGCTGCGCGCGAGAGGCTCGTCTCGGATGTGGCCGCCTATGCGCAGGGGCGCTACGAGGCCGTCGTGGTCTTCGACGCCGCGGGTAACGTCTCGCCGGACAGGCCCAACCTCCCCAAGGCGGGCGTGAGAGTGGTCTTCTCCGAGACCGGCGAGAGCGCCGACAGCGTGATCGAGCGCCTCGTCACCACGGCGCGCCGACAGCCAAGGGAGGTCACGGTCATCACCTCGGACAACACGATCCGTGCGACCGTGGGCGGAATCCCCGTGACCCGCGTTTCGAGCGACGTGCTCGTCCACGACGTGAACGAGATCGCTCGCGAGGTGGAGCGCGAGCGCGAGGAGCGCAGCCACCACCGCCTCACGGTAGAGGACCGGCTCGATTCGGAGACGCGCGAGAAGCTCAACCGCCTGCTCGGTCGCATGTAGTGCCTTGGGGCGGGGGGTTGGCGGCGCGCGCACGAAGGCGCTACTATGTTCCTGCGCTGGTGTAGCTCAGTTGGCAGAGCCCTAGTCTTGTAAACTAGTCGTCGCCGGTTCGAGCCCGGCCACCAGCTCCGACGCACGCGAGGCCACGGGTGACCCCGTGGCCTTTCTCGTAGGCGAGGTGCGCCCCATGCCGGCCGCGAGCCGTCTGACGGACCGCCCACAACGCGAAGCCGCAGGTGGCTAGGGGTGCGTCGTGAGAGTTGTGCAGGATTGATGAGGGCACACGAAAGCATCGCGAACTTTCGGGCGCTTCCAGTTGACAAGGGTTTTGGCAGGGCGTAAGATACCATCCGCTTGCAAGGGACGCCCCACGGCGGAACGAGCAAGAGCTTGAGAACGGAATATGGGGATGTGGCACAGCGGCAACTGCGGCGGACTGTAAATCCGCTCCCTCTGGGTTCCTTGGTTCGAGTCCAAGCATCCCCACCATTCCATGCCCGTGTAGCTCAGTCGGTAGAGCACTTCGTTGGTAACGAAGAGGTCACCGGTTCGAATCCGGTCGCGGGCTCCATTTTCAAGCAGGCACACCTGCCGGTGTAGCTCAGCTGGTTAGAGCACGCGGCTCATACCCGCGATGTCACTGGTTCGAATCCAGTCACCGGTACCAGATTCTTCCGGTAGCGATACCGAAGATATATAGCAGGTAGGTAATTGAAGCGGCCGTGGTGGCCGTTTCATGTAAGGAGGACGGCGCATGGCCAAGGAGAAGTTTGATCGTTCGAAGCCTCACGTAAACATCGGAACGATTGGTCACGTTGACCACGGTAAGACCACCCTTACCGCCGCTATTACCAAGGTTCTTTCTGAGACCCCGGGCTGCAAGGCGACGTTCGTCCCCTTCGAGGACATTGACAAGGCTCCCGAGGAGCGTCAGCGCGGCATCACCATCTCCGTCGCCCACGAGGAGTATGAGACCTGGGAGCGCCACTACGCTCACGTCGACTGCCCCGGCCACGCCGACTACATCAAGAACATGATTTCCGGCGCCGCTCAGATGGATGGTGCCATCCTCGTCATCGCCGCTACCGACGGCCCGATGGCCCAGACGCGCGAGCACATCCTCCTCGCCCGTCAGGTCGGCGTCAAGTACATCGTCGTCTTCCTGAACAAGTGCGACATGGTCGACGATGAGGAGCTCATCGACCTCGTCGAGATGGAGACCCGCGACCTTCTCTCCGAGTACGGCTACGATGGCGACAACATGCCGATCATCCGTGGCTCCGCCCTTGGCGCCCTCAACGGCGAGCAGAAGTGGGTCGACTCCATCATCGAGCTCATGCACACCGTCGACTCCTACATCCCGACGCCCGCTCGCGACGACGAGAAGCCGTTCCTCATGGCCATCGAGGATGTCATGACCATCTCTGGTCGTGGTACCGTCGCAACCGGCCGTGTCGAGCGCGGTGTCCTGAACCTCAACGACCCGGTCGAGATCGTCGGCATCAAGGAGACCCAGAAGTCCACCGCTACCGGCATCGAGATGTTCCGCAAGACGCTCGACTTCTGCGAGGCTGGCGACAACGTCGGCATCCTGCTCCGCGGCATCCGTCGCGAGGACATCGAGCGCGGCCAGGTCATCTGCAAGCCCGGCACCGTCACCCCTCACCACAAGTTCACCGGTGAGATTTACGTTCTGACCAAGGAGGAGGGTGGCCGTCACACCCCGTTCTTCTCCGGCTATCGTCCCCAGTTCTACTTCCGCACCACGGACGTCACTGGCGACATCTACGAGCTGACCGACAAGGACGGCAACAAGGTCGAGATGGCCATGCCGGGTGACCACGTCACCATCTCCTGCGACCTGATTCACCCGATCGCGATGGAGGAGGGCCTGCGCTTCGCAATCCGCGAGGGCGGCCACACCGTCGGCGACGGCCGTGTCTCCACGATCGTCGAGTAGCTCTAGCCTCTAGAGCTGTAAGGCCCGGTGCCCTTGGGTGCCGGGCCTTTTGCATGGCCGAACAATGCTTTGCTACTAATACAGAGCCACGCTTCGGGACTCATATTTGGACGTTTTGTAGGCGCCTAGACTTTGATGCCTGTGGGGTTTGACAGCTCCCACGCTAGAATGGTAAGTTCTTTACCCGTGCCACGGGCGAGGTGGTCTTGCTCGCGGTTGCCATACAGGAGGACTCATGCGTACAATGGTTACTCTCGCATGCACCGAGTGCAAGCGTCGCAATTACACCATCACCAAGAACAAGGCTAACAACCCCGAGCGTCTTGAGATGAAGAAGTATTGCCCGTGGTGCCAGAAGCACACCGTGCACAAGGAAACGCGCTAAAATAGTTTCCACCTACGCCAGTAGCTCCAATGGTAGAGCGGCGGTCTCCAAAACCGTTTGTTGAGGGTTCGAATCCTTCCTGGCGTGCCAGCTTTTGACCACCGGCTTTCCCTTCGGGGTTAGCCGGTTTCTATGAATACAGGTTTTAGGAGGTGCACGGATGGCCAAGAAAGAACGCAACAAGAGGGCGGCTCGCAAGGCGCGGCAGCAGGAACGCGCCGAGCTGGAGGCCCTCCATGAGGCGTCCGGCGTCGACGTCGCTCCTACCAAGGGCGCTGACGTGAAGAAGGCCAGCAAGAGTTCAGCACCTTCTAGGAAGGGTGCGGAGAAGAAGCAGAAGAGAGGGCCTCTCTCCCGCATGTCCTCGTACTTCAAGGACGTGCGCGTCGAGATGCACCAGGTCGTCTGGCCCTCCCGCACCGAGCTGCGCAACTACTCGCTCGCCGTCATCGCCATGCTCGTCGTCTTCGGCGTCTGCGTGTGGCTCGTCGACACGGGCTTCGTGGCGGGGCTCGTCGCCTTCACGAGCTTGAGGGGGTAGAAATGCCTAAGCGTTGGTTCGTGCTGCACACCTATTCCGGCTACGAGAACAAGGTCAAGACCGACCTCGAGCACCGGATTGAGACCTACAACCTCGAGGACAAGATCGACAACATCCAGATCCCGATGGAGGAGGTCACGGAGATCAAGGACGGTGGCGAGCGCACCACCAAGGAGTCCAAGGTCTTCCCGGGCTACGTCCTCGTCCACATCGAGGCAGACCACCGCAAGGTGGACGACAATACCTGGGCCGTCGTGCGCAACACCCCGGGCGTAACCGGGTTCGTCGGCATCGACGGCACGCCCATGCCGCTTCGCCGCTCCGAGTACGACAAGATCATGCGCCGCTCCGGCAACGTCGGTCCCAAGCAGCAGGCAACTCCCAAGCGCACCTCGACTAACCTCGAGGTCGGCCAGGCGATCAAGGTCGTCTCCGGCCCACTGGCGGACTTCGACGGCCAGGTCAGCGAGGTCAACCTCGAGGCTGGCAAGGTCAAGGTCATGCTCATGATCTTCGGCCGCGAGACGCCCGTGGAGCTCACCCTCGACCAGGTAACCGTCCTGGAGTAGACAGGTCAACCTTGCCAGCCACTGATTCGGTGAGGAATGCTTCTCTGTGCCTGGCAGCGACATAGCTTCGTTAGAGCAACGAGTTCCTAGGAGGGAACATGCCCAAGAAGAAGGTAGTGCACTTCATCAAGCTCCAGATTCCTGCCGGCCAGGCCAACCCCGCGCCTCCCGTCGGCCCCGCTCTGGGCGCCGCGCAGGTCAACATCATGCAGTTCTGCCAGCAGTTCAACGCTGAGACGAAGGACAAGGCCGGCGACATCATCCCCGTCGAGATCACCGTCTACGAGGACCGCTCCTTCACCTTCATCACCAAGACCCCTCCCGCGGCCCAGCTGATCAAGAAGGAGCTCGGCCTCAAGAGCGGCTCCGGCGTGCCCCAGCGCGACAAGGTCGGCCAGCTCACGCAGGAGCAGCTCACCAAGATCGCCGAGATCAAGATGCCGGACCTCAACGCCAACGACATCGAGGCCGCCAAGAGGATCGTCGCCGGTACCGCCCGCTCCATGGGCGTCACCATCGCCGAGTAGCAGGAGCTGCTCGCAGTATCAATCCGCGCCCCCCGGGGCGCCTACGTGGGAGGGCCACGCCGCCCTGTGACCACAGGAGGTAAGAGAATGGCGAAGCACGGCAAGAAGTACAACAACGCGTCCGAGAAGGTCGAGAAGAAGCTCTACGCGCCGAAGGCAGCCATGGCGCTCGTCAAGGAGCTCGCCAGCGCGAAGTTCGACGAGACCGTCGAGGTCGCCATCCGCCTGGGCGTCGACACCCGCAAGGCCGACCAGAACATCCGCGGCTCCATCAGCCTGCCCAACGGCACCGGCAAGAGCGTCCGCGTGGCGGTCTTCGCCGAGGGCGCCAAGGCCGAGGAGGCAAAGGCTGCCGGCGCCGACATCGTCGGCTCCGACGACCTCGTCGAGCAGGTCCAGAAGGGCAACATCGACTTCGACGCTGCCATCGCGACGCCGAACATGATGGGCAAGGTCGGCCGCCTCGGTCGCGTCCTCGGCCCCCGCGGCCTCATGCCGAACCCCAAGCTCGGCACCGTCACCATGGACGTCGAGAAGATGGTCAAGGAGCTCAAGGCCGGCCGCGTCGAGTACCGCGCCGACCGCTACGGCATCTGCCACGTCCCCATGGGCAAGGCGTCCTTCGACACCGAGAAGCTCGTGGAGAACTACGGCGCCCTGCTGACCGAGCTGCTGCGCGTCAAGCCGTCGAGCGCGAAGGGCAAGTACATCAAGTCCGTCGTCGTCTCCTCGACGATGGGCCCTGGCGTCAAGGTGGACCCGAGCGTCACCCGCGACTTCATGGCCGAGTAGGCTAGCCCGAGGAGCTTCTCGGGTGTAGAAAATGTGCCGCTACGGGGGCAGGCTCCCGTGGCGGCCATTTTTTGTTGACAAGCCCAGCCGGGGCTGCGAGAATTCTATGAGCCCGAAAGGGCATACGTACCGTTGCACGTTATCTGCCAGAGACAGCCGGTGCCGTGAGGCTCAATGGGGTATCCCGCCTGCCGAGGTAGCTTCGAAGGCGTCACTTCAGGGGCTCCGTCTGGCTGCGTCAGGCGGAGCCCTCCTTTTTGGAGTGCATCCTCTGCGGCAGTTCGTGCCAGATCGCATTACAAGGAGGTGTACTCAATGCCAGCACAAGCAAACATCGACATGCTCCAGAAGGTCACCGAGTCCCTCGAGTCCTCCAAGGGCGTCTTCGTGATTGACTACCGCGGTCTCACCGTCAAGGAGACCCAGGAGCTTCGCCACGCCCTGAGGGACGCGAACTCCACGATGAAGGTCTACAAGAACAACATCGTGAACATCGCCCTCAAGAACGCGGGCCTGCCTGACATCAGCGACAAGCTGAAGGGCACCTGCGCCTACGTCTTCTTCGAGAACGACCCCGTCGACGCCGCCAAGGCGATCAAGAAGGAGTCCGAGGCCCTGAAGAAGATCGAGTGGGTCGCAGGCATCGCCGACGGCAAGGCGCTCGACGCCGAGTCCGCGAAGGCCTACGCCGAGCTTCCGTCCCACGACGAGCTCGTCGCCCAGCTCGTGTACGTCCTGGCGGCGCCGCTCCGCGGCATCGCTTCCGTCTGCGCCGGCCCTGCTCGTGGTCTCGTCACCGCGCTCAGCCAGGTCGCCGAGCAGAAGGAGAAGGAGGCTGCCTAGCCCCCGCGCACGTTCGTTCGCACGTCTTGACCAGGCACCCAGGAGGGTGCCCGTTTAAAGGAGAACCAGCATGGCTGTTACCAAGGATGAGATCGTCGAGGCTCTCAAGAGCATGTCCGCCCTCGAGCTCTCTGAGCTCGTTCACGAGCTGGAGGACGTCTTCGGCGTCTCCGCCGCCGCCCCCGTCGCCGCCGTCGCCGCTGCCCCTGCGGCCGCCGCTCCCGCCGAGGAGGAGAAGGACTCCTTCGACGTCGTCCTCGACGACTTCGGCGCCCAGAAGATCGCCGTCATCAAGGTCGTCCGCAAGCTCACCAACCTTGGCCTGAAGGAGGCCAAGGAGGCCGTCGAGAAGAAGGGCACCCTCATGGAGGGCGTCAAGAAGGACGAGGCCGAGGCCGCCAAGAAGGAGCTCGAGGAGGCTGGCGCTTCCGTCTCCCTCAAGTAAGCTCGCACTCCGCGCCTACTGAGAAGGCCGGCCCCACCGGGGCCGGCCTTTTTTGTGCTCGCAATCATGCCTTCACAGCCGCTCCACAACCTCGACGAAGATTGCGCAGCTAGAGGGGTATTCAAGCAAACCTAGTGGAAAAAGAACCACAAGTCAAGGGTTTACATTGACTTGTGGTTTGCGCCCGGGTAGTTTATTAGATTGCGACAAATGCCGCTTTTCCACTTTTTCGAAGGAGGAAGTGCCTGGTGACTACCGCAAAGTCTTCCCAAAACACTGCCCAAACGATGCGCCAGCGCGTGAGCTTCAGCAAGATACCTCCCGCGATGGAGCTGCCCAACCTGATCTCGGTGCAGAAGGAGTCCTTTGAGCGCTTCATGACGGAGGGCCTTGCAGAGTCCTTCGCCGAGTTCTCGCCCATCGAGAACTCCGCGCACACCATGGAGGTCACCTTCGGCGAGCACCAGTTCGGCGACCCGGCCAACACAATCGCCGAGTGCCGCGCCAAGGACATCTCCTATCAGGCACCGCTCTTCGTCGACGTCCGCTTCATCAACAAGGAGACCGGCGAGATCAAGGAGCAGCTCGTCTTCATGGGCGACTTCCCGCTCATGACGGGCCGCGGCACCTTCATCATCAACGGCACCGAGCGCGCGGTCGTCTCCCAGCTCGTCCGCTCCCCGGGCGTCTACTTCTCCCAGGAGATGGACAACGGCGTCGAGGTCCAGCGCTGCCAGTTCATCCCGGCCCGCGGCGCCTGGCTCGAGTTCGAGGTCGACAAGCGCGGCCACCTGGTCGTCTCCATCGACCGCAAGCGTCGCCAGAGCGCGACCCTGCTGCTGCGCGCCCTGGGCATCGCCGAGAGCGACGACGAGATCATGAACCTCCTCGGCGACTCCGACGTGGTCCGCTCCACGCTCGAGCGCGACCTCGCGACCAACCGCGAGGACGCCCTCCTCGAGATCTACCGTCGCCAGCGCCCCGGCGAGCCTCCCACCGTCGACTCCGCCAAGTCGCTGCTCGAGGGCCTCTACTTCAACAACCAGCGCTACGACCTCGCGCGCGTCGGCCGCTACAAGATCAACAAGAAGCTCGGCGTGGACGACGAGGGCGGCTCGCGCGTCATTACGAGTGACGACATCGTCACCGCCCTGCGCTACCTCCTCGCGCTGCACGAGGGCGACACCACCAAGAGCTTCGACGACATCGACCACTTCGGCAACCGCCGCATCCGCACCGTGGGCGAGCTGGTCCAGAACCAGTTCCGCATCGGTATGAGTCGCATGGAGCGCGTCGTCCGCGAGCGTATGGCCTCCCAGGACGCCGACGACATCACGCCGCAGTCGCTGATCAACATCCGCCCGATCGTGGCGGCCATCAAGGAGTTCTACGGCTCCTCGCAGCTGTCGCAGTTCATGGACCAGAACAACCCGCTCTCCGGCCTCACGCACAAGCGTCGCCTCTCGGCGCTCGGCCCCGGCGGCCTCGCGGGCCACAAGTCTGGCTCCAGCCGCCGCACCAACGTCCCGACCGCCGTGCGCGACGTCCACAACTCGCACTACTCCCGCATGTGCCCGATTGAGACCCCCGAGGGCCCCAACATCGGCCTCATTGGCTCGCTCGCGCTCTACGCGCACGTGAACCCCTACGGCTTCATCGAGGCCCCCTACCGCAAGGTCGTCGACGGCAAGGTCACCGATGAGATCGTGTGGATGACCGCCGACGAGGAGGAGAAGCACAACATCGCCCCGGCCAACACGCCGGTGGATCCCAAGACCGGCGAGTTCGTGATCACGGATGCCGACGGCAACCTCACGCACCCTGACCGCGTCATCGCCCGTACGGTGGACTTCGACGGCTCCTTCGGCGCTCCCGCCCAGGTCGACATCGCCGACGTCGACTACATGGACGTCTCGCCCCGCCAGATGCTGTCCGTCGCCGCCAACCTCATCCCCTTCCTCGAGCACGACGATGCCAAGCGTACGCTCATGGGCGCCAACATGCAGCGCCAGGCCGTGCCTCTGATCCAGACCGACGCCCCCTACGTGGGCACCGGCATGGAGGCGCGCGCCGCCATCGACTCCGGCGAGATCATCTGTGCCGAGCACGACGGCACCGTCACCGAGGTCGACGCCGCCCACGTCGTGGTCACGACCGACAAGGGCCCGGAGAACTACGACCTGCCCAAGTACGAGCGCTCCAACCAGAGCACCTGCATCAACCACCGTCCGATCGTCCACGTCGGCGACCACGTGGTGGCCGGCCAGCCGCTCGCCGACGGCACCTCCATCGACCAGAGCGAGCTCGCCCTCGGCCGCAACCTCACCGTGGCGTACATGCCGTGGGAGGGCTACAACTACGAGGACGGCATCATCGTCTCCGACAGGCTCGTCCAGCAGGACCTCCTGACCTCGGTCAACATCTCCCGCCACGAGATCGACGCCCGCGACACCAAGCTCGGTCCCGAGGAGATCACGCGCGAGATCCCGAGCGTGGGCGAGGATATGCTCGCCAACCTCGACGACGACGGCATCATCCGCATCGGCGCCGAGGTCGGCCCCGGCGACATCCTGGTCGGCAAGGTCACGCCCAAGGGCGAGACCGCGCTCACGGCCGAGGAGAGGCTGCTGCGCGCCATCTTCGGCGCAAAGGCGCACGACGTGCGCGACACCTCCCTCAAGATGCCGCACGGCGCCTACGGCCGCGTCGTCGACGTGGTGCGCTTCAGCCGCGAGGCCGGCGACGACCTGCCGCCCGGAGTCAACGAGCTCGTCCGCGTCTTCGTCGCGCAGCGCCGCAAGATCCAGCAGGGCGACAAGATCTCCGGCCGCCACGGCAACAAGGGCGTCGTCTGCAAGGTCCTGCCGATCGAGGACATGCCCTACATGGCCGACGGCACGCCCGTCGACGTCCTTCTCGACCCGCTGGGCGTCCCGTCGCGTATGAACGTCGGCCAGCTCCTCGAGTGCCACCTCGGCTGGGCCGCCGCCCACGGCTGGGACACCGAGGACGCCGACTCCAAGCGCTACGTCCCCGGCCCCATGTACGTCTCCACGCCCGTCTTCGACGGCGCGACCGACGTTGAGGTCGCCGAGGCCATCCGCCGCAGCAACATCAACCTCATCAACAAGGCCATGATCACCTACGGCGAGCACATGGACGCGGACTTCGTGCCTCAGCTCAACGAGCGCGGCAAGACCACCCTGTACGACGGCCGCACCGGCGAGCCCTTCAAGAGCAAGATCACGGTGGGCACCTCCTACATCCTGAAGCTCGGCCACATGGTCGACGACAAGATCCACGCGCGCTCGACCGGCCCCTACAGCCTCGTCACCCAGCAGCCGCTCGGCGGCAAGGCCCAGTTCGGTGGCCAGCGCTTCGGCGAGATGGAGGTCTGGGCCCTGTACGCCTACGGCGCCGCCAACGTGCTGCAGGAGCTCCTCACGGTCAAGTCCGATGACACCAACGGCCGCGTCAAGACCTACGAGGCCATCGTCAAGGGCGAGAACGTGCCCGACCCCGGCATCCCCGAGTCCTTCAAGGTCCTCGTCAAGGAGATCCGCTCCCTCGCCCTGGACATCGAGCCGCTCAAGTACCGCGAGGAGCCGCGTCGCTCCGACGCGGCCCAGGAGGAGACGGTCGAGGATCCCCTCGACGTGCTCGCTGGCGCCAACAGCGCGGACGACCTGATCGGCGCCGTGGCCCCCTCCGCGACCGCGGACGAGGACCTCGTCGGCGACGCAACCAAGACTGATAAGGAGTAGCGAACGTGGCTGATTTCGACACCACTGACTTCGATGCCATAAAGATCTCGCTCGCCTCCGCCGACGAGATCAGGAGCTGGTCGCACGGCGAGGTCAAGAAGCCGGAGACGATCAACTACCGCACGCTCAAGCCCGAGAAGGACGGCCTGTTCTGCGAGAAGATCTTCGGGCCGGTCAAGGACTGGGAGTGCGCCTGCGGTAAGTACAAGGGCATCCGCTTCCGCGGCATCATCTGCGAGCGCTGCGGCGTGGAGGTCACCTCCGCCAAGGTCCGCCGCGAGCGCATGGGTCACATCGAGCTCGCGGCGCCCGTGAGCCACATCTGGTACTTCAAGAGCCCCACGACCTTCCCGCTCGCGCGCCTTCTCGACATCAAGAGCAAGGACCTCGAGAAGGTCCTCTACTTCGCCAGCTACATCATCACGAGCATCGACACCGAGGCCCGCGAGGTCGACGCCGCCGACCTCAAGGAGGAGCTCGCCGCCGACCTCGAGGAGCTCGACGCCGAGCGTGACGACGAGATCGCCCGCGTCCGCGAGCAGGGCGAGCGCCCCGAGGGCGAGGAGTTCTCCGACATCGAGCCCCTCTCCGCCGACGAGATCAAGGCGGAGGTCGCCGACATCGAGGAGGAGTACGAGGAGGAGAAGCAGCTCCGCACCGAGGCCTACAACGAGTTCATGAAGCTCGAGGTGCGCCAGCTCGTCGCCGACGAGACCCTCTTTACCGAGATGAAGCGCTACTACTCCATCTACTTCAAGGGCGGCATGGGCGCGGAGGCCATCCGTGAGCTGCTCCGCGGCATCGACCTCCCCAAGGAGGCCGAGGAGCTGCGCGCCATCGTCGCCTCCGACGACGCCCAGAAGCAGAAGAAGGAGAAGGCCGTAAAGCGCCTCGAGGTCGTCGACGCCTTCCTCAAGGGCAACAACGACCCGGCTAACATGATCCTGGACGTCATCCCGGTCATCCCGCCCGACCTGCGCCCGATGGTGCAGCTCGACGGCGGCCGCTTCGCCGCGTCCGACCTGAACGACCTCTACCGTCGCGTCATCAACCGCAACAACCGCCTCAAGAGGCTGCTCGACCTCGACGCCCCCGCGATCATCGTCAACAACGAGAAGCGCATGCTCCAGGAGTCCGTCGACGCCCTCTTCGACAACGGTCGTCGCGGTCGTCCCGTCACGGGTCGCGGCGGCAGGCCGCTGAAGTCGCTCGCCGAGTCCCTCAAGGGCAAGCAGGGCCGCTTCCGCCAGAACCTGCTCGGCAAGCGCGTCGACTACTCCGGCCGCTCCGTCATCGTCACCGACCCCCAGCTGAAGCTGCACCAGTGCGGCCTCCCGTCGACCATGGCCCTCGAGCTCTTCAAGCCCTTCGTCATGCGCCGTCTGGTCGAGCTCGGCAAGGTCGAGAACATCAAGGGCGCCAAGCGCGCCATCGACCGCGGCTCCGCGGCCGTGTGGGATGTGCTCGACGAGGTCATCAAGAACAAGCTCGTCCTGCTCAACCGCGCGCCGACCCTGCACAGGCTCTCCATCCAGGCCTTCGAGCCGGTCCTCGTGGAGGGCAAGGCGATCCACCTGCACCCGCTGGTGTGCGCTCCCTTCAACGCCGACTTCGACGGCGACCAGATGTCCGTGCACGTGCCGCTCTCCACGCAGGCACAGGCCGAGGCCCGCGTCCTCATGCTCTCGACCAACAACCTGCGCTCGCCGGCGTCCGGCAAGGTGCTGACCGTCCCCTCGCAGGACATGGTCTTCGGCACCTACTTCCTGACGAGCGCCAAGGCCGGCGTCGAGGGCGAGGGCCGCGTGTTCGCCGGCTTCCAGGACGCCATCCTGGCCTACGACAACCGCGACAACGTCGACATCCAGGCCATGGTGAAGGTCCGCGTCAACGCAGTCGACGCCAACGTCGTCGAGGGCGGACGCAGGATCTTCCGCACGCTCGACAAGTGGGGCCATGCCGTGGACTTCGACGTCACCGAGGGCTCGGTGCGCTTCGAGACCACGATCGGCCGCGTCATCTTCAACGAGCAGTGCCTGCCCGCTGACTACCCCTTCATCAACTACAAGATGAACAAGGGCGACATCTCCAAGCTCGTCAACGACTGCTGCGACCGCTACTCGACCTCCGACGTCGAGCCGATACTGGACGCCATCAAGCAGACCGGCTTCCACTACGCTACCCGCGCGGGCCTGACCGTCTCCGTCTGGGACGCCGTCATCCCCGCCGAGAAGCAGCAGATGCTCGACGAGGCACAGGACAAGGTCGACCAGATCAACGAGTACTACGAGGACGGCTTCCTCGCCGAGAGGGAGCGTCACAAGGAGGTCGTCAACGCCTGGACGGAGTGCACCGACGAGCTCGGCTCCAAGATGCTCGAGGGCTTCGCCGAGGACAACCCCATCTACATGATGGCCGACTCCGGCGCCCGTGGCTCCAAGACGCAGCTCCGCCAGCTCGCAGGCATGCGTGGCCTCATGGCCGACATGTCCGGCGACACGATTGACCTGCCGATCAAGGCCAACTTCCGCGAGGGACTGCAGCCGCTCGAGTACTTCATCTCCACCTACGGCGCCCGCAAGGGCCTGGTCGACACGGCGTCGCACACCTCAGACTCCGGATACCTCACCCGCAGGCTCGTCGACGTGGCCCAGGACGTCATCGTCCGCGAGGAGGACTGCGGCACCGACGAGGGCGTCACCTACAACCTCATGAAGCCCGGAGCGACCGAGCTCGACACCGACCTCATCGGGCGCTGCGCCTTGAATGACATCGTCGACCCCGAGACCGGCGAGGTACTCATCGCCAAGGATGGCTACATCGAGTCCAAGGCCGACCTCCAGCGCCTGTGGGACGCCGGCCTGCGCAAGGTGGAGCTCAGGGCCCTTCTCACCTGCCGCTCCAAGTACGGCGTCTGCCAGAAGTGCTACGGCTGGGACCTGGCCACGCGTCGCCCGGTCAACATCGGCACGGCTGTCGGCATCATCGCCGCGCAGTCGATCGGCGAGCCCGGCACCCAGCTCACGATGCGCACGATCCACTCCGGCGGCGTCGCAGGCGCCGAGGACATCACGCAGGGCCTCCCGACCGTCGCCCGCATGTTCGACGTCGTCGGCAACGTCAACGAGAAGATCCTCGGTCGCGCCGCCGACCTCGCGAGCGTCTCCGGCCGGCTCCGCATCATCCCCGAGCAGACCGAGTACCTCCTCCAGATCCTGGACCCCGAGGACAACTCGCGCATCCTGGTCGAGAAGCGCGTTCCCGCGTCGGTGCGCTTCATGCCCGGCATCGAGGACGGCGTCGACGTCCGCGCGGGAGACCAGATCACCTATGGCTTCGTGAACTTCCGCAAGCTCCGCACGCTGACCGACATCGAGTCGACGATGCACACCTTCGTCGAGTCCGTCAAGGACGTCTACACCTCCCAGGGCGTCGACCTCAACGACAAGCACATCGAGGTCATCGCTCGCCAGATGCTGCGCCGCGTCCAGGTCACCAACCCGGGCGACTCCACCTACCTGCTCGGCCAGTACGTGGACCGCTACGTCTTCGCCGAGACCGTTCGCAACATCACGCTCGCCGGTGGCACGCCTCCCGAGGCCGAGCCCGTCATCCTGGGCACCCTCAAGGTCGCGAGCTCGATCGACTCCTGGCTCTCGAGCGCGTCGTTCATCCGTACCGCGGGCGTCCTCACCGAGGCCGCCATCGAGGGCGATGTCGACCACCTGCTGGACCTCAAGTCCAACGTCATCGTGGGCAAGAAGATCCCGGCGGGCACCGGTCTCAAGGCTTACAACGACGTGGAGCTCACCTACCACGGCCAGCGGATCGAGGGACCCACGTCGCCGCTTGCCAAGAACCTGCCCGAGTGGGCGCCGGACTCTCTGAAGGAGCTCGAGGAGCAGCTGCCCAAGCAGCTCGACTGGGTCGGTGACGACTACGGCTACGGCGGGGTCTACTCCAAGAACGGCCGCACGCTCACGAGCGAGGAGGCGAAGCTCTACCTCTTCGACGACCTGGGCGTCTCGCAGCGCTGGACCAACAAGTTCAGCGAGGTGGGCATCGAGACGGTCGGCGACCTTATCGGCAAGACCGAGGACGATCTGCTCAGGATCGACGGCATCGGCGCCAAGGCGATCGAGGAGCTGCGCGACGGCCTCGAAGCTCGTGGCCTTCTCTACATCCTCGAGCCGGACGACGACGAGGCGGACGCCGAGGACCTCTCGCAGCTGCTCAACATGGTCTTCTCGCCCGACAGCGACGACGTCATGCTGGGCACGGCGGCTCCCGCGAAGCGCCACTACGAAGACGACGAGCTTATCGGCGGGAGCTCCGCCGACGGCTCCGAGCTGGCGGACGGCGTCATCAACGAGGACCTCGGGTCCTTGGATGACCTTCTTTCCCAGGTCGTAAAGCACGAGGGGGAGAGCGAGCAGGGCGAGGGCTCCAAGGAGGAGTAGCCCCGACCTAGGCTCGCGATAACTGCGGGCCCGTACGAGAGAGACGAGGAGGCCCCTGCCGGCACGACCGGCGGGGGCCTTCATCATCTTCCTTGTGCAGCTCTCGTGGAATGTGGATACGCCCGGCTCCGTGGTATTTTGACAACAGCGGTGCGTGGGCGTAAAGTTTCTCCGCGTGCCGCCAGGAGGGGACACGTGCGCAGATAGACAATCCGGGAGGGCGGTGCTGCGTCGTCCCTGATACATAGGTGCTCGCGCACCGCCATCCGTATGTCTCTGAGAAGGAGAGAGCTTTGCCTACTATCAACCAGCTCGTACGCCAGGGGCGCACCCGTACTGCCTCGAAGTCGAAGAACGCAGCGCTGCAGCACAACCCGCAGAAGCGTGGCGTCTGCACCCGCGTCTTCACCACCACGCCGAAGAAGCCGAACTCCGCCCTCCGCAAGGTCGCGCGTGTCCGTCTCGTCAACGGCATCGAGGTCACCGCTTACATCCCCGGCGAGGGCCACAACCTCCAGGAGCACTCGATCGTGCTCGTCCGCGGCGGCCGCGTCCGTGACCTCCCCGGTGTCCGCTACAAGGTCATCCGCGGCGCCTATGACTGCGCTGCAGTCCAGAACCGCAAGAAGGCCCGCTCCCGCTACGGTGCCAAGCGCCCCAAGGAGTAGGGACTCCAGGCGAATCCGGAATCTTGATTAGAGGAGATATCATATGCCGCGTCGTGCAGCAGCAGTCCGTCGTGAGGTAACTCCCGACGCCGTCTATAACAACCGTCTCGTGACCCAGCTCATCAACAAGGTCCTGCTTGACGGGAAGAAGGCCACCGCAGAGCGCATCGTCTACACCGCCTTCGACCTCGTCCAGAAGAAGACCGAGTCCGACCCGCTGGCCGTCTTCAAGAAGGCCATGGACAACGTCCGCCCGACCCTCGAGGTCAAGCCCAAGCGTGTCGGTGGCGCCACCTACCAGGTGCCCATGGAGGTCAACTCCCGTCGTGCCACGACCCTCGCCATCCGTTGGATCGTCAACTTCAGCCGTGCCCGCAAGGAGAACAGCATGGCCGAGCGCCTCGCCAACGAGATCATGGACGCCGCGAACGGCGTCGGCGCCTCCGTCAAGCGTCGCGAGGACCTGTTCAAGATGGCCGAGGCCAACCGCGCCTTCTCGCACTACCGTTTCTAAGGGGCTAGCGACACATGGCTAAGAACAAGTACGACCTTCACAAGCTTCGCAACATCGGCATCATGGCCCACATCGACGCCGGCAAGACCACCACGACCGAGCGCATCCTGTACTACACGGGCAAGACGCACAAGATCGGCGAGGTCCACGACGGCGCTGCCACCATGGACTGGATGGTCCAGGAGCAGGAGCGCGGCGTTACCATCACTTCCGCGGCCACCACGTGCTTCTGGAAGGACTACGTCATCCAGATCATCGACACGCCGGGGCACGTTGACTTCACGGCCGAGGTCGAGCGCTCCCTGCGCGTCCTCGACGGTGCCGTCGCCGTCTTCGACGCCGTCGCCGGCGTCCAGCCGCAGTCCGAGACCGTCTGGCGCCAGGCTGCCAACTACAACGTCCCGCGCATTGCCTTCATCAACAAGTTCGACCGCGTGGGCTCCGACTTCTGGCACGCCATCGACACCATGAAGGAGCGCCTTGGCGCCAACGCCGTCGCCGCGCAGGTTCCCATGGGCTCCGAGAGCAACTTCTGGGGCCTCATCGACCTCGTCACGATGACCGCGTGGGACTTCAAGGAGGACTCCAAGGGCATGATCTACCCGGAGGCCATGGACGCGATTCCCGACGAGTTCGCTGACATCGTCGCCGAGAAGCGCGAGGAGCTCCTCGAGGCTGCGTCCGAGTTCTCCGACGAGCTCATGGAGAAGGTCCTCGACGAGCAGGAGGTCACGGTCGACGAGCTCAAGGCCGCCATCCGCGCCGGCGTCATCTCCAACCAGCTCAACCCCGTCTTCGTGGGCTCCGCCTACAAGAACAAGGGCATCCAGGAGCTGCTCGACGCCGTCGTCGACTATCTGCCGTCGCCGCTCGACATCCCGCCCGTCGAGGGCACGGACCCCAAGACCGGCGAGACGATCACCCGCAAGGCTGACATCAAGGAGCCCTTCAGCGCCCTGGCCTTCAAGATCATGACCGACCCCTACGTCGGAAAGCTGACCTACTTCCGCGTGTACTCCGGCCACCTCGACTCGGGCTCCTACGTCTACAACGTGAACAAGGACGACCGCGAGCGCCTCTCCAGGATCCTCGAGATGAACGCGAACGACCGCGTCGACCGCGATGCGTGCTCCGCCGGCGACATCGTCGCCGCGGTGGGCTTCAAGAACACCACCACCGGTGACACCCTGGCCGACGAGCAGCACCCGATCATCCTCGAGTCCATCGAGTTCGCGGACCCCGTCATCGACGTCGCCGTCGAGCCCAAGACCAAGGCCGAGCAGGACAAGATGAGCGTCGGCCTGCAGAAGCTCGCCGAGGAGGACCCGACCTTCCAGGTCCACACCGACCAGGAGACCGGTCAGACCATCATCGCCGGCATGGGCGAGCTGCACCTCGAGATCATCATCGACCGCCTGCGCCGCGAGTTCAAGGTCGACTGCAACGTCGGTAAGCCGCAGGTTGCCTACCGCGAGACCGCTGGCCACGCCGTCAAGGGCGTCCAGGGCAAGTTCGTCCGCCAGTCCGGCGGCCGCGGCCAGTACGGCGACGCCGTCATCGACCTCGAGCCCATGGAGCCCGGCTTCGGCTACGAGTTCGTCGACGCCACCGTTGGCGGCTCCGTGCCCAAGGAGTACATCCCCTCTGTCGACAAGGGCATCCAGGAGGCGCTGAACTCCGGCGTCATCGCCGGCTACCCGGTCCAGGACATCAAGGTCACCCTCGTCGACGGCTCCTACCACGAGGTCGACTCCTCCGAGGCCGCCTTCAAGGTCGCCGGCTCCATGGCCATCAAGAAGGCCCTGCAGGAGTCCGACCCGGTCCTGCTCGAGCCCGTCGAGAAGGTCGAGGTCGAGACCCCCGAGCAGTACATGGGCGACGTCATGGGCAACCTGTCCAGCCGTCGCGGCAAGATCGAGGGCATGGAGGATCGCTCCAACACCAAGGTCATCCGCGCGAAGGTGCCCCTGGGCGAGATGTTCGGCTATGCCACCGACCTCCGCTCCCAGACTCAGGGCCGCGCGAGCTACACGATGCAGTTCGACGCCTACGAGCCCGTTCCCAAGGCCGTCCGCGACGAGATCGTGAGCAAGAACGGCGGCAAGGAGTCCTAGTCAGATTAGTCAGAGCACCAGGTGCTCGTTCATGGAGGTACTGAAGTGTCCAGCCAGAAGATCAGGATCCGCCTCAAGGGCTACGACCACGAGGTAGTGGATCAGTCCGCGAAGCTCATCGTCGACACCGCGCAGAAGACCGGCGCCCGCGTCTCGGGCCCCATCCCCCTGCCCACCGAGCGCAACCTCTACACGGTCATCCGCTCGCCGCACAAGGACAAGGACTCGCGCGAGCAGTTCGAGATGCGCACCCATAAGCGTCTCATCGACATCCTCGACCCGTCCAGCAGCACCGTCGACTCGCTGATGCGTCTCGACCTCCCTGCCGGCGTCGACATCGAGATCAAGCTCTAGGCCAGGTCAGAAGGTCTGACCAGGGGCGGCCCCGGATGACGAGTCCGGGGCCGCCCTCTCGTTTTGCGGGCGTTGGGTGCCTTCGTCAGGCCTCCCCGCGCCGCGCAGGAAGGCCCCCGTCTCACGAGGCGGGGGCCTTCTCGTCGGTTCGTATGAGGGGAGCTAGCGCGTGGGGGTGGGAACGCGCGCGTCCATGCCCGATGCCGTGGGGCGTTCGTCCTCATTCGTCGCGTCGGAGCTGACGATGGAGGCGGCGATGTAGGCGGGACGGCGCTTGCCCTCGAGGTAGATGCGGGCCACGTACTCACCGATTATGCCGAGGGAGAGCAGGATGAGGCCGCCGAGCAGGAGCATCACGGAGAGGAGCGTGGGATAGCCGGCGGGCGTGTTGCGCAGGACGAGCGCGTCGACGAGGACGAAGATGATGTATACGAAGCCGACGACGGCGGCGACGGCGCCCACGTAGCCCGAGATGCGCAGGGGGACGGTAGTGAACGATACCATCCCCTCCAGAGCGTAGCGGGTGAGCCCCCGCATGCTCCACCTGCTCTTGCCGGAGACGCGCTCGTCGGGAGCGTAGGGGTAGGGAAGCGTCCTGAAGCCGACCCAGGCGAAGAGCCCCTTGGTGAAGCGGTGGCACTCGGGAAGCGACAGGAGGGCATCTGCGACCTCGCGACGGAAGACGCGGAAGTCAGAGGCGCCGGGCTCGAGGGTAACGTCGGACACACGGTTGAAGAGGCCGTAGAACCCTGCGCTGAGGCGACTCTTGAGCGAGTGGTCCGGTCGCTCGCGCTGGCAGGCGGCGACGACGTCGTACTCGTCGTGCCCTTCGAGCAGGCGGTACATCTCGACCAGCGTCGCGGGAGGCTGTTGGAGGTCCGCGTCGATGAAGGCGACGGCCGACCCGCGCGCCTGTCTGAGCCCAGCGAGGAGCGCCGGCTCCTTGCCGAAGTTGCGCGAGAAGTTAACGAGGGTCGCGTGCGGAGCCCGCCCAGAGCCGACGAACGCCCTCAGGAGGCCCTCGGTGCCGTCAGAGGAGCCATCGTTCACGAAGATCAGCTCCCAAGAGTCTCCCAGCTGCGAGAGGGCGGACGTGGCGGCGTCTACGAAGGACGGGAGGCTTTCAGCCTCGTTGTAACAGGGGACTATGACGGAGAGGTCCATGAGATCCCTTTGTGCGTTCGGGCGGTGGTCTCGGCCATGACGCCGGCCGAGACTCGAACGATGATAACCTTAGCTGATGATAACCGTCGATAAACGGGTCCTCTGAAAGCGTCGCTGCGCCTACACAGTCGTCCGCTCCGCGTGCGACGGGGCGACGGGCGGCGCGTGGCCGGACCGAGGAGTCGAAGAGAAATGAAGGTAGTGTTCCACGCGGACGACTTCGGCATAGACGCCGAGCAGTCCAAGGCGATCCTCTCGTGCGCCGAGGGCGGTGCGCTCAACTCCACCTCCGTGATGGTCACGAGCCCGTGCTTCGAGGAGTGCGCACGGCTCCTGGACGCCAGGCCCGAAGGCGTGAGGATCGGCGTTCACCTCAACTTGGTCGAGGGCCCTTGCTGCGCGGACCCAGCCAGCATCCCGCTGCTCGTCGACGGGAGGGGCATGTTCTGCCGCGGGTTCGCCGAGCTCCTCGCACGTACGGAGGCACCGGGTTCGGAGGAGCTGAGACGGCAGATCGGCCTCGAGGTCGCCGCCCAGGTCGCCCGCTTCGTGGGCCGCTTCCCCGAGGAGGCGAGCCGCCTCAGGGTCGACGGGCACCAGCACTTCCAGCTGATTCCGGCGGTCTTCGCGGCAACGTTCGCCGCCGTGCGCGAGGGCGGTTTCCACCTCGAGTACCTGCGCATCCCCGCTGAGCCGACCGCGCCCTTCCTAAAGCCCGCCATACTCGCCTCGATCCGACCGATCAACTGGGCGAAGCACCTGGTCCTCAACTGGTGCTGGGGGCGCGACAGGCGGCTGCTCGCAGACTACGAGGAGGTGAGCGCCCTGTTCTGCGGCGTGCTCTTCTCGGGCTCCATGAGCGAGGGGCGGGTGCGCGCGGTCTTCCCTGCCTACGCCAGGCTTGCCGAGGAGCGTGGAATGGGAATCGAGTTCCTGTTCCACCCGGGCGGTCTTGACGACCCATCGCGGTGCCTCGATCCCACCCTCAAGGGCTTCCCCGAGTTCTACCTCTCGGGGGGACGTGACGTCGAGCGCCGGGCGCTCATGGCGCTGGGTCCGGGCGGGAGCGCGCTTCTCGACGGGGACGCACGATGACGCGCACAGACGCGAAGGCGCCGCTCGAGACGGGGGAGGGGGCGGCCGTGGCGTCGCCGCGCGCGTCGGAGGACGTGCGCGACCGGTGCCTGTGGGAGTATGCGCTCTCGGCACTCATCCCCCTCGGCGTGCTCTGCGTGGTCTTCTGGAGTCTCGGGATCTACCCCTTCGGGGATCTGACCGTCTCAATCTCGGACATGCACATCCAGTACGTCGGGTTCTTCGGATGGCTCTGCCAGGTTATGCACGGGCAGGGCTCGCTGTTCTACTCCTTCTCCCACGGCATGGGTGGTGGCACGGCTGCGCTCTTCGCCTACTACCTCTCGAGTCCCTTCAACCTGCTGCTCGCGCTCTTCGACTACGCCGACGTGCCGCTCTTCTTCTCCGTGGCGGTCCTGGGGAAGCTCTCGTTGGCCGGGCTCACCTGCTACGCCTTCCTGCGCAGGCGCTTCTCCCAAGGGATGCTGAGCCTCGTCCTCTCGACGTGCTATGCGCTCTGCGGCTTCGCCGTGTGCCAGGCGAGCAACGTCATGTGGCTCGACGGCGTCTACATGCTGCCCCTGGTGGCGCTCGGGACCTGGCGGCTCGTCCACGACGGCCGCTGCCTGACGCTCTTCTCCGCAGTCGCGTGTGCGACGCTGTTCAACTGGTACACGAGCTACATGGCCTGTCTCTTCTCGGTCGCCTACGTCCTCGTGTGCGTCCAGGGGGAGCCCGCGGGCGAGAGGCGCGCGTGGCGCACGCTGGGGCGCTACGCGCTCACCATGGCGCTGGGGCTCGCGGCGAGCGCGGTCGTGTTCTTGCCGGCGGTGCTGGGGCTCCTCCAGGGGGTCGAGGGGGACCTCTCGGCGCACGTGCTCCTCGACGACACCTGCGTCCTCTGGCCGCAGGACCTGTTCGCGTACTACGCGGCGGGTACCGTGCCCCCCGACGATTGGGCGAACGTCCCCTGCATCTTCACGGGAGCGCTCCCGCTCGTCCTCGCAATCGCTGGCCTCGCCAACAGGCGCGTGGGCCGCTCGCGCAGGCTGACCCTTGCCTTGCTGCTCATGTTCGTGTTCTCGGGCACCCTCGTGATGGGGGCCATGAACCTGTGGAGCGTCCTGCGCAAGGCGGACTCCTTCTTCTACCGGCACGCCTTCGTCATCTCGTTCGCGCTCGTCGTCGTGGCGCGCGAGGCGGCCGACGGGGTCTGCCCGTTGGCGGATCGCGAGCGCAGGATGCTCGTCGCCGGCTCCGCCGCCGGGGCGGCGCTGCTCGTGGGCCTCTCCACCTGGTGCCTCGTCGCGGGCGGCTCGGCTCCGGAGGGTACGCTGCGCAACGCCTGCGTGGGGGTGGGCGCCCTGCTCGTGGAGCCGGCGGTCCTTGAGGCGGCCCTCGAGCTCGCCAACCGCCCCGCGCGCGGCGGCTGCCCGACATCATGGCCGGCCGTCGCGGCCTCGGTGCTCGTGGTCGCCCTGGCGTGCGCAGAGTGCGGCTTCGACGCCCGGTGCGCCTTCTCCCGCTGCAAGACCACCTCGGGTTTCTACCGCGGTTACCTCACGGCCCTGCGCGGGGTCTACGACGAGGTCTACGCGGACGCCGGCGTGGCCGCAGGAGAGGAGGCGTCGCTCATGGTGGGGCAGGCGTCCGTCGGCTACATGGGCCTCCGCAGGTACGATGGTGCCACCACCGCGGAGGGCTTCACGATCCCCTCGCAGGGGATGAGCGAGTACTCCTCGACGGTCACGGATGACGCGGTTACGCTCATGCAGGCGCTTGGCTACTCCAGGTCCAAGCGGAGCTACTTCGGCTACTTCTACAACTGCCCCATGGAGCTGACCGACTCTCTGATCGGCGTGGACTACGTCATCGACGAGGGCGAGGTCCCGGGTGCGACGGACGTGGCCTCCGAGGGGATAGTCGGCCACACCGTCCATCGCTACGAGCACGGCGTGACGTTCGCCCACGGGCTCGCCTCCGAGGCGAGCGGCTCCGTCTCGTGGTCCGAGGACGCCATCGCCAACCAGGTCGCGATGTTCGCCGACGCCACCGGCTCCTCGGAGGCGCCCTACGTGGAGGACCGCGTGCGCCTCGCGGACTCTGACGCGCCGGGCACGCTGCGCCGCACCTTCACGGTCGAGGTGCTGGCGACGGGCACGCCCTACGTCTACCTTCCCCTGCAGACCGAGATCTCGAGCAGGGGCAAGTGCGTGAGCGGAAGGGTCCTGGTCAACGGGACGTGCGTGCAGTGCTTCGGCGGCGCGTTCGACAACAACGTCATCTGCCTCGGGACGCATCAGGCAGGAGAGGTCCTCACCGTGGAGCTCGACTACGACTCGTCGACCCTGGACTCGAGCGTCGAGGGCCTGCGCGAGCTGCAGCTCGGTGAGGACGTCTCCAGGCTGCTGCGCGTCGTGACGCTCGACGAGGGCGTCCTCTCCCGCGGCCTGAATGGCCTGGACCTCGGCCAGCGGTCCCTCGACGTGCGTGACGGAAGGGTGAGGGTGGGCTTCAGCGCCGCGAGGGACGAGGCGGTGTTCCTCCGCGTGCCCTACGAGAAGGGTTGGAGTGCCGAGGTGGACGGCGAGCCCGTCGAGCTCAGGAGGATCTACGGCGCCTTCTGCGGCGTTGACGTCACCCGCGGCGAACACGTCATCACTCTGACCTACGAGACGCCCGGCCTCAAGGCGGGCGCGGCCATGAGCGCAGGCGCCATCGCCTGCTTCCTCGCTTGGCGTGCCTTGGCCCAGAGGAGGCTGCGGCCGCGCCAGAAGGGCCGCGAGGGGGCATAGATACGCCCGGGACAGTGGAATGCGGAGCCCCTGCTAGATGGGGAGAGACTTCTGCGAAGACATTGTGAAGCGCGCGGCGCGCGTGTAATATGGAACGGCTGCGTAACTAGGACAGTCATGTCTCGGCTGCGCGCGACTACAAGATGTGGTCCGCTGGGGAAGGCGCGAGGGCGCCCTTGGGTCCCATGACCACCGAGGGTAAGGAACGAGTATGGTCAGCACGATTCTTGGCCGCAAGATCGGGATGACTCAGGTGTGGGACGAAGACGATAACGTCGTTCCCGTCACCGTCATCCAGGCAGGCCCCTGCACGGTGTCGCAGGTGAAGACCAAGGCGACCGACGGCTACGACGCCGTCCAGATCGGCTTTGGCGACATCAAGGCGAAGCGCGTCAACAAGCCCATGGCCGGGCACTTCAACAAGGCCGGCGTCGAGCCGATGCGCTACCTCCGCGAGGTCCGCGTCGAGAACGGCGAGGACTTCAAGTGCGGCGACAAGGTCACCGTCTCCGACTTCGCCGACGTCAAGAGCGTCGACGTCATCGGCGTGTCCAAGGGCAAGGGCTTCCAGGGCACCATCAAGCGCTGGAACTTCTCCCGCGGCCCCATGGCCCACGGCTCCCGCAACCAGCGCGAGCCGGGTTCCATCGGCCAGTGCGCCTACCCGGCGCGAGTCCGCAAGGGCCTGCACATGGCCGGTCACATGGGCGACGCCCGCGTCACCGTCAAGAACCTCAAGCTCGTCAGCATCGATGCTGAGCAGAACCTCATGCTCGTCAAGGGCGCTGTCCCCGGCGGCAAGAACGCTCTCGTCCAGGTCCGCATGGCCTAAAGCCACACGCAAACCTTTAGGCTAACAAGGAGGACACATGTCCAAGGTAGAAGTAAAGAACGTTGAGGGGGGCAAGGCCGCTGAGGTCGAGCTCGCCGACGGCGTCTTCGGCATCGAGCCGAACATCCCCGTGATGCACCAGGTCGTCGTGGCCTACGAGTCCAGCCTGCGCCAGGGCACCCACTCGACCAAGAACCGCTCCGCCGTCTCCGGTGGCGGCGTCAAGCCGTTCCGCCAGAAGGGTACCGGCCGTGCCCGTCAGGGCACCATCCGCGCGCCGCAGTTCACCGGCGGCGGCGTTGTCTTCGGGCCCACGCCTCACGGCCACGAGAAGCGTGCCAACAACAAGGAGAAGAAGCTCGCCATGCGCTCCGCGCTCTCCGGCAAGCTGGCCGACTCCGAGCTCGTCCTGCTCGACTCCCTCACCTTCGAGGAGCCCAGCACCAAGAAGGCCGTCTCCGTCCTCAAGGCGCTCGGCCTGGAGGGCAAGCGCGTCACCATCGTCGTCCCCGACGACGACGTGGAGACCTACCTCTCCTTCCGCAACATCCCCGGTGCCGAGGTCTTCGGCGTCACCGAGGTCAACACCCGCATCCTTGTCGACAACAAGGCCCTGGTCATGACGGTCGACATTGCCAAGCAGCTCGAGGAGGTGCTCGCATAATGAACTCCGTCTACAACGTGATCATCCGCCCGGTCGTCTCCGAGCGCTCCTACGACCTCATGGAGCAGGGCAAGTACACCTTCGAGGTTGCCCGCACTGCACCCAAGGAGGAGATTCGTGACGCCGTGGAGAAGATCTTCGGCGTCCACGTGGTCAAGGTCAACACGGTCAACGTCAAGCCCAAGAACAAGCGCGTGCGCATGCAGCAGGGCAAGACCCGCCAGTGGAAGAAGGCCATCGTCACCCTCAAGGAGGGCGAGTCGATCGAGATCTTCGCCAACGACCAGCAGGCCGCTGAGTAGGTAACCTCCCGTCCCCTCGCGAGAGGGGGCGGGTCTCTTGCCGCGCAAGGTATGGATACGCGCGGCTCCGTGGTAATCCGGTGTCGACCCACCGATTCCCTGAGCGGGTCGGCCAACGGACAAGAAGGGAAAAGAGTCAATGGCAGTCAAGCACCTCAAGCCGACCAGCGCCGGCAGGCGTTGGCAGACGGTCTCCGACTTCGAGGAGATCACGGCCACCAAGCCCGAGAAGTCTCTTCTCGAGCCGCTCCGCAAGAAGGGCGGCCGCAACAACAACGGTCGCATCACCACCCGTCACCAGGGTGGCGGCCACAAGCGCATGTACCGCGTCATCGACTTCAAGCGCCGCAAGGACGACGTGCCGGCCAAGGTCGCGACGATCGAGTACGACCCGAACCGCTCCGCCCGCATCGCGCTGCTCCACTACGTCGACGGCGCCAAGGCCTACATCCTGGCCCCGCAGGGCCTGCACGTGGGCGACATGGTCGTCTCCGGCACCTCCGGCGTCGACATCAAGCCCGGCAACTGCATGCCGCTCTCCGAGATCCCCGTCGGCACGCTCGTCCACGCCGTCGAGTTCCAGCCCGGCAAGGGCGCCGCGATGGCCCGCTCGGCCGGCACTTCCGTGCAGCTCATGGGCAAGGACGGCAACTACGCCATCCTGCGCATGCCCTCCTCCGAGCTGCGCCGCGTGCTGCTCACCTGCCGCGCCACCGTCGGCGTCGTCGGCAACGCTGACCACGGCAACATCGTCGTCGGCAAGGCCGGCCGCAAGCGCTGGGCGGGCGTCCGTCCGACGGTCCGTGGTACGGTCATGAACCCCGTCGACCACCCGCACGGCGGCGGCGAGGGCAAGAACCACACGTCCGGCCGTCCCTCCGTCACCCCGTGGGGCAAGCCGACGAAGGGCTACAAGACGCGCGATCCCAAGAAGGCCTCCAACCGCCTCATCATCCGTCGCCGCAAGTCCAAGTAGCCCAACACGAGTAGTAGGAGTAGGAAAGAATGAGCAGAAGCCTCAAGAAGGGCCCGTTCGTAGAGACTCGTCTCCTCGCGCGTGTCGCTGCCATGAACGAGTCCGGCAACAAGCAGGTCATCAAGACCTGGTCGCGTTCGTCCACCATCTTCCCCGAGATGGTCGGCCACACCATCGCCGTTCACGACGGCCGCAAGCACGTGCCCGTCTATATCACCGAGTCCATGGTCGGTCACAAGCTGGGCGAGTTCGCCCCCACGCGCACGTTCCGTGGCCACAAGGCCAATTAGGGGGTTAGGGAGTAAATGGCTAACAACACCGAAACCGGCGCCGTCGAGGTGAGGGCCGTCGCGAAGTACGTCCGCGTCGCCCCGCGCAAGGCCCGCCTGGTCGTCGATCAGATCCGCAACAAGTCCTGCGACAAGGCCCTCGAGATCCTGCAGTTCTCCGAGGTCGCCGCTGCCGAGCCCGTGGCCAAGTGCCTGCGCTCCGCGATGGCCAACGCCGAGAACAACAACGGCCTGCGTCGCGACACGCTCGTCGTGAAGGCCGCCTACGTCGACGAGGGCCCCACGCTCAAGCGCTTCCGCCCGCGCGCCAAGGGCTCCGCGTCGCGCATCAACAAGCGCACGAGCCACATCACCGTCGTCGTCGCTCCTGGAAAGGAGGCGTAGGGAAAGCATGGGACAGAAGGTTCAGCCTACCGGCTTCCGCCTCGGCATCACCGAGGAGTGGCGTTCCCGTTGGTACGCCGATAAGAAGAACTACGCCGAGACCCTCGGCAACGACCTCGCCATCCGCGAGTTCCTGCAGAAGCGCCTCGCGCGTGCCGCGCTCTCCCGCGTCGACATTGAGCGCGCCGGCGACAAGGTGAAGGTCACCATCTACACCGCGCGCCCGGGCATCGTCATCGGCAAGAAGGGCGCCGAAATCGACGCCCTGCGCTCCGAGCTCGAGAAGGTCGCGAAGGTCAACAAGGGCGAGGTCAACGTCGACGTCATCGAGGTCAAGCGCCCCGAGCTCGACGCCTCCCTCGTCGCCCAGTCTATGGCCGAGCAGCTCGAGGGCCGCGTCGCCTTCCGCCGCGCCATGCGCAAGGCCGTCCAGAGCGCCCGCAAGGCCGGCGCCAAGGGCATCCGCATCCAGTGCTCCGGCCGTCTGAACGGCGCTGAGATGGGTCGCCGCGAGTGGTACCGCGAGGGCCGCGTGCCCCTGCACACCCTGCGCGCCCGCATCGGCTTCGGCGAGGCCACCGCTCGCACGAGCATGGGTGCCGTCGGAATCAAGGTTTGGATCTACCTCGGCGAGAAGCTGCCCGGCCAGGCCGCTCCCAAGCCCGAGCTCGAGGGCTCTTCGCGTCCTCGCCGTGGTCGCAATGAGAGGAGGGCCCGCTAATGCTAGCTCCTAAGCGAGTGCTCCACCGCAAGGTGCAGCGCGGTTCCATGAAGGGTCACGCCAAGGGCAACACCGAGCTCCACTTCGGTCAGTGGGGCCTGCGCGCCGAGGAGGCCCACTGGATCACCAACCGCCAGATCGAGGCCGCCCGTATCGCCATCACGCGTGAGATGAAGCGTGGCGGCAAGATCTGGATCACGATCTTCCCCGACAAGCCCATCACCAAGAAGCCGGCGGAGACCCGCATGGGCTCCGGCAAGGGCAACCCGGAGGACTGGGTGGCCGTCGTCAAGCCGGGCCGCATCATGTTCGAGATCGCTGACATCGATGAGGCTACCGCCAAGGAAGCCCTCCGTCTCGCGCAGCACAAGCTCCCGATCAAGACCAAGATCGTCAGCCGCGCCGACCAGGCTGGGGAGGAATAGTCAAAGATGAAGTACAAGGATATCCGTGAGCTCTCCGATGAGGAGCTCGCCAAGAAGCTCGAGGATGGCCGCGCAGAGCTCTTCAACCTGCGCTTCCAGATGGCCACCAGCCAGCTGGACAACACCTCGCGCGTGAAGCTCGTCAAGCGCGACATCGCCCGCGTCCTCACCGAGATCCGCGCGCGCGAGATCGCCCAGAGCAAGTCCGCCGAGTAAGTAGGAGAGAGCAATGGCTGAAACCGATAACAGGAACGCACGCAAGGTCCGCACCGGCGTCGTCATCTCTCGCTCCGGCGACAAGACGGTCACCGTGCAGATCACCTACCGCAAGCACCACCCCAAGTACGGCAAGATGATGACCCTGCACAAGAAGCTCCATTGCCACGACGAGAAGAACGAGTGCGGCCTCGGCGACACCGTTCGCGTCATGGAGACCCGTCCCCTCTCCAAGACCAAGTGCTGGAGAGTCGTGGAGATCGTGGAGCGCGCAAAGTAGTAGAAAACACCCGCTCCCGAGAGAGCACCTCTTTAAGGTGCGACTCTTCCAGGGATTAGGTTCGGAGGATTCGCAATGATTCAGATGGAGACCATGCTCAACGTCGCTGACAACAGCGGCGCGAAGCGTGTGAAGTGCATCAAGGTCCTTGGTGGCTCCAAGC
Source organism: uncultured Olsenella sp. (assembly GCA_900314575.1). Classification (GTDB taxonomy): domain Bacteria; phylum Actinomycetota; class Coriobacteriia; order Coriobacteriales; family Atopobiaceae; genus Olsenella_K; species Olsenella_K absiana. The sequence continues at coordinate 1,625 of OMVS01000003.1, read as the reverse complement.
GCCGCTATGCCGGTCTCGGCGACGTGGTCATGTGCGCCGTGCAGGAGGCGACCCCCGGTGGCTCCGTGAAGAAGGGCGACGTCGTACGCTGCGTTATCGTTCGCACCGTCAAGGAGACCCGCCGCAAGGACGGCAGCTACATCCGCTTCGACCAGAACGCCTGCGTCCTGGTCGACAAGGAGGGCGAGCCCAAGGGCACCCGTATCTTCGGGCCCGTGGCACGCGAGCTGCGCGACCGCAGGTACATGAAGATCGTCTCGCTCGCACCCGAGACGCTGTAAGGAGGCGTGGACGAATGCCTAAGATGAGTGTCAAGAAGGGCGACAAGGTCCAGGTCATCTCCGGCAAGGACAAGGGCAAGCAGGGCACCGTCCTGCGCGCCCTGCCCCAGGAGGGCAAGGTCGTCGTCGAGGGCGTGGCCATCGTCAAGAAGGCCCAGCGCCCGACCCAGCAGAACCAGCAGGGCGGCATCGTCCAGAAGGAGGCGGCGATCGACGTGTCAAACGTCATGCTCGTCTGCCCCTCCTGCGGCAAGCCGACCCGCGTCGGCCACGAGCACGATGACAACGGTGACCCCGTTCGCGTCTGCAAGAAGTGCGGCGCCAGGTTCTAGCAGCCAGGACAGCAAAAGGAAGGGCCTCTCCTCTCGGGGGGAGGCCCTTTTCGTATAGCGAGGAGACCCGCGAGACAGACCCTAAACGTGGGGATATTGCGAAGAGCACCTTGTCAAGACGGGCGACTGGCGCCCGGGCGCCGGAAACACTATGATTTGAACTTGCGTCACTAGGCGGGATTAGTCTGTCGCGTGACGTCGTAATGGCTCCTGGGGCGCCAACCCAGGGGGCGCGAGGTGATCCCCGCGCATAAGTCCACCATGATCGAAGGAGTGAACATGGCAGAGGAGAAGTACGTCCCGCGTCTGAAGACCAAGTACTACGACGAGGTCCGCGACCAGCTCCAGAAGAAGTACAACTACGCCAACGTGATGATGATCCCGAAGATCGAGAAGATCGTCGTCAACATGGGCGTCGGCGAGGCCGCCACGGACAGCAAGGCCATCGAGGGTGCCGTCGCCGACCTGCGCGCCATCACCGGCCAGCAGCCGCTCGTCACCCACGCCCGTAAGTCCATCGCGACCTTCCACCTGCGCCAGGGTCAGGCCATCGGCGCCAAGGTCACCCTTCGCGGCGACCGCATGTGGGAGTTCCTCGATCGTCTGATCGCCATCGCCATCCCGCGCATCCGCGACTTCCGCGGCCTGTCCGCCAAGAGCTTCGACGGCCGTGGCAACTACTCCATGGGCGTTACCGAGCAGCTTATCTTCCCGGAGATCGACTTCGACAAGATCGACCACACGCGCGGCATGGACATCACCATCGTTACCACCGCTCCCACGGACGAGGAGGGAAGGGCGCTTCTCGAGGCCTTCCACTTCCCGTTCAAGCAGGAGTAGAGGTAGGAGTTAGTAAGGTTGCCCCGGCAGGAGGTCGGGGCCTCTTCCTGAAGGAGGATTTGTGGCTAAGACTTCGATGATCGTCAAGGCGAACCGCGAGCCGAAGTTCTCGACGCGCAAGCAGAACCGCTGCCAGCGTTGTGGGCGTCCCCACTCCGTCTATCGCAAGTTC
>OMVS01000114.1 GCA_900314575.1 uncultured Olsenella sp. | reverse complement strand
GACCGTGGCCTCCCAGCGCGTGAGGCCGAGCGCGAGCGCGGCGTCGCACTGGTCGCGCGGGACGGCCTCGAGCGCCTGCTGGATGACGCGGACGAGGATGGGGATGTTGAACATCGTGAGCGCGAGGGCACCGGAGAGGATGGAGAAGCCCCAGTGGAACGTGAGCACAAACGTCAGCATGCCGAACAGGCCGACGACGATGGAAGGCAGGCTCGACAGGGTCTCGATCGCGGTCTTGGCGACGTTGGTGACGGGGCCCTGCGGCGCGTACTGGGTGAGGAAGATCGCCGCGCCGAGCGAGATGGGAATCGAGATGAGCAGCGTGAGGATGAGCAGGTAGAACGAGTTGAAGAGCTCGGGGCCGATGCCGCCGCCGGCCTTGAACTGCTCCGGCTTCTTCGTGAGGAAGCCGGGGTCGACGAGCTTGCCCGCACCGGACACGAGGATGTAGCCGATGATGGTGGCGAGTCCCGCGATGATGAGGGCGACTATGGCCGTGAGGATGACGGTCGCGGCCTTGTCCTGGACGCGGGCGCGCCTGACGGTGGCGGTGTAGTCGGCAGAGGGGGCTGTGGCCTGGCCCTCGGTCGCTGCGACGGGGGCGTTCTTCTCGCCCGTGGCGTCTTTGCTAGTCATGCTTTGCGCCCCCCTTCCTTCCGATGAGGTGGACGATGAGGATGAAGACGAGGGACATCGCCAGGAGGACCATGGCGAGCGCCCAGAGCACGTCGTTTGCGACGGTGCCCATGGCCTCGTTGCCCATGCCCATGGTGAGGACGGACGTGAGCGTGGAGGCGGGCGTGAACAGGCCGGCCGGCATCTGCGGCGCGTTGCCGATGATCATCTGGACGGCGAGCGCCTCGCCGAACGCGCGGCTCATGCCCATGATGACCGCGGTCATGATGTCGGGAAGCGCCGACGGGAGCACGACGCCCACGACGGTCTGCCAGCGCGTGCAGCCCAGGCCGTACGAGCCGTCGCGATACGCATTGGGAACGGCGGCGAGGGCATCGGTCGAGAGCGACGTAATCGTCGGTAGGATCATGACGGCGAGCACGATCGAGGCGGAGAGGATGCCGTAGCCCGTGCCGCCGACGAGGCCGCGCATCCACGGGACGACGACGCCGAGGCCGACGAGGCCGAACACGACGGACGGGATGCCGACGAGAACCTCCGTCAGCGGCCTGAAGACGCGGCTGCCGAAGCCGGGGGCGACCTCGACCACGAAGATGGAGGCGCCGAGCGCGAACGGAAGCGCGAGCAGGCACGAGAGCAGCGTGACCGAGAAGGACCCGACGATCATGGGCAGGGCGCCCACGAGCGGGACCCCGTCGGCACCGTTCTGGTGCGGGTTCCACGTTGTGCCAGCGAAGAAGGACCCCAGCGGGATGCCGTCCTTCGCGAAGGTAGAGATGCCCCTCGAGCACACCATGAAGATGAGCGTCAGCACCAAGACGACGACAAGCATGACGCAGAGGCCAGTGAGAATCTGGCCCCTGCGCTCGATCCGTCGCTTGGGAGAGACGCCAACCACCTCTGAGGATGGCCTGGACTGTGATGACACGATCTTCTCCCTTGACTAGTGCCTTGTTAGGCGGGACGCGCGAACCCTAGAGCTTCGTGACGTTGCCGTCGGCGCCCTCGAGCAGCGCGCCCTCGATCGCGGGCTCCGACTCCGCAAGCGAGAGCGCGGCGTCTCTGCCGAGCAGGAACAGGACCGTGGCGAACGCGTCGCCGTCGACGGAGCGCGCAGAGAGGATCGACGAGCTCACGAGGTCGCTCTCGGCGGGCATGCCGGTCCTCGGGTCGAGGATGTGCCAGTAGGCGACGCCGTCCTTCTCGAACCTACGCTCGTAGAGGCCGGAGGTCACGACGGAGCGGTCGGAGCACTCGATGTAGGCGCTCACCTCCTGCGAGGAAGCGGAGCCGTCCGAAGCGCCGGAGCGCGCGTTGGGGTCCCGGACGCCGACCCTCCACGCACTACCGTCGGGCTTCTCGCCCAAGGCGTAGACGTTGCCCCCCAGGTTCAGGATGCCGCTCGCGACGCCGTGCTCGGAGAGGAGCGCGGCGAGGTCGTCGGCTATGTAGCCCTTCGCGATGCCGCCCAGGTCGACCTTGGCCTCGGGGTCGGCGAGGCGCACCTTGCGCCCGCTCACGGAGACGCCCTGCCAGCCCACGTGGGAGACGGCGGCCTCGATGGCGGCGTCGTCGGGGCGCACCTGGTTGTCGAAGTCCCACAGGAGGGAGACCGAGCCGACCGTGACGTCGAAGAGTCCGCCCGAGGCCTCCGAGTACGCGAGGGAGCGCTCGATGACGTCGGCGGTCTCCTGCGCGACCTCGACCTCATCGCCCCCGGCGTGGTTGATCCGCCAGACGTCCGTGCCCTCGGTCCTCGCGTCGAAGATCCCCTCGAAGTACGAGCACCTGTCCCGAGCGAGGTCGAGCGTCGCCTGCGTGCAGTAGGCGCGCAGGTCGACGATGGTGTCGAAGGCGAAGAAGGTGGTCTCGGAGAGCCCCCCGGCAGGACCCGCCCCGACGGAGCAGCCGAGGAGCGCAGCCGGTGCCGCCACGGCTGCGACGGCGGCGCACGCCCCGGCGGAGAGGCGCAGGAGGCCGCGCCTCGTGAGGCAGCCGCCAGCCAGCCGGCCGCGCCCGCTCACTCGCGGCCCCCCTCGCGCCCGGCGAGCTCGCGAGCCTCCCGGGGCGACCAGCCGTTGCACGCCCAGCTCGGCATGCCGTCGACGACCTGGCAGACGAGCCACTCCATGGCGTCGAAGCTCCTCTCGTCCGGGCAGGCGCCGCGGTCGAAGAGCTCCCAGACGATCTCGTCGACGCCCATCCCCACGTGCAGGCACTCCTGGACGAAGCCGAGGACGTCGTTCGCGTAGGCGTAGTCGTCCTCGCCGTCCGGGACGTGGGCGTCGAGGTAGCGCGTGAGGGCGCGCATGGGCGGCTGGTCGAGCGACCAGCCGAAGAAGTCCGTCAGGTGGTCGAAGAGGTCGTCGGGCACCGGGCGCGGGGGCAGGTGGCGCCTGCCCTCGAGGAGCGACCTGAGGCCGGCCGCCAGCTCCGAGCCGGGGTAGCCGTCGTCGCGGTCAGAGTCGTCCGGGTGCCACGCCCCCGTGAGCTCGTACCAGTTGTCCTTGGCAAGCGTGTACTCCACGAGGTAGCAGCCGTCCGGTGCGTCCACGACCTCGTAGTTCACGCCGTCCGGGAAGGAGCGCCAGCGGGCGAGCAGCTCGTTGGAGACCTGGCTCGCCTCGTGCGGGCGGGGCCCCTCGATCCCGTTGCGGGCGAAGTAGGCCACGCACTCGCGCGAGACCTCCGCGAGGCGCGCGACGCCGCGCAGGCGCAGGAGCTCCTCTGCGAACTCGACCGGCTGGACGGCCACCGTGCGCTCGGGCGCGGCAGCGTGCGGTCCGAGCGGCGAGCCCGGCGCGTGGAGGCCCAGGCGGTGCAGGCGGCAGGCCCGCTCCCGCGCGCGGCCCACGAGGCCCGCGAGGGCCCCCCGGTGCTGCCCG
>OMVS01000079.1 GCA_900314575.1 uncultured Olsenella sp. | reverse complement strand
AGGAGGACCACGTTCATGACCCTCGCCGTCCCGAGGTCTGCCACGGCGGCGGCGGCGTCGACCACCGTGAGGCGCCTCACATGCGCGGCCAGGTAGGACATGATCGCCTCGAGGTCATAGGCGGGCCCACCGATGGTCGCCGTGACGGGCACCACCGGCCGCGAGCTCACCACCATGGCGCCGTCCGCGCGCAGGTAGGGCAGCTGGCGGAGCGCCTCCGCCGGCGCGAAGGCCACGACGAGGTCCGCCGTCCCCCGGGCGACGAAGGGCGACGCGGCGCCGGCGCCGATCCGCACGTGGCTGAAGACGCTGCCACCGCGCTGGGCCATACCGATCGTCTCCGCCGTCTTGACGGGCAGGCCGCGCCCCATCGCAGCCGAGGCGATCAGCTTCGAGGCGAGGACGGTCCCCTGGCCGCCGACGCCGCACAGGACGATGTTCTCGCTCACAGCCGCTCCCCTCCCAAGATGGCGCCGACGGGGCAGACCTGCTCGCAGAGGGTGCAGCCCGTGCACTGGGTCTCGTCGATCTCGACCTTGCCGTCGGGGCGTACGAAGAGCGCGGGGCAGCCGAGCTCGCCGACGCAGCGCCGGCACCCTATGCAGGTCGCGAGGTCCACGCGGCTCCTCGCCGACGGCCTGGCGAGCACGACGCAGGGCGACCTGAAGATGATGGCCTTGACGCCCGGCTCCTCCGAGACCCGGCGCACGGTGCTGACGGCGAGCTCCTGGTCGAGCGGGTCGACGGTCTCGACGCAGGTGAGGCCTATGCCCCTGAGCACGCGCTCGATGCTCACCCGCTCAACGACCTCCCCCATCGCGGTGCGGCCGATGCCGGGGTGCGGCTGGTGACCGGTCATCGCGGTGGTGGAGTTGTCGAGCACGACGAGCGTGAGGTCGGCCTGGTTGTAGAAGGCGTTCACGACCCCGGTGATCCCCGACGCGAAGAAGGTCGAGTCGCCGACGAACGCGAAGGCGCGCGTGTCCGGCTCCACGTGGCGCACGCCCTGCGCGATGTTGATGCCGGCGCCCATGCACAGGCAGGTGTCGCACATGTCGAGCGGCTTCGCGTTGCCCAGCGTGTAGCAGCCGATGTCCCCGCAGAAGACCGTCTTCCTCCCCCTCATGGCGACCTTCACGGCATAGAAGCTCGCCCGGTGCGGGCAGCCCGCGCAGAGCACCGGCGGCCTCACGGGAAGCTGCGGCGCCGGGTCCCCCTTGGCATCGCCCGGGGCGAGAAGGACGTCGCGCTCCGCGTCTCCCGGGGCGAGAAGGTCCTCGCGCTCCGCGTCGTCGGCGCCCGGCGCGCCGTCGTCAGGCGCGGACTCCACCGGCGGCAGGAAGGCATCGAGGCAGCGGGCCACGACCTCCGGGCTCATCTCGCCCGACCGCGGCAGCGCCGCGCCTCCCATCCTGCCCAGCACCCGTACCCGGAGCCCGTGGCGCCCGCAGACGTAGACGAGCTGGCGCTCGATGTAGGGGTCGAGCTCCTCCACGACCAGCACCGCGTCGAGGCCCTCGAGGAAGCGGACGGCGAGCTCCTCGGGGAAGGGGAACGGCGTGGCGACGCGCAGCAGCCTGGGGCAGGAGCCGTCTGCGCGCTCGGCGAGGCGGTCGCGCACGTAGCCGAGGCTCGCGCCCTGGGTGGCGACGCCGAGCCTGGCACACGAGCCCACGCCGGGCTCGAGCAGGTTGCCCGCGTAGGCGGACAGCTCGCGCGAGAGCCGCTCGTTCCTCTCCTCGATGAGGGCGTGGTTGGCCGTCGAGAGCCTCGGGAAGATCACCCAGCGCGACGAGTCCTTCACGAAGCCCTCGGGATGCGTCTCGTGCCACTCCCCTGGGTCCTTGACCTCGATCGACTCGTAGCCGTGGTCGACGCGCGTGGTCGGCCGCAGGATGACCGGGGTGTGCTCGCGCTCGGAGAGCTCGAAGGCGTCCTGGACCATCGCGTAGGCATCGGCGACGCTGGACGGGTCGAGCACCGGCACCTTGGCGAACATCCCGAAGGTGCGCGTGTCCTGCTCGGTCTGGCTCGAGATGGGGCCGGGGTCGTCCGCGACGACCACGACCATGCCGCCCTTGACGCCCACGTACTCCAGGCTCATGAGCGGGTCTGCGGCCACGTTGAGGCCGACCTGCTTCATGGTGACGAGCGCACGGGCCCCGGAGTACGCGGCGCCTGCGGCCACCTCCATCGCGGACTTCTCGTTGACGGACCACTCGACGTAAGTCCCCGCCCGCCTGCGGCGGGCGATGGTCTCGATGATCTCGGTCGACGGCGTGCCCGGATAGCCCGCGACGACGTCGACGCCGGCCGCGAGGGCCCCGAGGCCTATTGCCTCGTTGCCCATGAGGAATTCTCTGTGCATGGCCCTCCCCTGGCGCCCGTCCCCTACCGTGAGTCATAGCGGGCGCGACTCGGGCCATCTTCTCACATCAAATCAGCGCCCATGCCCCCGCGTCCGCCAATGTGACGCAGACGTAATGCGACAGGCTACCCGCGCAAGTCGAAGCGGGTGTTCACCAGGCGTCCCCCGGCGTCGGCGCCGACGCGGACCACGAAGTCGAACCGGTCGCAGTCCACGCAGAGCGGGAAGTCCGCCTCCGGGAACTCGGGGCGGGCGGGGTCGAAGAACTTCGCCCCGGCGCCCGTCGCGAGCGCCGCCGCCTCCGAGCGCACGTCGATGGGGTCGCCCTCGAGGAGGGACTTGATGTAGCGGGCGCACAGGACGTCCTCGGCGGCCGAGCTCACGCCCGCGTTGCCCATCGCCACGATCGACACCTCGCGCGGGTCGCGCGCCTCGATGTAGCGGGCGACCGCGCGGGCGTTCACCAGGGACGCGGTGACGACCTCGTCCGCGCCCGTAGCCCCGACCACGCCCTGCGTGCCGGCGCTGGTGGTGTGGATGCAGGTCACGCCCGTGAGGTCGAGACCGGCGACCTGGGAGGGCGAGTTGCCGTAGTCGAAGCCGGCGACCTGCGCGCCGCCGCGCTCGCCGAAGGCGAGGTAGTCCGGGTGCTCGCGCTTGAGGGCGAGCGCCTCCTCGAGGGATCCCGTGGGATAGATCCTCTCGGCCCCCTGCGCGAACAGGTAGCACTCCAGGGTGAACGCGCGGAACACGTCGATGACGACCGTGAGGCCGCGCGCCCTTCTCGCGCCCTCGACGAGCTCCAGGATGTTGACCTCCATGTCTGCTCCCTCCGCCGCGTGACGGAGACGCGGCATCGCTACTCTACCTCAGCGCAGAACGGCATGGGGTGGATCACGCCGACGGGACACTGGTCGACGCAGACGAGGCAGCCGGAGCACTTGGAGGTGTCGATGCGCGCGTAGTGGTCCTTGACCTCGATGCAGCCCTCCGGGCACGCCTTGGCACACTTTCCGCAGCCGATGCAGACGTTCGAGCACGCCTGCTTGGCGCGCTTGCCCGTGTTGGGGTTCTGGCACTTCACGAACGCGGCCACCTGCGAGGCGCCCTTCTCGTGGACGGAGATGACGTGGCGCGGGCAGATGGCGGCGCACGCGCCGCAGCCCGTGCACAGGAGGGGGTTCACTACCGCGACGCCGTTCTCGTTGATGCGGATGGCGTCGAACTCGCAGACCTCGGCGCAGTCGCCGAAGCCGATGCAGCCGTAGGTGCACGAGCGCGACACGTGGCTCATCGTGGAGAACACGCGGCAGCTCCTCGGGCCGTCGTAGACGAGGGCGCCTCGGATCCTGTCGGGGGCGCCGTTGCAGGCGACCATCGCGCGGCGGACCTTGACGCCGCCCACCGTGACGCCCATGAGCTCAGCGAGCTCGCCGGCGACGCGGGAGCCCCCGGGTACGCAGTCGGTGCAGGGGGCGCCCTCCAGGATCGCCTGCGCGTAGCCCTCGCAGCCGGGGTGGCCGCAGGAGCCGCAGTTGAGGCCCGGCAGGATGTCCACGATCTTATCGAGCCGCTCGTCCTCCTCGACGGCGAGCGCCTTGGAGGAGAAGGCCAGGATGACGGAACCGACGAGCCCTATGGCGACGACGAGCGCCACCGTCAACGCGATCGATTGCATGTCGGTGCCTCCTATGCGCCGAAGAGGTGGTCGATGACGCCCGAGAAGCCCATGAAGCTCATGGAGGTGATGGCGGCCGACACGAGCGTGATCGGCAGCCCGCGGAAGACCTCGGGGGGCTCGGCCTCCTCCACCCGGCGGCGCACGCCGGAGAAGATGACCATGGCGAGCAGGAACCCGAGGCCGCCGCCGAGCGCGGCGACAAGCGACTGGGGGTAGTTGTAGCCGTCGTCGATGCACAGGATGGCGACGCCGAGGACGGCGCAGTTGGTGGTGATCAGGGGCAGGTAGACGCCCAGGGAGCGGTAGAGCGGCGGAAGGAAGCGCTTGACGGCCATCTCGAGGAGCTGCACGAGCGTGGCGATGACGAGGATGAAGGTGATCGTCTGCAGGTAGCCGAGTCCCCAGAGGTCGAGGAGCTGCTGGAGCGGCCAGGTGACCGCCGTCGCGAGGACCATGACCAGGGTGACCGCGAGGCCCATGCCGACTGCCGAGTCGAGGCGCTTCGAGACGCCCAGGAAGGGGCAGATCCCGAGGAAGCGCACGAGGACGAAGTTGTTGACAAGGATCATCCCGAACAAGATGGACGCGTACTGTGCCATCACGCCTCACTCCCCTTCCCGCCGGCTTGCGCGCGGTCGCGCTCGAAGCGCTCCACCGCCTGCTCCATCCGGGCGAAGCGGTCCTCGTTGGCCTTGAAGGCGCAGCCCAGGGTGCAGGTTGCGCACACGTCGTCTGTGAGATCCACCTCCACCTCAGGGCGGCGGCGGCGCTCGATCGCCACCGAGGCCGCCAGGATGACGCCGAGCGTCGCGAAGCCGCCCGCCGGGGTCACCATGACGAGCATCGGCTCGACGAAGCCGGGCAGGACCCTGACGCCCAGGAAGGTGCCTGCGCCGAGGACCTCCCTCACGGCCGACATGAGCACGAGCGTGATGGTGAAGCCGATGCCCATGCCGAGGCCGTCCGCGGCGGACTCCAGGACGCCGTGCTTGGAGGCGAACGCCTCCGCGCGGCCGAGCACGATGCAGTTGACCACGATGAGGGACAGGTAGATGCCCAGCGCCGAGTCGAGCGCCGGCAGGTAGGCCTTGACCACCATCATGACGAGGGTCACGAAGCTCGCGATGATCGTGATGTAGGCGGGGATGCGCACCGAGTCGGGGATGAGCCTGCGCACGGCCGAGACGACCATGCCGGAGCACACGAGCACGAAGGTGGTCGCGAGCCCCATGCCGATCCCGTTGGTCACCGCCGTGGTGATGGCGAGGGTCGAGCAGAGCCCGAGCGCCTGGCGCAGCACCGGGTTCTCCCGGAGCAGCCCGGCCGCGAAGACCTCCCCAAGGCCGGCCGTCCCCGCGGCGCCCTCCGCCTGGGCCCCGGGGCAGGTCCCTGCCGCGGGCGCGGCGGGGGCGCCTTGCGCCGCCCGTGCGGCGTTCATGTCCTTCTCCTCCACTAGCGCACCTCCCCATATGCCTCGACGGCGACGTTGTATGCGGCGAGCGCGGCCTTCGAGGAGATCGTGGCGCCGCTGATGGTGTCTATGTCCGATACCTGGAGGGGCTCGGCCCCCCTGCCGCGGAACTGGCCGATGAAGGACTCCTCCGAGACCCTCTGACCGAGGCCGGGCGTCTCGCTGTTCTCCATGGCGACCACGTTCTCGGCGACGCCGTCCGCGTCGAAGGCCACGGCGATGGGGACCTCTCCGCCGTAGCCCTTGGACTGGGCGACTATCACGTAGCCGACGGGCGCGCCGGAGGCGTCGGTCGCGGCGAGCGCGGCGGTGCAGCCCTCCACGTCGCAGGGGACCTCCTCGAAGCTCGCGGCCTCGGGCATGAGCGCGGCGTAGGTCCGCTGGGCGCGCTCCGCCTCGCGCGCCGCGGCGATGGGGGCGGTCACGTAGTTGGCGACGCCGAGCAGCACGCTCGAGATCGCGCAGATCGACACGAGCGCCACGACGGGACGCGCCGCGCCCGCGCGACGCGCTCGCCCCTCGCCCGCCGCGCGGGCGGCCTTGGTGGGATTGCTACTCATGGGCCCCTGCCCCCCTCTCCGTCTCTCCCCTGCCCGACGTGCGGCCGAAGAGGCGCCTCTTCGGGGCGCCGAGCGGCCTGGACGCGCACGTCGCGTCGATGTAGGGCACGAGCAGGTTCATGAAGAGGATCGAGTAGGCGCAGCCCTCGTTCATGTTGCCCCAGAAGCGAATCAGGCAGGTGATGAGCGCCATGCCCAGGGCGTAGACGAACTTGCCGCGCGCCGTGACGGGGCAGGTCGTGTAGTCGGTCGCCATGAAGACGGCGCCCAGCATGACGCCGCCGCTCAGGACCTGCGCCACGGGGTCGAGCCCCATGGCGGCCGAGAGGAGGAAGATGCAGCCCAGGTAGGTCACGGGCACGTGCCAGCTCACCGTCCTCGTGGCGAGCAGGAAGGCGAGGCCGAGCAGGATCGCGAGCGCGCTCGTCTCGCCGAGGACGCCCATCTCGGTCCCGAGGAGCATGTCGAGCCACGGGAGCTTCTGCGCGGAGGGCGAGAGCATGGTCGCCGAGCTCACGGCGTCCATGGAGGAGAGCGCCACGCGCGGCACGGGGTAGGCGGTCATCGCCGCCGGGAAGGCGACGGAGAGCATGATGCGCGCCACGATCGCAGGGTTGGCGAAGTTCTTGCCGATGCCCCCGAAGAGCTCCTTGACCATCACGACCGCGACGAAGCAGCCGATGACGACCATGTAGGGCGGCATGCCCGCCGGCACGTTGAAGGCGACGAGGAGGCCGGTCACGGCGGCAGAGAGGTCGCCGACCGTGCTGGGCGTCCTCCTCAGGCGGCACCACAGGTACTCGAAGAGCACCGACGAGGCCACCGCCACCGCGCAGGTGACGAGCGCGGCGGCGCCGAAGATGACGACCGAGGCGACGAGCGCCGGGGCCATCGCCACGAGCACGTTGCGCATGATGCCCCTGGTCGTCCTCGGGCCCACGAGCTGGGGCGAGCACGAGAGCGTGAGGGAGCCGACGGAGTCGGGGTCCGCGAGCACCTGCGCGCGGACGGCAGGGCGCGCCTCGGCTGCCGGCGCGGCGCCGGACGGGCGGCCCTCGGCCGCGCGAGGGCCGCCGGCGCCCACGCTCTTGTCTTCTGCCGACATCATCCCTACCTTCCCTTCGCCTTGCGCTTCTCGGCCTTGAGGTCGGCGCGCGCGAGCCTCACGTTCTGGGTGAGCGGTTGTCTGGCCGGGCACACGTACGAGCAGGTCCCGCACTCCATGCAGAGGTCTGCCATGAGCCGGTCCAGGGCGGCCATGTCGCCGCGGCGGTACGCCTTCATGATCTCTATGGGCGACAAGGACATCGGGCAGGAGTTGACGCAGGTGCCGCAGCGGATGCACGCCGTCGTCTCGAGCTCGCGGGCGGAGGCCTCGCCGAAGGCGAGCAGCCCGCTGTTCTGGCGCACGATCGGATAGTCCAGGTCGACCTGGGAGACCCCCATCATGGGGCCGCCGGTCACGACCTTGTGGGGCTCCTCCCTGAGGCCGCAGAACTCCAGCACCTCCCTGATCGGGGTGCCGATGCAGACCTCGAGGTTCTGGGGGTTGGCGACGGCGTCGCCGGCGACGGTGACGCGCCGCTTGACCAGGGGCATGCCGTCCTCGAGGAAGCGGCCGATGCACGACATCGTGGTGACGTTGAAGAGCACGCACCCGACGTCGGTCGTGTGGCCCCCGCGCGGGACCTCGCGACCGGTCGCGTTGCGCACGAGCACGTGCGCCGCGCCCTGCGGGTAGCGGGTCGGCATGGCGAGGACGTCCACGCGCGGATCGTCCGCGAAGGTCCGCTCGAGGAGCTCGATCGCCTTGGGCTTGTTGTCCTCGA
>OMVS01000063.1 GCA_900314575.1 uncultured Olsenella sp. | reverse complement strand
CATGCTCTCTGGTAACGGAAGCTAGGGGTGCGGGCATGCCCCGAGCGAAGTGTGGGAAATCGACAGAGCGAACTGTCGACTTTTACTTGACTGAATACAGCCATGGGACGCGTGATGCCGCAGGCGTCCTTGTCCGGACAGAGCGCCGTCAGAGAGGACGAGCTCGGAAGCTCTAGGTTCACGGAGAGGCGATCCGCGAGCCTCCCCAGCCGCTCGACGAGCTCGGAGGAGGTGCCGGGGATGACCTTGGCGTGGACGTAGCCGTTGAAGAGGAGGTCCTGGCGCAGGACGCGGAGGCACTCCACCATGCGCTCGCACGTCTCGTCTGGCGTGCCGAGGACGCCGGAGGAGAGGAAGAGGCCCTCTATGTAGTTTCGCTTGTAGAAGTCTACCGTGAGCTCCGCGAGCTCGCGCGGCGCGAAGGTTGCCCGGGGGCAGCTCGCGGACCTGCGGTTGACGCAGTAGGCGCAGTCATAGGAGCAGGCGTTGCTCATGAGGACCTTGAGGAGGGTGACGCATCGCCCGTCTGAGGTGAACGCGTGGCAGCAGCCGGCGGCGCGCGTCGTGCCCACCCGGCCGCTGACCGCCCCACGGTCCACGCCGGAGGAGGTACAGGCGGCGTCGTACCTCGCTGCTTCCGCGAGTATGCCCAGCTTGGAATAGGTGTCCACCGAAGCCTCCCGACCGCGTTGAGAACCTCTGTTCGGCAAGTGTAGCACCGAACAGATGTCCGTACAAGGAGGATCCGAACAGGGAAGGTCAGAAGAAGGGGACGCACAAGGCTGACGAGGGGCCGTGCTGAGAAGGGAAGGGGCGCCCGCCGGCGGCGGGCGCCCCTGTGAGGCGAAGTGCGAGGCGGGCCTATGAGCCGGGTTCTGTCGTGGACGACCATTTATCTACTGACGCCGTTGCCGACGCCCTCTAGCGCGCAACCCGAGCGCGGGGCGGGCCACCCCATGGCGCTCCTATTTGCGTTTGCTCCGGAAGGGGCTTGCCAAGCCGCCGTGTCGCCACGACGCTGGTGGTCTCTTGCACCACCGTTTCAGCTTTTCCCTCACCCGCTCGCGCGGGCAGCGGGAGTCTTCTTTTCTGCGGCGCTTTCCGTCGGGTTACCCCGCCTGGCCGTTAGCCAGCTTCCTGCCCTGTGGAGCCCGGACTTTCCTCATGGCCGGACCGGTCGCCCGGTCGGCCCCGCGGTCGTCTGGCCCACCTCGCGCGGGGTATTGTAGCACACCTCGCGGGCGCGACAGCAGCCCGGCTGTGGTGTAGGGTGGGAATAGCTCAGCACATTATCGTGAGGTCTCTCTGGCGGCGCATCTGGTGGGCTGTGGTCTACCAGGTGCGTCGTCTTGCGTTCGTGAACCTGCAAGCCAGTGGAGAGGTAGTTGGTCGCTCCTTCAGGCATGATGCGTGTTTGCCCAGTTGAAGAGACCTGGTAAGGGTATCTTGCTCCGCTATACCCAGGCAGCCTCACGATAATGTGCTGATGACCAGCGCCAATGAGGCTGGCACTCACGGAGTCGCTCTAAAGGAGCGAAACCCACCCCACTGGTACTCAAACGATACTCACGCAGGTAGATGGGCTAGTCTGACCTAAAACCAGGATGCCCCAAATGAACGGAGATTGTTGTCCTCGCCTGCGGGTATCATATTTGCTCTGTCGATATGTATTTGCCGGGTCGTTGGGGGAGGTGTTTCTTGTGACAGAGCCGGGAGTAGTTTTCACCAAGGACTGGGTTGTCGATCTCGTCCTCGATGTTGTGGGATACACCGTTGACAACGATTTGCTGGCTGGCTGTGTCGTTGAGCCGTCTTGTGGTGACGGTGCATTCCTTGGTCGCATTGTGACTCGTCTGTGCGAGCGAGCGAAGCGAGTAGGATCTTTGTCTGTGGAGAACCTCAAGCCGTGTGTAAGGGCATTTGACCTGGACGATGCCTCCGTCTCAGCAAGCAGGATGACTATTCGAAGGGCGCTGGTCCGTTTCGGCCTGAGCGAGAATGACTCGAAAACCCTCTCGGACGTGTGGGTGTCTCAGGGCGACTTTCTGATGGCAAACGTTCCGGCGGCTCGCTGGGTAGTCGGAAACCCCCCATACGTGCGCTCGTCATTGATTCCTCGCGAGCAGAGGAAAGCCTATTGCGAGTTGATGTCCTGCGTGACAATGGGGTCGGACCTTTACGTGGGCTTCTTCGAGAAAAGCCTTGAAGCCCTAACGGAAGACGGCGCCCTCTGTTTCATCTGTTCCGATCGATGGCTGCAGAACCGCTATGGCTCACGACTGCGCGCCTTCGTGTCGAAACGCTACAGCCTCGACGTTCACATCAGATTGCATGGGGTCTCCGCCTTCGAGGACGACGTGTCCGCCTATCCTGCGATTACCCTCATCCGAAGAGGGGCGGGCAGGCCCATGCGCTATATGGAGTGCCGGCCAAGGTTCTCCTTGAGCGACGTCCCGGCTGCCGAACGCTGGATTGCCTCGGGGGAGGGGGCCTACAGGTCCGAGAACGCGTCAGCGGATGTGCTTCGTCCCCTTTCCGGCTCTGGCTCGATTCCGCTTGCAGCCCCTGAGAAGCTGCAGTTGCTAGGAGACCTCGCCAGTCGCTACCCTCGCCTAGAGGATGCAGGCGTGAAGCTGGGCATCGGTATCGCCTCGGGATGCGACGAGGTGTATATCACCGAGGATCCCGATCTCGTGGAGAGGGACCGCATGCTGCCTCTGTTCTTCATGCGTGACTGGCGTGCCGGGCGTCGCGAAGCGACAAAGTACCTCGTAAACCCATGGAACGAGGACGGGACTCTCGTGAACCTCGATGACTATCCAAGGCTCAGGGGCTATTTCGAGGAGAACGAGGAGAGGCTAAGGCGCCGCAGGGTGGCGAAGGATCATCCTGACGCCTGGTACCGTACCCTCGACAAGCCAGACCAGTCTCTCATGGGGAAGGAGATGCTCCTGTTCCCTGATATGGCTGCGCGGGCGGACCCCGTTTACAGTGACGGGTCTCGCTACCCCCACCATAACTGCTACTGGATGACCTCGAGCGAGTGGGATGTGCGTTCTCTCGGCGGGCTGATGATGAGCGGTCTCGTCGAGGGGTATGTGGATGCCTTCGGGGTGAAGATGCGGGGTTCGACCCTCCGCTTCCAGGCACAATACCTGCGTAAGGTGCACATCCCTTACGCCGACGAGGTCGACGAGGACACGAAGCGCGAGCTCGCGGAGGCATTCATGGCGGGGAATCGTGAACGAGCGAATTCGGCGAGCAGAAGGGCTTATGGTTTGGAGGAAGCACATGCGTGATGATGTCAAAGAGGCGGTGCTCGACTGCGTCAGCTATGCTGTGACGAAGGGTACGCGGAGCGGCAGGCACATCACTCCTCTTGCCATGAAGATTGCCGAGGACATGAGTCGTGTGGGCTATGACCCAGACTCCATATTCCTCGACGATGTGAACGTGACCCTTCCCGGCTGGTTCCGGCCTTCGAAGAAGTGGGATATTACCGCCTTCGAGGGCGGCGTTCTGGTTGCGGCCATCGAGCTCAAGAGCATCAACAGCAGCTTTGGCAACAACGCGAACAACCGCGCCGAAGAGGCGCTCGGCAGCGCGTCGGACGTCGACTACGCGACTCATAACCACCTCCTCGAGCCCAACGACCTGCCGCCCAACTTCGGCTATGTTCTCCTGATTCGCAAGACCCCTGAGAGCATGAGGCCTTCGAAGATTGGTGCCAAGTCGCGCTACGCCTTCGACAGGGAGTTTGAGAACTCGTCTTACGTCGAGAGGTTTACCATTCTGGGAAAGCGCCTGCTACGTGAGAGAATCTATCAAGCCGTGTGGGTCGCCGCTGTCGATCTTGAGAACGGCGTGGTGGAGGAGCCTGACCCGCTCATGACCTATGACAAGTTCGTCGCCCACCTCAAAGGTTGGATTGGCGTCATGAGGGCGTAGACGCATTTCATCTTAGGTGGCCGACAACCATCGAAAAGGGACTGCGGTGGGAATCTTGGACCAAAACCATCCTATGCTGCCAGGCCCAGATCCCTGCGATGCTGCATGGGGCTCCTGTAATCCAGGTCGCTCTTGATCCTGACGTTGACGTCCCTGTACTACCTCAGGTACGCGTCAAGCATTCCCATGAACTCCCCGATCGTGACCACGGATCAGTCGCAGCCGTAGATGAACTCTATCTTCAACCTTCCGAAGAAGCCCTCGCACCTCGCGTTGTCGGGGCTGCACCCCTTCCTCGACATCGACCTGACCAGGCCGTTCTCGTCGCATATCCTTATCCATCCCGGCCAGCGGTAATGGCAGCCGCGGTCCGAGTGGATCTTGGGACGGTCGCCCTCTCCGAGCCACTCGCACGCGCAGAGCAGCGACGAGTCGGCCATCTCGGCGTCGGGCGACGTGGAGACCGACCAGCTCGGCGGCATGCCGTCGAAGCAGTCCACGATGGGCGAGAGGCACGCCCTGCCGGCTGGGACGCGCAACTCGGTCACGTCGGTGATCCACGGCTCGTTGGGCTCGTCAGCACGGAAGTGGTGCCTGCCCCGCTCGTCGCGCAGCAGGTTCTCGGGCGCCTCGGAAATCTCGCCCTCGTACGAGCTGTGGCGGTGCCTCTTCCTGGCGGCGCGGGCGACCAGGCCCTCGTCCCTCATGATGTCGCGAACCGTCCACTCGCCGATCGCCGCGCCGTCCCCCGCATCGGCGTTGACCTGGGCGTACACGCGTCCGTAGCCGTAGGTTCCGCCGCTGGCCCTAAACGCCTCGACCACGGCCTTCCTGACTGCGGCGCGCCCCTTGGCCTCGCCTTCGGCCCGGGCGTTCCTGGCGTGCTCGTAGCTGCTCTTGGCCATGCCCGCCACGGGCAAGACCTAGCAGAGCTTGTATTCAGCCCTCAGCGCCTCCATCATCGCCGCCTTCTCCTCGTTCGTCAGCAGCTATGGGTCGGCGGCCGGGTCTTTTTCTGCTATCTCGAGGGTCGCCTGGCGCACGTCGAGCTCGAGCTGCACCCGCCTGAGCCGCGTCTTCGCCTCGCGCAGCATGTCCCGCAGGACCTCGACGTCGTTCGGCAGGTCGTCTAATTCCTTGCTCACGGGCTCTCCCCTCGTTTCGGGTTCCCCGCCATTGTCGCCCATCATCTCCCTTCGCCAGGCGCAGGGCGCCGTCCTCGACACGCCGTGCTTCTCGGCGATCTGCGCGGCGGGCCCCGTCCTCGCCTCCAGCTCGGCGATGGCCTGCGCCTTCTTCTCGATGGGAACAGGGTCGCGCTTCGGGTTCGGGTCACGATGCTTCCGCTGTCCCGGTGCAAGCTCGTCGATCCAATCGCAGAGGTACTCCCTGCTGGCGGGATAGCCCATCTTGCGCATGGTCCTGGCGAGGCCCTTTCCGTGCGCGAGGCAGTAGTCCACGGCAGCCTGCCTCATCTCCAAGGCGGACTCGGGCTCCCGCTGCCGCTTCGGGGGCCTGACCTCCCCATGCTCCAGATAGTCCTTGTACCAGGCCCTGAGCGAATGCCTCGTCGGGTAGCCGAGCTCGGCAACGGTGTCTGCCGCGCTCAGGTCGAACTTGATGTAGGTCTCGATTGCCAGCTTGCGCTGCTCTGTGCTGTACATGCGGTCCTCCGTGTAACCTTTTCTTGGTCCAGGATTCCCACCGCAGTCCCGACTGACTAGAAAGGACCGATATGAACATGACGCAATTCGAGGGAGTCTCCCTCCTCGGTCGAATCAGCTACGCGATTATGTGCGCGGAGAACTATCTCACAGCCATCCATCCGGATCGCGACTGGCGCCCTCTCTTTGAGCTGCTTTGGTCCATTTGCGACGAAGGCACCTGCTGGGACGAATGGGCCAGCAAGGTTCTCGAAGTCTTGCCTGAATGCCTCTTTGAGTTTCCCACCTTCGAGCAGTCCGATTTCGACCATCTCGACGAAGCAAGCTACGACACGATGGTGTCGCTGTTGAAAGACCACGATGATGGGACGGATTCCTTACTCGAGGGCATTCGAGACATGGAGGAAGCCTACGCTTACACCGAGATTGACGGCATCGGAAAAGAAAGCCTGGATATCCTCGAGGGCATCGTCGAGGTGTTGGAGAAGGCCGGAGTGCAGCTCCCGGATCCGAAGGCGGTGGCCTTCTCGTCCTTCAAAGAGTGCGGTGGTCGCGGCGACTCGTTTGACTTCCATTCCTTGTCGACAGTTTTGTAGCTCCGCCAAGCCCAGACGCATCACGGAAGCAATGCCTTGTGCGCTGGTACATGGTCGATAGTCCAAGGATGTGTTGTCAGAAAGGGCTTGAGAAGGCTTACCGAGGCTTAAAGAACCCCTCTGCCGAGCTGCGCTCGGCAGAGGGGTTTATCGTGCTTAACGGGACCGCGGCAAGAAGTTGGACCGCGCTCGGCGCGGTCCAACTTCTTGCCGCGGTCCCCTTCATGTGCTATGACCCAACCGAGAATAAGAGGCTCTACTCTGGAACCTGCGAGGTCTGTGGAAGGCTCTTTGCCAGCACGAAGAAGAAGACCAGGGGTCATTCGGATTGCATGAATCGACGACGCGTAATGAGGTCTCGTGCTAAACAGTATGCGATTAGAGTTGAAGGGGGGATATCTCCCGAGGACGCAGCGAGGTCATCATCCATCTCAATTGCGGCTGCTCGCGTGATGCTCGAAGGCGATCAATACAAGTTTCGAGAGGGCTTTGATTACTGGGGCTTAAGTCTTCCGGATAAGGAACTCGAGAACCGGCGGAGCGTACAAGAATCAACGCTTCTCGTGAGTACTAAATGAGTATCAAAGAAAGGATAACGAGGGAGACGTGAGTGCACGATGTGAACGCTATGACATGATGTTACAGCCGAGCACACCCCATCCACGCCTACACTCATAGGGTGGGACGTGTCGCGCCGGGTGGGCGCCAGTGATTGGGTTTTAGTGGAGGGGAGCGGGACGTGCAGGACTCCTACGAGACGATAGCGGCCGCGGCACGGCCGGAGGGCGAGGTCGAGGACCGCAAGAGCCGCTTCATAGCGCAGCTCGCGCACGTGGCGTCCGAGCGGGAGGCGCGCGCGTTCGTCGACGCCGTCCGGGCCAGGCACCACGACGCCCGCCACAACGTGCCCGCCTGGATCCTCGCGGACGGGCGCGAGAAGCGCTCGGACGACGGCGAGCCCCAGGGCACCGCAGGCCAGCCGACCCTCGACGTCCTGCGCGGCGCGAACCTCAGGGACGTCTGCTGCGTGACGACCCGCTACTTCGGCGGCACGCTGCTGGGCCCGGGCGGCCTCGTGCGCGCCTACACCGCCGCGGCCCAGGCCGCCGTGGCGAGCGCCCGCGAGGCGGGCCAGGTCGTGACCATGACCCTCGTCACGCGGGTCACCTGCTCGGTCCCCTACGGCGCCTACGAGCGTGTGAGACGCATGGCCGCGGACGCCCACGGGGTGCTCAAGGACACCATCTTCGCCGAGGACGTGCAACTCACCTGGGTCTTCCCGGCCGGGGACGAGGTCGCCTTCACGCGGGCGATGGTCGATTTCGCCAACGGCGAGGACCTGTGCGTGGTGGGCGAGCCCGCCTTCGGGGAGCTCTAGCGGCGGACGAGGCGGCGCGCCCTGCGGTATCATCACGGGGTCAGGTAGGCGGCGCGAGACGAGGGGTGCGAGACCATGGGGCTCATGGACAGGTTCAAGAGGAGGCCTCAGGCGACGCATGAGCGCCCGGAGGGCATCCGGGTCGCGGACGGGGCGGCCTCGGCCGGCTCCGTCCTCTCGGCGGTCACGGGCAGGCTCGTCGCCATGCGCGACATCCCCGACCCCGTGTTCGCCTCGGGGGCCCTCGGTGTCTGCGCGGGCGTCTGGCCCGAGGAGGACGTGGTCTTCGCCCCCGTCTCGGGCGTCGTCACGGCTGCCATGCCCCACGCCATAGTGATCGCGACCGACGACGGCCTCGAGCTGCTCGTCCACGCCGGCATCGATACGGTCGAGCTGAGGGGCGACGGCTTCGAGCTGTACTGCGGCCGCGGCGACCGCGTGAGGGCGGGCGACGCGCTGATGGCCTTCAGCCGCGCCAAGGTCGCGAAGGCCGGCTACCAGGACATCGTCATCTGCGTCGTGGCCAACTCGGACCGCTACGAGGACGTCACGGTGGAGGCCCCGCGCCAGGTGAGGGCGGGGGAGAAGATCATCGGCGTCGGGGCCAGGACGGACGTGGCGCCGGAGGAGGAGCCCCCCGGCGCCACGCTCACGTCCGCCTAGCGAGGCGCCCGGATCTGCCTGGGCGCAGGCCGGCCTAGCGCTGGGGCGGGAGCGCGCAGCAGATGCCTTCCCAGGGCAGGGCGTCGACGACGGGCCCCTCGTCCCAGATGCGCAGCAGCTCGTCGGACACGAACTCGCGCCGCACCACCACGCCGCCGCCGTACAGCGCGTACCAGTCGGCGCTCATGATGAGGTAGCCGTCCTCGGTCACGCGGTCGCCCCAGCTGTTCTCGATGCGCCAGGCCTTGGGGCGGCCGTCCGCGCCGAGCTCCACGCCCTGGAAGACCATGGCGTGGGTCATGGACGTCTCGCGCGCGTCGTACATGGCGGCGCGGTCCATCGCGAGGTCCACGTCGAGGAGCCCCTCGTAGTCCATCGTGTCGGTGGCGAGGATGCCCGGCAGGTCGTCGACGTAGCGCGGGAAGTCCTGCATCACGTCGGAGCACATCTGGCACGGCACGCCCGCCTTGAGGGAGGCCACGGCGGCGTCTTCGAGGACCTCGTGCTCCACGTTCAGGAACCTCTGCGGCCTGCCGCCGCGCACGGTGTCCCACAGCCCCACGTGGTAGGTGCGCCCGAAGGGCCTGTCCTTGCCGGGGATGGAGACGAGCTCGACGTAGCCGTCCGGGTCGAAGGGCACGTAGCGCTCGACGAAGGCCCGGGGCGTGAGCCCCTCGTCCCTGAGCACGAGCTGCCGCTTGGGCTTGCCGTCCTTGTCGGTCGGCTGGGGCAGCTGCTCGCTCAGGAGCTCCGCCGGGACCTTCGCGCGCTCGCCGACGCGCATCTCCAGGTTGAAGGTCGCAGGCGGCTCGCCGAGGCAGATCGCGAGGGTGCGGTAGACGCCCCCGAGGAGCTCCTCCTTCTTCGCGCGCAGCTCGTCCTCGCCGGCGCCCCCGTCCGCGAGCGACCTCAGGACGTAGACGTCCTTGTGCAGCAGCCGCGAGAGGACGCGGTCCATCTGCTCGGAGTCCTGCGAGCAGGCGGTCTCGGGCATCGCCGACTTGGGTACGAGGCCCCACTTGCGCACCAGATTGGTCGCCATCGTCCAGTAGCCGCCGTCGGAGACGCCCCAGTCGAGCGCGAAGTCGAGCTCGCGGTCGTCCCAGGGCTCCGAGGCCAGCCTGATGGCGTTCTCGAGGAGCGCGTTGGCCTTCTCGAGCTTGTCGTAGAACATGCCGAAGGCCTGCGAGAACTCGAACGTGTCGACGTCGAGCAGCTCCATGGTCCCCTGCCTGAGCACGTTGAAGGTGGAGAACATCCAGCAGCGTCCGCTGTGGCGCTGGTTGGTGATCTTGCCGACCTTGGGCACGCTCACGCCGTAGGTGTCCGTGTAGGTGCGCAGCGTGGAGATGTCGCGCGCCGCCTTCATGAGGTTCGAGCTCGTGACCGCGTTTCGCGCGATCCTGTTCGCCCTGCTCGCCACGAACTCGTCGTGCTGCCTCTCGGCCCACTCGGTGCCGACGAGGCGTCCGTCTTCCGCCATCCGTCCCTCCTTGGTGCCGGGCCTCGCCCGGCCGGTCGCTTCCCGTCCTGCCGGCCTCTCCTAGCGGAGAAGGGCCAGCGAGCCCATGGGGTCCCAGGGCTCGAGCACCCGCGGCTCCTCGGTCTCGTAGGTCCGCCTCTCCTCCTCGCTGAGGTACTTCTTGTCGACGACCACCTGGTAGACGTACTCGTCGAACCACGCGTCGGACATCGTGTCGAAGCCGTCGCGGCCGTGGTCCTTGCCCCAGCTGTTCTCGACCTTCCAGAGGGTCGGCTTGCCCGCGTCGTCGAGGTCGACGCCCTCGAGCACCATCGCGTGGGTCATGAGGGACTCGCCGTAGTCGAGGCGGGAGGCCTTGTCGAAGCCGGCCTCCACGCGGAAGCCGAGCAGGCCGTCCACGTCGAGCGCGGCGGTGTCCATGATGCCCTCGGACGAGAGGTAGCTCTGCGCCACGTCGCAGCCGAACCAGACGGGCAGGCCGTCCTTGAGCTGCGCGATGGCGACGCGCTTGAGCTCGGAGGGCTCGAGGTTGAGGTAGCGGACGCCGCCGGCCTCCACCACGTTGCCCAGGCGGCTCACCGTGTAGGTGTGGCCGAAGGGCTTGTCCTCGGTGGGGGCGCTGATGAGCGAGACGTAGTCGTCGAGCTCCATGCCCACGGCCTCGGAGAAGAACTCCTGCGGCGTGAAGGTGCCGGAGAGCGCGAGCTTGTCGTCCTTGTCGCGCAGGCGCACCGAGAAGCTCTCGGGGGGCTCGCCGAGGCAGGTCACGAGCAGGCGGTAGACGTTGGTCATCGCCTCGGCCTTGAGCTGGCGCAGGCCCTCCTCGGAGCCGCCGCGGGCGCGGGAGTCGCGCAGGCGCTTGGCGGAGGCGCGCAGGTAGCGCGTGAGGTAGCTGTCGAGCTCGGCGGTGTTCTCGGAGCAGGCGGTCTCGGGCATGGCCTCCTTGGGCACGACGCCGTACTTGCGCACGAGGGCGCGGAACATGTCCCACTGGCCGCCGTCGCCGATGGGGTCCTGGAGCAGGTAGCTCACGAGGCGGCCGTGCAGCGGTTCGTCGGCCGTGTCGATGACGTTCTCGAGGAACCAGTTGCTCTTCTCGAGCTTGTCGAAGAAGAGCGGGTAGGCCTGCGAGAGCTCGAAGGTCTTGAGGTTGTACTTCTTGATGGTGCGGAAGCGCATCGTGTTGAGGCTGGCGAACATCCAGCAGCGCCCGGAGCGCTTCTGGTCGCAGCGGTCGCCCTGGGCGACCTCGACGTCGAAGGTGAGCGGGTTGGCCGCCACGCCCTCGGGGACGCGGGCGGCCTTGCGCAGGCCGACCGACGTGACGGCGTTCTTCGCGACGACGTTGGCGCGCTCGGAGCGGAAGTCCGCGCGGGCCTCGGCGAGGTCCTCCGCGGTGATTATGGTATGCGTGTCCATCAGGTCTCCTCGTGGTTGTACGGTGGTGGCTGGCGGTCGGCCCGAGCGGATGCAACGCGTCCTGGCGCGGGCCCCGCCTCACGAGAGTCGTGAATTGAATTTCGAAAAGCAACACCGTTGCACCAAGTCATGCAGGGACGGCAGATGAAATTGGAGGCAGGACGGATTCCGCATCCATCCTGCCTCC
>OMVS01000039.1 GCA_900314575.1 uncultured Olsenella sp. | reverse complement strand
TTGCACGCCTTGCCGCAACGCTTCCGCCGCATTCTGCAGGACTTGATGCAAACGTTGCGCTTCGGAATGCAGTGTTGCGCTTACAAATTCAATCCACCTACGTAGAGCGACTCCACAAAGCTCAGAAAAAAGTCCCGAATCCGTTTGACACTCGCTCGAAGTCTGGTATATTAAACGAGCTCGAAGAGAGCACTTCGGCTGGGTAGCTCAGTTGGTAGAGCAGGGGACTGAAAATCCCCGTGTCAGGGGTTCGATTCCCTTCCCCGCCACCACAAAGACGCAGGTCAGAGGCTTGTCCTCTGGCCTGCTTTCTTTTTGCAGACTACCTTGCAGACAAGGAATCAACCTCGGTCGTTGAATCAGGGGGCGTAGTGCCCGTCCTCTCCCCCTAGAAAAAAGCTCAGGACAGATGCTTCGGCCGCCGCCCTTCGTCCGAATGACCTACGGCGCAGCCCAAGCCCCTCGCCCGCATGCCCGGGCCGCGCCGTCGCGACCGCCTTGCGCTCGCCTACTCCACGTCCTCAACAAGAGGGCTCTCGGACTCGCGGACGTCCTTGTCCTTGTCCTCGCCCACGCGTGAGAAGGCCTTGGAGAAGACGAGCCTGCTCACGGGACCCGCGGCGAAGACGTTCCAGAGCAGCGCCATCGGAAAGTTCTTGATCACCGTACCCACCCAGATCGCAGGGAGCTGCGCCAACGGCATGCCGCCGAGGACGACGTTGAAGAGGATCGACGCGACCATGCTCATGGTCGGGCACATGACCAGCACGGTGCACCCCGAGCGGACGAGGCCGCAGAGGAAGGCGTTGTCGCGAGCGGGGTCTACCAGACCGGCGGACAGGCGCGCGCCTGCACGGGTGCCCCACAGGTTCGAGAACAGGAAGACGAAGAGCCACATGTACGAGGCCTCCACGAGGGCACTCAAGAACACGTCGTTCGTCATGTTGGAGAAGCCGCCGGGCATGGTCGGGATGCCCGCCTTCCAGGCGACGTTGTACACCTCCATGCCATACGCCATGGTGATCGACATCAAGATCCCGAAGATGGCCCCCTGGGCCTTGTTCCTGGGCATGCGAACTCCCCTCCCGCGATCCCCCGCATCATCGGTCGCGCGACTCAGGGTCACGTGACGAAAAAAGCGTGCAGCCCGAGGGCTGCACGCTTTGCCTACTACAAGAGTCCCCGGCCGGGTCGCGTCACGGACGCCGACGGTGGGGGCCTTGCGCTACACGCAAGCCCCACCTTAGCACCCGCCGCGCGGACGTTGGGGGAATCTTCACATTCGAGCGACGCCCCTCCGCAGGGCGCCGCGCACACGAATAGGCACCCGCCAGGTGGCTCGCCCCCACCAAGGGCTGCGGGCACGACCCAACCTTGGAGGTTCCCCGACGCCATCGCGCGCTACGGCTATAATGCATCCCGTCAATGAGCAGCCACGAGCGTAAGTCCGATTGATCGTGGCCGTGCTCCTGGCGCTCGCGCCTCCGCGACCACATGGGACATCTGTCCAAACCCGGTCGACATGGAGGTAAATCGGTATGCAACCCACCCAGGAGGAAAAGCCCCGCGGAGACGAGTGCTCTCGGGCGCAAGCCGCCGTCACGCCCACGGCAGCAGCCCATGCACCCAGGCTCTGGAACAAGGACCTCGTCCTCATCATCCTCGTGAACCTGTGCGTGTTCACCAACCACATCATGTGCCTCTCCACCTTCCCGTTCTTCGTCCAGAGCCTCGGGGGGACCGAGGCCGTGGCCGGCGCCTGCGCCGCGTTCTTCTCGCTCATAGCAGTCGTCGTGAGGCCCTTCGTGGGCTGGTGGCTGGACAACGGCGTTCGCCGCGCCGCACTCGTCATCGGGCTGCTGCTCATGGGCCTCGCGCCCCTCGGGTACGCCCTCGTCCCCATGCTCTCGGTAGCGATCGTGCTTCGCATGACACACGGACTCGGCCTGTCCTTCTCCAACTCCACCACGGCGACGGTCGCGTCAGACGTGATCTGCAGGCCACGCTTCGCGGAGGGCATGGGCTACTTCGGCATGGCGACCGCCCTCGCGTCGGCCATCGCCCCCGCCCTCGGCCTCTTGCTCATGGAGAATCTCGGCTTCACCGTCCTCTACGTCGCAGCCGCGCTCATCGCGCTCCTGGGCCTCGCGCTCTTCGCGTTCGTACGCGCGCCCAAGGTCGACGTGCCGCACAAGAAGCTCGACGTCAGGCACGTCATCAACCGCGACTCGCTGCCCGCCACCGTGACGATGCTGGTGTTCATGGCGACGTTCGGCGCGCTTGAGAACTTCGTCGCCATCTTCGCGGCCGAGAGGGGCCTGCCCTCCGGCTCGCTCTACTTCGTGGTGATGTCCGTCATGCTCCTGCTCGTCCGCGTCTTCCTCGGCAGGCTGGTCGACGAGAGGGGCGAAGCCTTCTTCGTCTACAGCTGCAACGCGTCGATGCTCGTCGCCCTGCTCCTCCTGGCGCTGGTCCCCAGCACCCCGACCTTCCTGCTCTCGGCGGCGCTCGCCGGCTACGCCTTCGGCGGACTGGAGCCTTCGCTCCAGTCCATGGCCGTGCACACCTCGACCGACGAGACCCGCGGCTCGGCGAACTCCACCTTCCTGTGCGGCTACGACATCGGCTACGGCATCGGCGGCGGCATCGCCGGCTCGCTCATCACCGGGCTCGGCTACGCGGCCATGTGGTCGGCCATCTCCCTCGCCTGCATCGCGTCCGTCCTCCTCTACGTGCTCTGGGCACGTCACAGCGACACCAGCTTCAGCAAGCTGATCGCGGAGCGCAAGACGAGTAGGTAGCGGAGCGGCCCCGAGGTCGCCCAGGCTCCGTCTCGCGGGAGCCGACATCCCGGGGAGCGAGGGGGCCGGTCGAGCGTCCGACCGACCCCCTCTCGTCCGTGCCGCGCTGGGCCCGATGGCGAGCGACCTGGCGCTAGAAGGCGCCGCCACCACCGCCTCCGCCGAAGCCGCCGCCTCCGCCCGACGAGAAGCCGCCGCCCCCGCCGCCGGAGGAGCTGTCGGAGGACTTGGCGAGCGCCGCCATGGACACGCTGTGCGCGCTCTCGCTGACGGCGTTGAAGGCGGATAGGGGCGCCGGACCAGAGCCCGGGGCGTGGTAGCACCACCAGAAGGAGGGGGCGTAGTCGTCCAGCTCGGACACCATCTCCGGGGCCGCGACCCTGAGCTGCTCGATGACCCTGTCCGAGACGCCGAGCACGACCGCCATCACCAGGAGCCTGTCCCAGAGCACGACGTCGCGGGGCCAGGCCTCCTCGAGGCGCGTGAAGTCCTCGAGCCAGTTACGCAGCGCCTTGAGCTTCGCGCTCAGCTCGATCGCCTCGCGCGACATCGGCCGGAGCCCGAGCGACAGCAGCGCGCAGGCCACGGCGGAAACCACGGGCACCAGCGCGACGAGCATGAGGCCGTCCGAGCCGAACCAGAGCCCCAGGAGGAAGGTCACGACGGCCAGGACGGCGTCCAGGGCGCAGAGGAGCCTCAGCGTGACCGAATGCGTCTTACCCTCGTCCACGAAGAAGCCGCGGGTCTCGCAGCCGGCGGACACCATGTCCATCCAGTCCTGGTAGGCCTCCCCGTACTTCTCCGGCCTTCTCCTCGAGGCCCGCTCGAAGTCGGAGAAGCGCACCGAGGCGCCCCTCTCCCGACTGCCTTCGCCGGTCGCCCAGCGAGCGACCTTGTCGAAGACGAAGCTGAGCGTCTTGACGTCAACCCTGTGGGCCACGGCCTCGGCGGACCCGAAGGACTCCGGGGAGGCCTCGTCGGGGAACCCCCTGAGCACCAGCCGGTAGTCCTGCTCGGTCCTCTCGCGCAGGAAGCCCTTCCTGCTGACCTTCTCCACGTCGAGGTCGACCGCGTGCATGCTGGTGAGCCGCATGAGGGAGGCCGTGAACTCCTCGCCCCTCGGCTTGCCCGCGTTCAGGAGCGCGCCCAGGACGGCGGGATGGTCCGCCGACGGGACGTCCCTGAAGTACTTGTCGTCGAACTGCGGCCTGTGGCTCCTCCTGTAGAGGACGCGGGCCCAGATCGCGTAGGCGAGCGTGAGGAGGGAGACCACCATGGGCACCACGCCCGCGACGGTGGTGACGACGCGCGCCGTCGCCCGTGCGCGGTTCGCCTCCTCGGCGGCAGCGGCCTCCTCGGAGAGAATCGAGTCGAGCCTCGCCTCGGAGGAGGGCTGTGCGGCGGAGAGCCACTCGGCGGGGAAGGTCACCCGGGCCTCGGCGTACTCGTCAGTCCCGACGCCGGGCGCCGTGTACACGACGTCGTTGCCGGAGAACTCCACCGAGCCGTCCAGGGGGCCGTGGCCCCACGCCCTCACGTTGTCCCCGGCGGCGACGGACTGCCCCGCGGGCACGGGGAGGTGAATCGTGCAGGTGACGTTTCTCGACTCGACGTCCCAGCCGTCCGAGACGAACTTCCAGTAGAGCTCGCCCGTGTCCGACCAGCGAGACGCCAGGTCGGTGGCCGTGTAGTCGATGCGGAACGAGGCCGACTCGTCCTCGTGCGCGGAGTAGAGCTTGACCTTGACGTAGGAGGGCTCGTCGGTGACCTCGTAGGTCCCGTCGAGACCGGAGTCCGACTTGGTGAACTCCTGGTACGCGCCGTTCTCCACGATGCCGACGGAGCCTATCTCGACCCCGACCCGCCGGCCCTCGTAGTCGCCCTTCGGGATCTTCCAGTACACGCCGTGGAAGGACCCGTCGAAGTCGAAGGTGCGCGTCTCGGACACGGACACGGACCCGTCGTCGGCAACGGTCGCGTCGATGTCGACCGAGTCTATGGAGTAGTCCTTCGCCCACGCGGCTCGGGTCGGCAAGGCCACAAGGACGCTGAGCAGGACGAGGAGCGCGGCCAGGCGCCGCAGGGAGAGCCGGTGGGAAGCCGGGGTCGCCTTCATCGGTACCTCCAATGCCACAGGGAACCTTGGGCAAAGGATATCAGAGTGCCGGGCGGGGACGGGAGCGTGCGGACCTGCGACGCCCGCCCCGGCACCAGCGCGTCAGCGGAGCCTCACGAGGGAGACGCGGGCCCCACAGAGCTCGAACCCCTCGCCTGGCAGGAGCCTCGCCACGTCCGTGACCAGCCTTCCCCCGAGCCTCACCGGGTTCGTTGACCCCAGGTCCTGCACGACGGCGCCCGCGTCGGCGGGGACGACCCTCACGTGGCGCCTCGACACAGAGGGCGAGTGCAGGACCACGTCGCACGACTCGCCCCTGCCGACGACGAGGCCGTCCTCCCCGAGGGGGACCACCACGGTCGCGTCTCCGGTCTCGACCCTGAGACCGAATCGCGTGGGAGGCCGGCCGGTCGGGGGAGCGGCTGTGCACGACGGCTCGCACGGGCGCCAGCCGTCCTCGTCGAGGGGGGCGGGAGGAAGCCCCGCGTCCCAGGGCTCCTCCGGGGCTGCGTCCCAGGGGCCCTCCAGGGGGTTGTCCGGGGAGTCGCCCCGACCCTCCGCGTCCAGACCATCGCTGGGCCCCGCCGGAGATCCGCCGGCGCCCGCGCCCCATCCGGCCGGCTCCTCGCGCGAGGTGCCCATGGCCGCCGCCCCCTCGGACGGGAAGGCCCCCTGCGGGCGCGCGACGGCGCGCGGCGGCTGCCCGAGCGCCACCCCTCCCGAGCCCCCGCCGCCCGAGCGCCTCCTGCAGTCGTAGAGGCAGCCGTAGCACACGTCCATGTCCGCGAAGAGCCGCTGCCCGCAGCAGGGGCACACCTTCGTGAGGCCCGCCTCCGACGCCCCGTCACCGCCGGGGACCCGCACGTCCTCCCTACCCATCCGTCCCTCTCCCTTCCTTCCCCGCCCGCCGGAAGGCGGACGGCACGACCCCAGGCGCCGCCGTGGGCGCGTCCCGCGTCACCCGAGGGCGACGAGGACGTCGCCCTCCCCGGGCCACTCGCCTGCGGCGGCCGGCCTCTCCATCGCGTGGCGCGCGCCCCGGCACCCGAGGAGCCTCCCCGGATCGAGCGCCCTCCTCGCGAGCACCACCCGCCCCGCCCCATCCACGAAGGCGACGTCGATGGGGTAGGACATGCCGAAGGTGTGGATCGACGAGCAGCCGACGAGCAGCACGGCGCCCGCCGTCCCGTCCGTCCCCAGCAGACCCACCAGGCGCTCCCGCCAGCTCGTGAGGACGCGGACGTCCAGCGCCCCGGTGCCTCCCCAGCCCACCGACAGGGTCCCGCCCGCGCGCCTCACATGACCACCCCCGGCCTGAACCTGTCCACGACCAGCGACCTCTCGTGCCTCAGGACGACGGGCGAGTCGAAGGGAACGCCCGCGAGCACGAAGGAGCCCGGCCACGGCCGAAACGAGAGCCGGCAGATGAAGCGGGTCAGGAGCGGCGAGATCACGAACTCCCCGTCCGTGGCGTCCGGCGAGACCCCCTCGCAGGAGACGTCCACCTCGCACCTCCCCTGCCGCCCCACGGCCTCCGCGACCGCCTCCCTCACCTGCGCCGCCGCACCCGACTCCGTCTGCTCCCCGGAGGGGGAGACTCCCAGGAGGACGACGGCATTCTGGGACGCCCTGTCGAACTCCGCGCACGCCACGAGGAAGCTCGCGAGGTTGTAGACGACGAGCGCCACCACCACGACGACGGGGATGAGGGCGGCGAGCTCCACGGCCATCTGGCCGGCCTCCCCCGAGGCCTCCCCGCACCCCTCCACCCTCGCCCGCCCGCGCGCGCCCATCACCGGCCCCCGAGCCGCGAGAGGTCGACGGTCAGGGGGATCGAGAGCTCGGTCCCAGGCACGGGGAGCTCCGCGACCTCGAATGCGCGGGCCTTGGCCTCGTCGACGAGCCAGAGCCCGAGCGCCCGCGCGACGTCCTCGCCCGACCCAGCGGCCGGCAGGGCGTTGACCAGC
This sequence comes from uncultured Olsenella sp., assembly GCA_900314575.1. GTDB lineage: Bacteria > Actinomycetota > Coriobacteriia > Coriobacteriales > Atopobiaceae > Olsenella_K > Olsenella_K absiana. The sequence continues at coordinate 11,153 of OMVS01000039.1, read as the reverse complement.
TCGCGGGCCTTCGCCACCCCGTCGACGCCTGCCCTGTCGAAGACCTCCTGGGTCCCCACGAGGACTGGCTTCCTGAGGCGCATGTCCGCAGGCTCGAGCGCGGCCCTCGACACCACGTCCTCTATCCTCCCCTTGATCCAGGCCCCGACGGTCCCGCCGAAGACCCCGTCGACGTCGTCCAGGAAGCCACTGATCGCGTCGGAGGCGCTATCGTACGCGGAGCCGTAGGAGACCAGCAGCCGCCCCCAGAGCCCGGTGACGTCGTAGACGAGGTCCCCGAGCGCGAACCCCCGTCCACGCAGGCCGTCGAGCACGTGCGAGAGGAGGTTGCTCCCGTCCGTGGACTCCTCGGGTGCGAGGCACGCCGCCGACATCGCCGCGCCGGGAGGCAGCTCGACGCCCCTCGTGAAGGCGCCCACGAGCTCGGAGGGCGCTCCGGTGCCTCCCCTTCGGAAGACCACCGAGACCGCGCCCCAGGCACCGGGCGGGCAGAGCCTCGGCCTCGGGACGGCGAGCTGGTCCAGGGCCTGCTGGAAGGCCTTGGAGCCCTCGGCGCCGATCTCCCTCATCTCCCGCTCGGCGGCGACCTGCTCGTTGCGGGCGACCTGATACTCCCGGGAGGCCTCCACCACGATCGCCCAGTAGTACTCGTAGCCGTTCGTCGCGCGCGAGGAGATGGCGGCCACCCTTCCGAGGTCCCCCACGCCCATGCGGCAGACGGGGCACTCGAGGAGCGAGCCGGACTCGAGCGACGCGAGCGAGCCGAATCCCACGAGGGGGCCGTCCGCACCGGGGCAGGCGAGGCTCGAGTGCAGGGTCACCCCCGACGCCTGCGCCGTGCACGGCCAGCTCGCCTCCTCGTACAGGTTCGTCTGTCGCATCTCCGCCGAGTTCTTGGGGAGCTCCGGCAGGGACAGGCTCACCTCGCCCTCCGGCGTCTCGCTGAAGGAGGCCGACCACATCTCGCGCAGGGCGAACGAGTAGAACCTCTGGCGCGCGGCCGAGTCGGTCATCTCCTCCACGCCCGCGCCCTCGGGGCCCTCGAGCGCCAGGCGTGCCGCGTAGTAGGAGCGCGACCTCGAGATCGGCACCCCGAAGTTCCAGAGCTCGGACGCAGCGTAACAGGGGTTCTGCACGGGAGAGAGCCCCGCGAGCGAAGAGGCCCGCTCGTGGAGGCACGACGGGTCGTCCACGCAGTCCGCCCGCCAGCCCCTCTCCCGGGCGGCGTCCGCGCGCGCCTTCGCCTCGTCTCGCCTCCTCGAGGCGTCCCTCAGGCGCTCCGCGTCCTCCTCCATCTCGTCGCTCGTCACCTCGACGTCCAGGGCGGAGAAGTCCGTCATGGACTCCTGCGGGAACGGGATCGCGCAGCCCACGAGCTCGGGTCCGCCGTGACCGCTGTTCGCGCCGACGACGGAGGCCGAGTTGACCACGACGAGGTAAGGCAGCGTCGCCTCGAGCCTCCTCAAGCCGGAGGCGGCGCTCCTGGCGAACCTCCTGCGCGCGTCCATGACGTCGTGGCCGAACCCCATCACGCGGGCGGACACCGCCTGTGCCCCCGGGACGGCGGCCACGATGAGCCCCACGGCGCACACGACGACGCCCACGAGCCCCAGGCTGAGCACGCAGGCGTCCAGCACCTGCGCGACCGTGCAGAAGGCGGCGACAGAGTTCTCCCCCGCGAGCGCCGTCGCGTCGGCCACCTGCTGCACGTCCGCCGAACGGGACCCCACCCACTCGGCGGTGGCAAGGCAGAACACGAGGGAGAGGCTCACGAGCAGGGCGACGGCCACGGCGACCGTCGTGTAGCCGCCGTCGTCGGCGACGAACAGCCCCACGCCCCACGCCTCCTCTGGGCACCTCGCCCAGAGGCGAGCGCGCCTACTCCCACATCGACATCCAGCTACCATAGTCGCCCACCACCCAATCCGGCCGGACCCGCGCCCTCGTCCCTGTCCTCAAGACCACGCCCTCGGGATCCCCCTCGCCAAGGGCGCGCACGACGGCACCCGTCAGCGGCAGGGGCCGCGCGTGCCCCGATATGCTCGCCTCCACGCACGCCCCGCCGTCCGTCGCGGACACCACGACCTCCCAGTCCTCCGGGCCGCCGACGTGGAAGAGCGGGACCTCTGGGACGGCCTCGAGCCGCCTGAGCGCGTACTGCCGGCACACCTCGTCCGACTGGCCCGTCGCCCTCACCCTCGTGAGCTCAGAGGCCGCCTGGGCCATCACCGCCTTCGTGTAGAGCAGGCACACGGGCTGCACCAGAAGCCCCAGGAGAAGGAGGAGCGTCGGGAGGAGCGCCGCCGCCTCCACCGTCGACTGTCCGGCAGAGGCGGAGGGCGAGGCCCCCTCAGTACGCGACGAAGTCCTGCATGAACCCGATCGTGACCCCCTCCCCGAGCCCGTGCGAGGCGGCCCGGACGGCACCCTCCACGAGCGCCCCGTCGCTCGCCGCGTGCCACACCGCCCCCAGCGCGGCGAGCATGGACACGAACGCCACGAGCACGACGAGGTACTCGACGGTGGACTGCCCCCCGTCACCCTTCGCGCCAGACATGCCGACCACCCCCTCGGAGCCGCCTCCCCGACACGCGTCGCGGGACCTGCGCCGTACGGGCACCGCGATGCTTGAAGCCCCTCACTCCACGCTCCCATAGGCCCCCTCCCACTCCTCGAGCGCCAGCCTCACGACCCTGACGCGCGAGCCCCTGTCCCCCTCGGCCCGGCGCACCAGCACCACGTCCACCCAGCCCGGCCCCTCGACGGTGCACGACCAGACGTCGCCGAGCAGGTCGAGGTAGCCGGCCTGCCGGAGCAGGCAGTCCCCCTGGTCTCGGTACGCGCGCACGATCCCGGAGGACTCCTCCTCGAGGCCGAGGTCGGAGGTGCGCTCCGACACGCGCGCGAGCCCGTCTTCCCCCTCGGGGGAGTCGCCGGGGGACGACTGCGGGGACGCCCCCCGCTCCCTTGCGACGTCGCCGGAACCCCCGCCCTCGCCCCTCCCCGAGGCGTCGGGCCGCCCGCCTCCCGACGTCCCGGCACCGACGGCGACGCCCGGCGCGCCTCCCCCGCCGCCGGACGCGCGCAGGACGCCCACCAGGGCGAGGAGGACGACGCAGCCGACGACCGCCAACGCCCGGGCAGGCCCCCTCCACCTCCCGACGCGCCCGCCTCCCGTCCTCATCAGAAGCGCCTCACAGCGAGTTGATCCCGTCGGCAATCGCCTGCCACAGAGACGAGACCCTGTCCCTGAAGGCGATGATCGCCACGATCGCGATCACCACGAGCACGCCGACGAGGATCGCGTACTCGGTCGTTCCCTGGCCGCACTCGTCCGCCAGCCCCCTCCTGACGCGCTCCAGACCAGACCTGAGCCTCTCCGCCACCATCTCCGACCTCCGTTCTAAGAGCCGATAGTTGCATGACGCCCTCGGGCGCCCAGGCGTCCGCGCCGGCTACGCCGTGCCGAGCGCAGGCGCGACCAGGGGGCCGAGGATCGCCAGGAGCATCGCGGGGACGATGAGCGTCCCCAGCGGGATGAGCATCTTCACCGGGACCTTCTCGATCTCCTCCTCCACCTCTGACCTCTGCTCGTCCCTCAGCACGTCCGCCTGCTGCTCGAGGACCCGCGCGAGGGGGCTGCCGAAGGCGAGCGCCTCCGAGACGGCCGCGGCGAACCTCCTGACCGCGGCGACGTCGAGCCTCTCCGCCACGCCCTCCAGCGCCTCCTCCCTGCCCGCGATTCCGATCCGCCAGGTGAGGAGCACCTCGCGGAACACGCCGGCGAGCTCCGTGTCGAACCTCGAGCAGTAGAGCTCGAGCGAGGCGTCGAACGAGAGGCCCGCCGACAGCCCCAGCGTCAGGATGTCGAGGAGCCCCGGCATCTGGCGCATCACCTTGAGGCGCCTCGCGCGGGCCTCCTCCCGCGCCCTCGCCCGGTCCATCGCGGGCAGGGCGAGGGCGAGCCGCTCGAGGAGAAGGGCGGCGCGAGGAGGGGCCACGGGCGGCGCGTCCGGCGCCCGCGCCCGCCCGACCCCCTGGAGGACGAACGCGTCCGCGAAGGCGGCCGCCCCCGCCGTCCCGGCAAGCACCGCCCCCAGAGCGTCCATCACAGCACCCCCCTCATGAGCCTCCTGATGATGAGCAGGGCCACCGCGTCGAGGCCGAGGGCGACGACCACGCAGAGCGTCCCGGCCGTCGTCGCGAGGCCGCGCTGGAAGTCCACGGAGATGAGGGAGAGCAGCCCCACCATGAGCAGGGGCAGGAGGCACACGACCCTCACCGAGAGGCGCACCTGCGCGGTCCTCACCGAAAGCGTCCTCTCGAACTCCTGCTGCCTCTCGACGAGCTGCGCGGATCGCTGGAAGAGCCCGCGCAGGGGGCTCCCGGTCCTCTGGGAGATGGTCAGGGCGCAGACCAGCATCCCCACGCCGGGGGCGTCGAGCTCTCCGGCCATGAGCGCGAGGGCCTCCTCCGCCGACGTCCCGCAGCGCATCCTGAGCGAAGTCCGCGCGAACCCCTCCGCGGCCGGGCCGTGGCCGTGCGACCCGACGTACTCGATGGCCTGGGAGAGCGTCTGGCCCGAGGCCAGTGCGACCGCGAGGGTGCGGAAGACCCCCGGCATCTCCTCGGCGAGCGACCTGCGCCTCCTGCGCTCGTCGACGCCTCCCAGGGAGAGGAAGCCCGCCAGCGCGGCTGCGAGCAGGCTCGCGCCGCCGACGGGCGACCGGGAGGCCGCGGCGCCGACGACGAGCACGAGGGGGCAGGAGAGCAGGGCGCAGGCGGAGGCCTCGGCCTCGTCGGCGACAACGCCCCTCTCCCTTGCCCTGCGCACGACCACCGCGCACGAGCGCCTCCACATGTCGGCGTCCAGCAGGCGGCGCGCGAGCGCGCCCGCGGAGAGCGGGACCACCGCCCGTCGCCAGAGGGACTCCGCGAGCCTCGCGCCCGCCCCCTCGACGTGCCTCGTCTCCTGCCCCAAGAGCGCGAAGGCCATCCCCCACGCCAGGGCGGCGCAGGTCACGACGCAGACCGCCTCCATGCCTCCACCTCCTCCCGGTCGAGCGTCCCGTCCGCGACCGCGCGCGCCACGCAGGGTGGCTCCGACACCAGGTGCCACGTGCGCCGAGAGCGGTCGAACGCCACGCACTCGTCCAGCCGCACCCCGCCGTCCTCGGCTCTCGACACCGCCGACATCGAGGTGATGAAGCGCGCGCCGTCCGCCATGCGGCAGGACATCACGATGAGGTCCAGGGCGCTCGCGACCTGCTCCTCGATGATGTCGGTGGGAAGGTCCATGCCGAAGCGGCTCATCAGGACGATCCTCAGGACCGCCTCCTCCGCGGTACCGGCGTGCAGCGTCGTCAGGGAGCCGTCGTGTCCGGTCGACATGGCCTGGAGGACGTCGATCGCCTCCCCGCCCCTGCACTCCCCCACCACGATCCGGTCGGGCCTCATGCGCAGGGCGTTCTTCACGAGGTCGCGGATGGTCACCTCTCCCGACCCCTCGATGGAGGCGTCCCGCGCCTCGAGGCGCACCACGTCCGGGTGGGTGTCGAAGCGGAGCTCCGCGGAGTCCTCTATGGTCACGATCCGCTCCGCGGTCCCGATCTCGCAGGAGAGGGCGTTGAGCAGCGTCGTCTTCCCCGACCCCGTGCCCCCGGCGACGGCGATGTCGCTCCTGAGGAGCACCGCCCACCTGAGGAGCTGCGCGTACCAAGCGGGGAGCGACCCCCTCTCCACGAGCTGGTCGAGCGTGCTGATCCTGTTGGAGAACTTCCGGATCGTCACGGCGGGACCGTCTATGGCTATCGGCTGGGCGACGGCGTTCACCCTGTCACCGTTGGCGAGGCGGGCGTTCACGATGGGCGAGCTCCTGTCGAGGCGCCTCCCGAGCGGGGCGAGGATGCGGTCGATGACCATGAGGATCTGGTCGGCCGACTCGAAGACGCGCTCCGCCGCGTGGATCTCGCCCGCACGCTCGTAGAAGAGGTGCTCGCAACCGTTGACCATCACCTCGGTGACGGTGTCGTCGTCGAGGAGCGGCTGGAGGGGCCCGAGGCCCACGACCTCGTCGATGACCTGCCGCACGACCTCCGCGCGCTCCTCGTCACCAAGGCCCTCGTACCCCCTCGTGTTGAGGATCGCCTGGCAGGCCACCTCGAGCTCCGTGCGGGCCCTCGCGGGGTCTCCCCCGGAGACCATCGACGATATCGCCGAGAGCCCCAGGCGGTCCACCAGGTCCCCCTTGAGGCGGCCGCGCAGCTCGCCAGCCTCCCCGGACGTCCCGGGCAGGCCCTCCCCCATCCGCTCCTGCTCCCTCACGCGCTCAAGCACCGACACCTAGACCGCCTCCCTCCTCCTGCCGAAGACCCACCGGCGCCTCTTCCCGCCGGAGAGCCGAGCTGCCTTGGGCGAGGCGCCCTCCGGCAGGCGCCCGAGCTCGCCGAGGATCTGGGCGATGCAGTCGGACACGCACGCCACGTACTCGCTGCGCCCCTCCGAGAGCCGCCTCGCCTCGCCTGCCCCCATGAACTCGCCGACCTCCTCGCCCCCGTCGACGACTCGGAAGGAGCGCGCCGTCTCGAGCCCGACCTCCCCCCGGTCGATGACCGGGACGTCCCGCCTCCGCGGGTCCGCGCGGTTGACGACCCGGACGATCCTGGTCCTCGCCACCCCCAGGCGCACCGCGAGGGAGGCGAGCCGCGCCTGGGCGACCGCCGAGCCGGGCCCCTCGTCGACCGTGATCAGGAGCCGGTCCGAGCACTGCGCCGCCTGGGCGACCGCGTCGGTGAAGGTGGCGCTGGTGTCCACCAGCACCAGGTCGTTGGCGTGGGCGAGGACGTCGAGTACGCCCGCTACGTGGGGCATCACGACCTCGGCCATCTCCGGGCGCTCGCACCCGCCCCAGAGGCGGACCCCCTCCGTCGCCTCCGCGCCGAGCCGCTCCACCAGGTCCACCTCCATCTCGAGCATCTCGCCCAGGGGCGTGAGGTCTGCGGGTCCCGGCATCCCGAAGCAGGAGTAGAGGCTACCGAACGCGAGGTCCATGTCGCACAGCGCTACCCTGAGGCCCCAGGAGGCAGCGACGCAGGCGCTGGTCGCGACCAGGGTCGTCTTGCCGACGCCCCCGCGCCCCGAGACGAACGTCAGGACCGGCGCGCGGGCTGCGGTCGCGACGGGGACCGGGGGAGGCGCATGGCGGGCGCGCTCCTTCGACGACCCCGCCAACTGGGGCAGGCCGAGCGCTCGCGAAGGCTCCTCGGACACCAGCGTCGTGGGGACGAGGTCGGCCTCGAGCTCGGGCTCGTCGAGCTCGAGGCCAGGCAGGGAGCCGCGCCCCAGGCTCCCTCCGGGCACCCGCGCCCCTCCCGACCCGGCGGCCTCCCGAGCGCGTGGGTCCGACGGCGGGACGCGGGTCCCCGCGGGGAGCCGCGAGAGCTCGACGACCTCGTCTATCCCTGCGATGTTCGCACGGGACAGGAGCGATCCGGTGGGCGACCTCGTCACGAGGTAGACGGCCCGTGCCGACCCGTCCCTCGCGACGGCGGCGGCGAGGTTGATGTCCGAGACCCCCGGCACCCCGGGGCCGACGACGACCCCCTGCGGCCCCTCCCTCATCGCCCGTGCGCGCAGCTCCCCGGCGGAGCGGACGAAGTCGAGCTCGGCTGTGGGGCAGAGCTTCCGGCACGCGGCCTCCATCTCCTCCCTATCCCCCTCCGGCGCGTACCCAAGCCATAGGTTCCTCATGTCCGCCCCCGTCTCCGCCCCCCGATGCGGGGAGCCACGACCGAATCCACCCTCCGCCCAGGCGGGCGCCAACCCCACCAGGGCTCTACTCCGTCGCCGGCACTTCGGACGTCGCCGGCACCCCACCCGTCGCCGGCACCTCGCCCGACGCCCCGGGGCCTCCTGCAGCGACCTCGCTCGGCGCGGCGACGCCGCCCTCTCCCAGCCCCACGACGTCGTCCGCGGGGACGACGACCCTCAGGGTCCCCGCGGTCGCGGCGACGAGGACGGGCGCGACCTCGGCCGGCGAGACTGAGAGGCTGATGGAGCCCCTCGAGAGGGAGCCCGTACCGAAGCCCGCCGTGGAGAGCACCACCGCGTCGGCGGAGACGAGCTCCATGGCCCCCTCCTCGGCGCGGAAGACGGCAACGTGGGAGCCCATGCGGACGCTCGGCGAGAGCCCGAGCTTGTCCGTGACGGGAACGGAGACCGCGACGTGCCCCGAGGGGACCTCAATCGCGTCGCCCTCCTCCCTGAAGTTCAGGCTGGTGAGCGGCATCCCGGCCGCAGCCGGAACCGTGAGCTCGCGCCCGACCACCTCGTCCATCGACACGACCGCCCCCTCGGGCACGAGGTCGACGAGCCAGTCGCGGGTGGCTGTGTTCGCCTTGGTCACGACGTCGCCCGCCTCGAGGGCGTCGCGCGCGACGACAAGGCTCACGACCTCTCCGCCGTAGCGCTGCAGGGCCTCCTGCCTGACGCGCTCCGCGTCGCCCCTCACGTGGTCCGCGAAGACGAGGAAGACGAGGACGACGAGCGCGGCGCACGCCGACGAGAAGACGATCCTGAAGCGCAGCGACATGGCCCCTCCAAGCGTCGAGGGGCGAGGCCCCGCGTGACGGTGAGGAGATTCTGGCCCCGGCAGGGCGCCGCGGACGCCAGGTTCCGGGAAAGGACCCGCCCCGTCCTGCACGAACCTCGCACGGACCTGCCAGGCCGGCGCATGCGCCGAGGGCCACCTCGCACGCGCAGTTGTCCCCCATGGGCCTAGGTTGCATCGTTGATTCTTCCGGCAGGCCGGATATGTAGGGGGTGTGGAGACGGGACCCGCCCGCCGGCGGCACCGCGCCGACCCGACGTCCTTGTCCGCCAAGCGGGCGCGCCGTGCGGGCAAGGCACGGGTACACTGTCTCAGCACGTCGGTCGCGCACCAAGGGAGAAGGCGGAGAAGGAGGCATCGTGAGGCTCAACGCCCTCGAAGAGAAGTACGCCCGCCTCTCGCGGGCGACGCTCGTGGCCTCGGTCGCACTTGCGGCCGCGCTCGCGGGGGCCTCCGTCGTCCAGGGCGCCTCGGCCCCCGCGTTCGGCGCGATTGCCGCGAGCACTGCCCTGGTCGCCCTCAACGTGGCCCACGTCCACGCATACGGCCCGACGTTCGGCGTCATCCCCACCGCGGTGCTCTCGGTCTTGCCGGTGCTCTGCTCCGCCGCCGCGGCCGCCCGGGGCGCCGCGCGCGCCGCGCTCGCGGTGCCGCTCGTCGCGGGGGTCCTCTGCGCGCTGGTCTTCGCGTGCTACGTCGTCGCCTTCGCCGTCGCGGCGCACCTGCCGAAGGACTCCGGGCGAAACCGCGTCTACGCGGTGCTCGGGCACTCCTCGCCGACCGCCAACCCCACAGACGAGCTCGTCTGGAGGCTCGAGCGGGCGCTCAGGGTCCATCGCGCCGAACCCGGGGCGCGCTTCGTCCTCTCCGGGGGCCGCACCTGGGCCTCAGACGTATCCGAGGCCCAGCTCATGGCCGACTACCTGCTGGAGCGCGGCGTGCCCGCGGAGTCCCTCGTGCTGGAGGACGCCTCGACCACCACGCAGGAGAACCTCGAGAACGTCTGCCGGATCATGCGCCAGAGCTTCCCCACGGCGACGCTCCACGTCGTCACGAGCGACTACCACGAGTTCCGCGCAGCCAGCATCGCGCGCGGCCTGGGCGTCGTGGCCTACCCCGAGGCCGCCCCCACGCCGCCCCTGCGCCTGGTGCAGGACTGGCTCAGGGAGGTCCTGCTCGTGCAATCCATGCAGAGGAGGGCCCTCGCCCGCCGCCTCGCGTCTTCGCGCGGGTAGCGGGCGGGGGGTAGAGCGTGTCCTCTCCGCGCGCAGCGGCCGGCACGCCGTCGCCCGGGGCTAGAGCGTGATGTCGGGGTCGAGCGAGCCCGCGCTGCGGCGCATCTCCTGCGCGAGGGCTACATAGGCGTCCGCGCGCTCGCGGGGTATCTCGCCCGCGCGCACGCGCGCGCAGACCTCGCAGCCGGGCTCGATCGTGTGCGTGCAGTCCCGGAAGCGGCACGCCAACGCCGCCTCGGCGACGTCCGGGAAGACCCGCGCCAACCCGCGCTCGTGCCCCACCAGGGGCAGGCTCCTGAGGCCCGGCTCGTCCACGATGACGCCCGCACCGGGCAGGTCCACCATGCGCCGCGCCACCGTCGTGTGCCGGCCGGCGTCGTCTCGCTCGCGGACCCTCCCCACCTCGAGCGCGTCATGGCCGAGAAGGGCGTTGAGCAGCGTGGACTTGCCCGCGCCGGACTCCCCCAGCACGATGGCGACGGTGCCGCGGGGAACGAGCCCGAGCACGCCCTCGACCCCCCAGCTGACGCCCTGCCCGCGGCAGACCTCGGCGAGCGCGCGCAGGTCCTCCGCGGAGGCGCGCGTCCCGCCCGAGCCGCCGGAGGCGCCCCCGCCCGTCCGCGCGCCGGCCGCCGTCACGGCGAGCGGGCAGTCCTCGCCGAGGGTGCGACGGACCAGCCTGAGGTCCCGCTCGAGCAGCTCGGCGCCGGCCCGGTCGGCCTTCGTCAGCACGACGGCGGCCCGCGCGTGGCAGTCCTCCGCAATCACGGCCGACCGCACGATGCGGTCCAGGTCGAGCTCGCGCCGGCCAAGGGCCTGGGCCACGAGCACGACGTCCACGTTCGCGGCGAGGGTCTGGCGCTTGCCGCGCGACCCTCCCCGCCAGCGCGCGATGTCGCTCTCGCGCGGCAGGACGAACTCGATGACGGCCATGTCGTGGTCGTGGGGCCTGCGCAGGCACACCCAGTCGCCCACGGCGGCGGAGGGCTCGCGCACCACGCCGAAGCGGAAGGAGAACTCCGCCCGCACGATGCCGGAGGCCGCGACCACCGCGGGGAAGGAGCGGTCGAGCCTCACCACGCAGGCGGGCTCGACCTCCCGCACGTCGATGCCCTCCGCCGCGAGCTCGGCGACGTCGCGCGCGAAGGCCTCGCGCTGGGCCTCGCCCATCGAGAGCTTGTCGAAGGGCGGGACGTCGGAGAGCGAGGAAAGGGCCGGCAGGGCCTCTGCGGCCCCACCGGCTCCCTTGTCGTGCGCACGTCCTTGTCCGCGCCCGCCGCGCCCGGCGCGCCCGGCGCCGGCCGCGGCCG
>OMVS01000061.1:11551-19129 GCA_900314575.1 uncultured Olsenella sp. | reverse complement strand
TGATGGCGAATAACGCTGCTGCTCAAGGGGAATATCGCACGCGGGCGAATTCCTGCTCAAAGTGAATATCGGGCCTGCGCGAAGCCCCTAATACTCAGCCATATTGAAAAGCCTAGAGTGTCACATTTAGAGTGACAGAAGAAGGGTGATTCGGACACTAAAATGCTCTGACGCTCTTTCTGAATTGGTCTGTTCTGCAGCTTCCACTTTGGTCTTACGAGATGCCGAGGAACCATGTCTCAGCTGACCACCATACTGACGGGTTCGTAATTGTAAGGGCTGCATACCTGTCGGTAGCGAAGAGATTCGCGAAACATAAGACAACTGAGACGCACAGCAAAATCATTAGAGGGAGAAGCGCGAAGTGGCAAGCCTTCATGTTTTCCTGACGTGCATTAGCCCAGGAGCAGTAGGCGATGAGGGAACAGCAGCAAAGGAGCCATGTAAAGTCCGCCTGATAGCGTTGCGTAACAGCGACTGTAGAGTCAAAGATTGCTATTGCCACCGCGATGAAGCTGAGAAGCAGGGGAAGCTTGGAGCCGAACATCCTCTTCAGGTTCGTTCGAGCTTTGGGAGAGAGGAGAAGGAGGATACCAAGCGTGATAAAGGGGAAGAAGGCCAAGATTCCACCGTAATAGGACTCGATAATAATGCCTGATATGGTTCCCATCATGTCTGAGTAGGGTTGAGTGGTGAACCACAGGGTATTTGCATCGAAAAAGGGAAAGCTGCAGTTGGCGATGACGGGTGTGAAGAAGTACATGAAGATGCCGAACAGTACTTGTCTGCTCGAAGTGGTTTTGTGGGCCATGTCGAAGCCCGTCAGGTTGTACTTGTAGCCGAAGTCGAGCGGATTCCCGAACCGGGCGTAGTTCCACGCCATCGCCACGACGCCCATGAGGAGGATGGGGAGGATGGTGAGGGCGGTGTTGAGCGCGGCCGTCCCCGAGGTTCCGAAGAACTCCCGCTCTTCAGGGGGCTTCCTGAAGAACCTGTGCCAGTACAGTGCGAGCGCAATGAGGGAGCAGAGGACGAGCGCGGGACGTGCCAGCAGCGTCGCGCCGACGAGGAGGGAGCCCAGTAGGAGGCGACCCCGCCTCAGGGGCCGTCTGCCGTCGGCATCCGCGGAGATCCAGAGGGCGACCCCTCCCTCCGCCGCTGACACGCCCGAGAGGATTACCTCGTGGTAGACGGTCGGGTAGAAGGCGAGCCATAGCACGCAGGTGCACAGCCACATGGCGAGCATGCCGAAGACGTGCTCGGACACGGATGCATCCCGTCGGAACCTGCTGAGAAGGGCGTTCGCGAGGCAGACGGCCATGACGGTCGCCACGACGGCGAGCGCCGCGGTCGCGGCGTTGTTGGAGAGGTCTGTCCCGGTGATCGCCCGGTAGGGGAGGAAGAGGGTGAGGACGGGGAGGATGCCGTCATAGCTGTAGTAGCGCCCGTTGTAGAACGCATAGTCGAAGAGGTACGCCTCGCCGTTGCTGAGGCTCTCGGACCTCCTGAAGTCGAAGTCGTAGGGGTTCTCCGCCTCGGCGAGCCAAGAGGGCACCTCCTCGTCGATCCAGGCATGGCCCTCCAGCATCGACTCCGCAACATGCTGGAACTGCATCGGGTCGTTATAGGCCGCGAAGGTCTCATTCATCGTGACGTCCTCCTGCGGGCCGCTGACATATGAGGCGGCAATGGAGACGAGGCCGAGGACGACGACCACCCCCGCGGTCACGGTCCTGCGCATGGCCGTGCACTCGAGCCAGCGGGTCCGCGAGGGAATCGAGCCGGGCAGCGCGCAGACGACGAGAAGGCCGATGATCGCGATGAAGATGACGAGGGGCCAGTGAACGATGACGGGGACGGCCTGGTTTGCCTGAAAGCCCTGGGAGAGCGAGATGGTCTCGCCGGCCGTCACGTTGGGGAAGTCCAGCCGGACCGAGTCCACGCCCTCCCTGGTCTCTGGCATGACGACGACCTCGGACGAGGGGTCGCCCGAGAGCAGCCTCTGGGAGACCGGCCCGGTGTAGACGGACGTCCCCTCCGTGCGTGAGGAGACGGTCACGTCGAGCATCCTGCCCGCGTGGAAGCCGAGCGAGTCCCAGACGGTCGTATGCGTGTTCCCCTCGTCTGAAAGACTCATCCTGACGGTGTCGAGGTCGAAGGGCTCCGAGAAGTACAGCGTGACGGAGGGTGCGTCGGAAGTCGCCTGGAAGACGCCACCTGAGGTCTCGTCCACACCTGACAGCTCCATGGACGAGACGGCGGGCGCTGCCTCGAGCGTGCGACCCCATAGCCTCGCCGACGCAGGCAAGACGCAGAGGGCGGCAACGAGCGCAATTGCGAATACCACTACGATTGAGACGAGCGATTTTACGGTGAAGTGGGCGGCGTCAGCACTCGGGGCGGCCTCTCGACCGAAGCCATTCGAGTGCACGTTTCTTGGTGTAAAATGCCTGCCACGTGCTGACCTTCCACCAGCTCCCTGTGGCCTGCTGCTTCTTAACACGTATGTACCCCAGACTCAAGCTCCCGCGAAGTGCCTCGGGAGAACGGATGCCTGCTTAAAAATGTAGTAGACGGCGCCAGAGACTACCGAACCACATTAACACAGCGACTGACCTCTTGGTTTTCAGCTACAAGGTTTGGTTATGCAAAGGTTGGTCGACGCAGGCGTAGGCGAGTCCCTCTTCCGTCCGTACTCTGGGTCGCGGCGCCACCTACCGAGCCTCGTGCGCACGCAGGTTCTTCGGGCAGTCGCCTTCGGGCCAAATTAGGCTTAAACTACCATGCATGTGTCGCTCCTGTGCCTAGATATGATCTTGCGGCCATTCGAGGGGGATTCGATGGATGCGATAAAGAAGGCGACGGCCGCCGCCGTGGTCTCTGTCATCCTTTCCGCGCCTACCGCGGCGTTCGCCGTGGAGGCTGGGACTACGTTCGGCAACGTCAGCGCGAGCGACGTCGTTGCCGCTGCCGCGTCGGGTGGGTCCCGGGAGGGGACTGCGGCCACCGGCGGGACCTCCTCGGAGGTCGCCACGGGCGAAGCCGACGAGGCCGGGGCGTCCGAGACAGAGGTGGCCGTGACGTCTTCCGGCGAGCCCGTCTCTGAAGGCGACGACGGCGCGGGTGCTTCCAGTGCGGGCCCCGAGGGCGGGACGGTGGAGGCTGGGAGCGCTTCAAGTGAGGCCGACGGTGCCGCGGGCGAGGCGGTCGCCTCGGACGGGGCCTCCGAGCCCGGGTCGCCCTCCTCGGAGGACGCCCCTGGGCAGTCCTCCGCGATCGTCCCCGATGGCGTGTACGAGATCTCCGTCCAGGACGGCTCCACCAAGAAGAACCTGGACATCCTCGCGGGGTCGGATCAGGACGCCGCGGACGTCGACGTCTTCGACGACAACTCCACCAAGGCGCAGCGCTTCAGGATCAGCCGTGTCGAGGACACCGAGTACAGCGTTATCTATAACGTGGGCTCCGGCAAGGTGCTGGACGTCGCCTGCGGGGAGGCGGCCGCTGGTGCGAAGGTCTGGCAGTACGCCTACAACGGCACGTCCGCTCAGCGCTGGCGTGTCGTCGACAACGGGGACGGGAGCTACACGTTCCTCTCGGCCCTGCGATCGGCCGACGGGGGAGCGCTCGCCCTCGACGTGCGCTATGGCCTCCTGAGCAACGGGTCGCCCCTGCAGCTCTGGAGTGCCAACGGCACCGTGGCGCAGCGCTGGTACCTGGAATCGCCCAGGACGGTCGAGGACGGCGTCTACGGTATAGCGTCCTCCCTTTCAGGAGACCGCTCACTCGACATCGACGGGTCAGGCATGTCCGCTGGCACCAACGCCCAGATCTGGGGGACCAACTCCAGCACCGCGCAGAGGTTCAACGTTCGCTATGACGAGCGGACGGGGTACTACACGATCAAGAACATCGGCTCCGGCAAGGTGCTGGACGTCTCTGGCGCCTCCCGTGAGAGCGGCGCCAACGTGTGGCAGTATGACGAGAACGGGACCTGGGCGCAGGCTTGGTCCATCGAAGGTCAGGATGACGGCTCCTACAGAATCGTCTCCGCCAACTCCGGCCTCGCCCTAGACGTCTCCGGCGGCTCAAGCACCGACGGGGCGAACGTCCAGCAGTACGCACCCAACGGTTCGACCGCGCAGAAGTGGGTCCTCGAGCGCAGGGGCGAGCTCCTGCAGGGTCGATACACCATCCACACGAGCGGGGACACCGCCTACGTTCTCGACGACGCGACTGGCTCGCGCGAGGTGGGCGCCAACGTACAGCTCTGGCGGGACAACGGCTCCGCCGCCCAGCAGTTTGAGCTCGTCCGCTACGGCGACGAGGGATACTACGTTGTTCGCAACGTGCGCAACGGGGGTTACCTCACCCTCACCGGCACGGAGCAAGGCTCCAACGCCCTGCAGTGGCTGGCCGGTGAGCAGCCCGAGGACTCCCAGCTCTGGAAGGCAACCTTGCACTGGGACGGCTTCGCCCTCCTCTCCAGGAGCGGACTTGCGCTCGACGTGAACGGCGCCGTTTTCGGCCAGGGGACGAACGTCCAGGGCTACAACGACAACGCCAGCATCGCGCAGAGGTTCTGGCTGCGCACCGTCGGTGCAGACTCCCTGGGCATCACCAACGTGGGCGCGACCGTCTCGACCCAGGAGGGTGCCGAGGAGCGCATCCTCTCGACGCTGGTCGCTGACTCTCCCTACCTCTTTCTGCCCTCCTGTGCAGACCTCTCCCAGACGGTGCTCACCGCCTTCGTCCCTGGCCGTGGGGGCTTCTACGCCTCTGCCACTCGCGATGACGCCGGGATGTTCGTGAAGGCGGGTGCGGCGATCGACCTCGTTTCCGGAGGCTTTGTTCGGGACAGCGACGGTGCCTACCGCGTCTTCCTGAGGCTCTCCGAGGGAGACGCCCCGCTCCTCATCCATGTGATGAGGTCTGCCAACGTTCCAGCATTGTTCCTCACGAGCGATGACCCCTTCCTCAAGGGACGTAGCTACGTCGAGTCGAGTACGGACCACTCGCTCATGTCCAAGGGGAGCATGGTCCTCGCCGAGGCGGACGGGACCGTCACCTACGACGGCAGGCTCGACCAGATCAAAGGCCGCGGCAACAGCACCTGGCTTGCAGAGAAGAAGCCCTATCAAATCAAGCTCGACAAGAAGGCCTCGCTCGTGGACGGCACTAAGGGTAACAAGGCCAAAAAGTGGCTCCTTCTCGCCAACTCCTATGACCGGACCCTGCTGCACCAGTTCGTGGCTGCCAGGACCGGACTGGCCATGGGGCTCGTCTCAACGCCAGATTGTAGGACCGTCGACCTGTACTACGACGGCGAGTATCGCGGTACCTATCTCCTGAGCGAGAAGGTCGAGGTCGGCAAGGGTCGCGTGGAAATCGACGAAATCGAGAACGACTCGGTGGACGACGTATCCGTCGAGAGCCATCCCACGGCTTACGGTACCAACTCCTACGGCCGGGAGTACCGCTACGTGACGGGCGTGAAGGCTCCTGCCGACCTCTCGGGCGGCTACCTTCTCGAGCTTGACAACGGCTACTACGCGTCTGAGCGAAGCTGGTTCGACACGAGCATCGGGCACTTCGTGCTCAAGAGTCCGGAGGACGCCTCGGAGGAGCAGGTGCGCTACATCAGCGAGCGGGTCCAGGCGGCGATTGACTCCGCGAGGTCCGGTGACGCGGGCGCTGGCTTCGACGTCACTTCCCTTGCGAGGGTGTTCCTCGTGGAGGAGTTCGCCAAGAACAGCGACTACATTCGCCACTCGTCGACGTATTTCTACAAGGACAAGGGCGAAGATCTCGTCTACGCAGGACCCATCTGGGACTTCGACCAGGGCTTTGGCGTCAGCCCTTGGAACGTCGGCATGGGCTACGAGAGCCCCGAGGGCTTCGTTTCCGAGCACTACGAGTTCTTCCTCGGCGACCCCGCGGTGCGCCAGGAGATCAAGCGGGAGTTCAACGAGAGGCTCAAGCCGTACGTGGAGGGCACGTTGCTCTCTGACAAGGACGGCGGTGCGGGTCTGGTCGAGCGGACCGCGGAGGGAATCGTGCGTACCGCACGGATGGACGGCCTGCTCTGGGACAGGGGAGACGCGGACGACTTCCTCGCTCGCGCCCTGCAGATGCGCGAGTGGATCGCACGACGCATCGCCTGGATGGACGCGACCATTAACGCCTGGTAGGTGAGCTAGGTAGTGCCTGACAGGCGCCTGGCCCACCGGGTATCCTGCGAGAAGTAGGCGGGGTGACCCGAGGCTCGGATGTGCTGGTCTCAGGGGGCAGTGGGTTTGCCGCGGGCGGGGACGACGTTGTACGCTGTCCCCGCCCGTTCTTCTCGAACCCGGCGCCAGGCCCCGAGCGGTCGCCTGCGCCGCCTCGCCCGTAGGTTGGAGCACGCATGTTCCTGAACGACCTCTACCATTCCCTGAATCCCATCGCCTTCCAGCTGGGGCCCGTCGTCGTGCGCTGGTACGGCATCGCGTACCTCGCCGGGTTCGTGCTCGGCGGGCTCATGGCCTGGCGCATCATCCGTCGCTGGAGGCTCGACATCTCCGCCGACGCGCTCATGAACATCGTCGTCGGTATCGCGCTCGGCATCATCGTCGGCGGACGGTTGGGGTACGTGGTCTTCTACGGCGCGGGCTACTACCTCGAACACCCGCTGGAGGTCCTCGCGATAAACCAGGGTGGCATGAGCTTCCATGGCGGGCTCGTCGGCGCCATCGTCGGCGGCTCGATCGTCTGCCGCACCTCGCGAATCTCCATCCCGACCATGATCGACGTGGGCGTCTGCGTGGCTCCGATCGGCCTGTTCTTCGGGCGCTGCGCCAACTTCGTGAACGGGGAGCTGTGGGGCAAGCCGACCGACCTGCCCTGGGGCGTCATGTTCGAGACGGGCGGCGCGGTCTATCGCCACCCCTCCCAGCTCTACGAGGCCCTCCTCGAGGGCGTCGTGCTCTTCCTCATCCTCTTCGCGCTCTCGCGCAGGGTGCCGCCGCGCCCGCAGGGCACCTTCCTCGGCACCTTCCTCGCGTGCTACGGCGTCTTCCGCTTCCTCGTGGAGTTCGTGCGCGTGCCGGACAAGCAGCTCGGCTACCTCCTCGGCGGCGTGATCACCATGGGCCAGATCCTCTCGCTGCCGCTCGTCTTGCTGGGGGTCGCGATTCTCGTCTGGGCGCACGCGCGGCAGCGCCCGCAGGTGGGGACCGTCGAGGGGTAGCGGCGTCTCGGCGTGCGGTCGCCCGAGGCCTACTTGTGGAGGCGCTTCTCGGGTTGATTGCTTTTCAGCATCAAGTAGTAGACGGCTCTATTCGCAGATCCGCAGGTAGGAGGGCTGGTCATTCGCCGGCGATTACCGATGCCAGGGTTTTCTAATCTGTCGGTATTCGGATACATCGGGTCAACATTCGTCGGCGTATCATGTCTGCCAGCGAGCGGGGAGGGGCACCGGGATCCTGAGCCCGGGGCGCCCCGCCAGACGCTCGCCCATATCTTGCCGACAAGGTGGGGTTCGTCCCTTCGGGGGTGAGCTCCACTTGTCATATGTCGGCGTCGTACATCGCGCGCCCC
>OMVS01000061.1:0-11539 GCA_900314575.1 uncultured Olsenella sp. | reverse complement strand
TCGTAGCCCTCCTCGGTGTGGCAGACGAGCACCACCTTCGGCCTCGGGGCGGCCGGCGCGTCGACGTCCTTCTCCGCACCGCCCCAGTCTCGCAGCGTCGAGCGGATCGCGTCGAGGGCCACCCGGGCGGCGTCCGCCGCGGGGAAGCCTCCGTGCCCCGTCGAGATGCAGGGGAAGGCGACGCTCGCGAGCCGGTGGCGCCCCGCCAGGCGGAGGCTCGAGCGGTAGCACGAGGCGAGGAGCTCGCGGTCGCGCGCCGTGGGGGCCCCGTCGACGCACGGCCCCACGGTGTGGATCACGTAGCGCGCGGGGAGGTTGTAGGCGTAGGTGATCTTGGCCCCGCCGGCGGGCTCCGCGTGGCCCTGCTCCATCATGAAGTGGTAGCAGTCCGCGCGCAGCTGCAGGCCAGCCTGGGTGTGGATCGCGCTGTCGACGCAGCCGCAGAGGGGCTCAAAGCAGCCCATCATCTGGTCGTTCGCGGAGTTCACCACCGCGTCCGCGGCGAGCCTGGTGATGTCTCCCCGCCAGACGCAGATCCCCTCGTCGGAGAAGGGCAGGTCGTCCGGACGGATGACCCCGCGCTCCTCGGCGAGGTGGGAGAGGTAGTCGTCCTGCGCGGCGAGCAGCTCCTCGCTGGCGGGTGCGGGGGGCCTCACGTTGAGCAGGACGCGGACCTGGTCGCGCTGCCGCCGCTCGTCTGTGGGCACGACGATGCCCGCGTACTCCTCCCGCTCCGCCTTGAGCGCCTCGATGAGACGGCGGCGACGCTCCTCCTGGTTCATGGGACCACCTTTCCGCCGGGTCGGACCGGCCGCGTGCCAGGCCGGCTACAGCTCGACGTAGTCCCTGCCCGCCTCCGCCATGCGACGGCGGAGCTCCTCGACGATGGGGATGGACTTGGAGCAGCCGACGCGGGTGGCGCCGGCGGCGACCATGGCGAGGAAGTCATCGGCGGTGCGGATGCCGCCCGCGGCCTTGACCTGGACCTTCTCGCCCACGTTGGCGCGCATGAGGTGGACGTCGGCCACCGTGGCGCCGCCGGTGGAGAAGCCCGTCGAGGTCTTCACGAAGGTGGGACCCACCTCGCGGGCGATCCGGCAGAGCGCGAGCTTCTCCTCCTGCGAGAGCAGGCAGCACTCGAAGATGACCTTGGAGGGGACGCGTGCCTCCCTGCAGACGGCCACCACCTCGCGCATCTCCCGCTCCACATAGTCCCACCTGCCCGCCTTGACCTCGGTGAGGTTGACCACGTAGTCGATCTCGTTCGCGCCCTGAGAGAGGGCGTCTTTGGTGTCGAAGACCTTCGAGGCGATGCTCGTCTGGCCGAGGGGGAAGCTGATCGCGGCGCCGGTGTGGACGTCGGTGCCCGCGAGCCGGGCGGCGCAGAACGCAGACTGCACCTGGTTGACCGCCACCATCCTGAAGTGGTAGCGCACGGCCTCGTCGCAGAGGCGTGCCAGGTCCTCGTGCGTGGCATCGGGGTGCAGGTTGGTGTGGTCGATCAGGCGGCAGAGCTCGTCGAGCGTGTAGCGCATGGGTCCTCCTCGGGCTGGCGGGGCTTCTCGCACCCCATTGTGCGCCATCCCGGCAGCGGCGGCGTGGTTCGAAGTTTGTTTCGTTTGCGGGCTAACTATCAGGTAGCTGGGATGGGCGGGCGGAAGTTATGCAAGAATCGACGGGTCAGGGTAGGTGCGTCCCGGGAGGTGCGGATGCGGTTCTCGAAGAGGTTGGACCTGTTTGGCGACGAGGTGTTTGCTGCGCTCAATGCGAAGCGCCGCGAGCTCGAGGCCGAGGGCCGCACGGTGTACGACCTGTCGGTCGGAACGCCTGACTTCGCGCCTCCCCAGCACGTGGTCGACGCCCTCGTGGAGAGCGCGCGCGACCCCGAGAACTGGAAGTACTCCCTGCACGACAAGGGCGAGCTGCTCCAGGCGGTGTGCGACTACTACGCGAGCCGCTACGGCGTCGACGGCATCACGCCCGACATGGTGATGAGCGTGGCCGGCACGCAGGAGGGCATGGGCTACGTCTGCCAGGCGCTGGCAGACCCCGGCGACACCGTCCTCGTGCCCGACCCCTGCTACCCGGTCTTCCGCGCTGGCAGCCTCCTCGCCGGCGCCAAGCTGGCCTACTATCCGCTGACGGCCGACCACGACTTCCTGCCCTACGTCGCCGGCATCCCCGACGAGGTGGCGGACGCGGCCAGGTACATGGTGGTCTCGCTGCCAGCCAACCCCGTGGGCTCGGTCGGCACGCCCGAGGTCTACGAGCAGGTCATCGACTTTGCCAGGCGCCACGACATCGTCGTGATCCACGACAACGCCTACTCCGACATCGTCTTCGACGGGCCGGCGGGCGGCTCCTTCCTGAGCTATCCCGGCGCGCTCGACGTGGGCGTGGAGTTCCTCTCGCTCTCCAAGTCCTACAACGTGACCGGCTGCCGCCTGAGCTTCCTCGTGGGGCGCCCGGACATCGTGGCGGCCACGCGCAAGCTCCGCAGCCAGGTCAACTTCGGCATGTTCTACCCCGAGCAGGACGCCGCCATCGCGGCGCTGAGGGGCCCGCGCGAGCAGGTGGAGGAGCAGCGCCTGCGCTACCAGGAGCGTCGCGACGCCCTCGCAGACGGCCTCGAGGCCATCGGCTGGGAGCGCCCCAACGCGCACGGCACCCTCTTCGTCTGGGCGCGCATCCCCCACGGGCGCATGGACTCCATGGACTTCGTGGTGGAGCTGATGGAGCGCTCGGGCGTCATCGTCACCCCCGGCAGGAGCTTCGGCCCGGCGGGGGAGGGCTACGTGCGCTTCGCGCTCGTCTCGCCCGTGGAGACGATCAAGGAGGCCGTCGCGGCCATCGGCGCGGCGGGCATCTAGGCGGCATCGGGCATCTAGGCGATATGGAAGGCGGCAGCCACATGTACGAGGGCACGAGCGAACCCGGCAAGGGCGAGGCGGCAGAGAGGGCCGCGGAGGCGGAGAAGGACGCGGCGGCCGAGGGGGCCACGGGAGGCTCGCCCGCAGGACCCGCCTCCTACGAGGGCTTCCACGAGCTCGTGCGCGCCTCGCGCACCTACCGCAGGTTCAGCGGCGAGCAGGTGGGCGAGGAGGTCCTGCGCGAACTCGTGGACGCGGCCCGCCTCGCGCCCTCGGGCAACAACCTGCAGGTCCTGCGCCTCGCCGTTACCAACGACCCCGAGACGGTCGCGCTCCTTGCGCGCCACCACGGCTGGGCCGGGGCGCTCAAGGACTTCGAAGGCCCGGCCGAGGGCGAGCTTCCCGGCGCCTACGTGGGGATCCTCTGTCCCGAGGCCTCGGCCGCCTCGCCCCTGCGCAACGTCGACGCGGGCATCATGGCGCAGACGCTCTGCCTCGCGGCCTGCGCGAAGGGGCTGGGCACCTGCATGATCAAGAGCTACGACAAGGAGGCCGCGGGCATCCTGGGCGTCCCCGACGGCTACCAGCTCGTCCTCCTCGTCGCCCTCGGCAGGCCCGCGGCCGACGAGCGGGTGGTCCTGGAGCCCGCGACGACCGAGCACGGCCTGCGCTACTGGCGCACCGCGCCCAACGTGCACCACGTGCCCAAGCTCGGGGTGGACGACCTGCTCGTCTAGGAGGTGCCGGCAGCGGGCGCCGCGCGGTGGCACCGTCGCGAGCAAGGGCGCCGGTCCCCCGACGGGACCGGCGCCCTTGTCGTGCGTCTGTCGTGCGGCCTAGGCGAGCGACTCGAGCCCGAGCAGGGCCGCGCCGATCGCACCGCAGAGCTGGGAGTCCGGGTGGGTCGCCACGGGCGCCCCGAGCACCGCCTCCAGGGCCTTGACCACGCCCTCGTTGTTGGCGACGCCGCCGGTCATGAGGTAGGGCGGCTCCGCGCTCACGCGCTTGGCGAGGGTCGCCGTCTTCCTCGCCACGGACTCGTCGAGACCGTGGATGATGTCGGGGGTGGGGGTGTCGTTGGCCACGAGGGAGACGACCTCGCTCTCCGCGAACACGGTGCACATGCTGGAGATCTTGACGTCGTGCTTCCACTCGAGCCCCTTGGCGCAGAAGTCCGCCAGCGGCATCTCGAGGGTGCGCGCCATCATCTCCAGGAAGCGCCCGGTGCCCGCCGCGCACTTGTCGTTCATCACGAAGTTGATGACGTCGCCCGCCTCGTCGAGGTGGATGACCTTGGAGTCCTGACCGCCGATGTCGATGACCGTCTTGACCTCGGGCATGAGGTAGTGGGCGCCGCGGGCGTGGCAGGTGATCTCCGTGATGGAGGCGTCCATGCCGGGGATGGCCTCGCGGCCGTAGCCCGTGGAGACCTCCAGCGCGAGGTCCTCCTCGCCTAGGTGCGCCCGTTCGAGCACCTCCTGCCGGGCACGGGCGGCGGCCTCGGTGGCCTTGGCGCCCGTGGGCAGGATGACCGTGGCCACGAGGTTCCTCTCGGCGTCCATCACGACGGCGTCGGTGGAGGTGGATCCGGAGTCGATCCCCAGCACGTAGCTGGCGCCGTCCTTGGCGCCCCCGCGCTCCCGGCGCTCGCCCGCCGCGCTCCTGGCGCGCGACACGCCGCGCAGGGTCTCGCCGAACGCGGCCAGGCGGGTCTTGAGCTGTCCGGCGCTCTGCGAGGTTCCGTCCGTCTCGATCTTGACCATGGGGGTCCCTCCGTCTTGGGTGGCCTCGGCGTACTCGAAGCCGTAGTAGTCGCAGAACTTCATCGTGTGATAGACGACGCCCAGCTCGCCCCTCTCGTCGCGCAGCGCCTTGCGCTGGGAGACGTCGTCCATGCGCATGCAGGGCATCTGGTCGAGAAGGGCCTCGGCGTACCAGTCCAGGAACGTGTCGAGCGTGCCGCCGGTGCGACCGACGTCCACCTGGCCCGGCGCGGCGGGCGCCTCGCAGGCCTCGCAGTTGCCCGCGGCCGCCACGCGCGCGAGCTGCGGCGGCGGGGAGACGAGCAGCTGGCGGTTGGTGCAGGTCGCGTTCTCCACCGCGATGCCCACGTCGCGCGAGACGGTCCTGAGCAGCGCCGAGGTCGCGTGGGCTCCGAGCAGCGTGACGCGCTCGTCCGTGCGGGGCACGGGTGGCTTGCAGGCCGCGAGCGCCCGGCCGACGTCGAAGGTCTCGCCGGAGTAGGCCGCATAGGCCTCCGCCAGGTCCTCCAGTCGGGCCCGGAAGAGCCTGCGCTCGGCCTCGCCGCGCTTGTGCGGCAGGTCGAGGAGGTAGACGAAGTCGAGTTTGCCCTGTCGCCTGAGCACGTCGTAGCAGCGCTTGATCACGTCGCAGCAGGTCACGAGCACCACCTCGTGCACGTCCGGCGCGAGCAGGCGCTCGATGAGGCCCTTGCCGTAGCCGCACAGGTTGGGGTGGGCCAGCGCGTCGGCGTGGTCGAAGGAGGCCACGTCCGCCTCGGCCAGCCTGGCCTGGGAGCCGAAGCCCGCCAGGAGCTCGACCGGCGTGTACTTGCAGGCGTAGAAGACGGTGCGCGGCTCGGCGCCGGCCGTCGTGGTGGTGCTCGTCGTGGAAGTGCTAGGAGTCATCTCGCTCCTCCCTGCGCGTGCGCAGAAGCTCGAGGAAGGCCTCGAAGCGCGTGCGCATCTGTCCGTCCATGTTGTTCTGGCGCTCCCCGCCGTCGCCGTCGAGCACCAGGGTGGGGAAGCCCGCCTCTTCGAGCTCGGCGCGGATGATCTGGGAGGCGCCCGCCGTGTGCTTGCAGCCCCAGTGGCTGAAGACCACCACGCCGTCCGCCCCAGAGCGCCGGGCCAGCTCGCGCACGCGCGCCACGCGCCGCTCCGCCGGGCCGTTGTAGCAGTTGCGTACGATGCGCTCGGCCATCGCCTCGAAGGGCTGGTCCGGTCCGAACCAGGGCGCCTCGCCGCCCGGGCAGCACAGCTCCATGTCGGTGGCGATGACCTGCGCATCTGGGTTGCGGTCGAGGTGGGAGGTCAGCGGCGCCAGGAAGAAGGGGGCCGTGTGCACCCATACGAGGTCGAGTCCGCGCGAGACGGGCGCCGCCTTGAGGTCGCAGCAGAGCTGCGTGGCCACGAGCTGCTCGGCCGTGGTGCCCAGGGCCAGCTGCGCGTTGACCGCACCCATGAGGTGGCCCATGAGGTCGCCCGCGAGGTAGCGCCCGCGCCTGAGGTCGACCGACCGGTCGAAGAGGGCGAGCGTGCGCTGGGAGCGCGCCACGCAGGCCGAGAGCTCCGCCTCGTCGAGCCTGTGCCCGAAGCACTCCTCGGCGGCCCGCGCGAGCCCGCGGAACTGCTCGGCCACGTAGAGCGCCGAGGCGCGCGTGACCTCGTAGGGGACGTCCACGTAGAAGTGGGGGACCCCCCAGAGGTCGGCGAGGGTCTTGAAGGTGAGGTTGTTGGCGTCGCAGGCGACCGAGCAGCTCGCGAGCATGCGCGGCGGCGGCAGCACGCCCGAGGTCGCCATCCCCATGAGGACCTTGTGGTAGGAGCAGTACGTCTCGGGGATGCCCGCCCCCTCGGCCGCCGCCACGAAGGGCGCCTCGGCGTGGGCGCCCGCGCAGGTTCCGGCGAGGGCCTCGGCGCACACCGGGGAGGCCCCCAGTGCCTGGAAGACCTCGGTCGGCAGGAAGAGGCTGGTCACGGCCGTCGACTCGGGGTGGTCGAGCGCACCGGTGAGCCGGGTGAAGAAGAGCTCGGCCGCGTGCTGGGAGGAGAGCGGCGCGTCCTTGTCGGGGAGGTGCGAGACGCGCCACGCCGTGAAGTCGAACCCCGCCCTGAGCGCGTCGCGCGCGAGGGAGGGCCTCCGGGCGAGGGCGGCGCCCACGACGTCGCCGTAGAGGTCCAGCGGCTCCCTCCCCCGGGTGCCCCGGCTAGCGCGCCTGGCCATGGCCTGCCCCCTCGGCGGCGAGCTCGGCGCGCCGCGCTCGGAGCATCTCGAGGAAGGCGGTGAGCCTGGTGGACATCTGGCCCTCCATGTCGTAGGAGCGGTCGCAGCCGTCGCCGTCGAGCACGAGGGTCGGGAAGCCCGCCTCCTCCAGGGTGGAGGAGATGAGCTGGGCCGCGCCGGCCGTCTCCTTGCAGCCCCAGTGGCAGAAGACCACGGCGCCGTCGGCCGCCGTGGCGCGCGCGAGCTCGAGCAGCCGGGCGGCGCGCCGGTCGGCGGGGCCGTTGAAGCAGCAGCGCACGAGCCGCTCGGCCATGGACTCGAAGGGCTGGTCGGCCCCGAAGGCGCGCCCCTCGGGCAGGACCTGGTCGTAGAGCATGTCGGAGGCCACGATCTGCGCCTCCTGGCTCTGGTTGAGGAGGCGCTTGAGCGAGTCGAGGAAGAACGGCGGCGTGTGTGCCCACACCAGGTTGAGCCCCTGGTAGGAATCGGCATGCGCGAAGTCGTCCAGCTGCTGCTCGCTCATGGCGAGCGTATCGGGCGTGCCCAGCCACAGGTGCTCGGCCAGCGCCTCCTGCATCTCCAGGCCCATGTCGCTCGCGAGGTAGCGCCCGCGGCGAAGGGGGAGCGCCCGTTGGAGGTTGTCGAGCGTCCGGTTGGTCCTGTCCACGCAGGCCCTGAGGGCCTCCTCGTCGAGCCTCCTGCCGAAGACCTCCTCGGCCTGGTGGGTCATCTCGCGCAGCTGGTCGGCCACGTAGCGGATCGAGGCCTCGTCGGTCTCGTAGGGGACGTCCACGTAGAAGTGGGGGGTCCCCCAGTAGCGCGACAGCGCCTTGAAGGTGAGGTTGTTGGCGTCGCAGGCCACCGAGCAGCTCGCGAGCATGCGCGGCGACTCGAGCACGTTGGAGGCCGCCATGCCGAGAAGGACGCGGTGGTAGGAGCAGTACGTCGGCGGGATGCCGCAGGCCTCGGCCTCGGCGGCGAAGCCCGCCTCGGACTTGGCGGCCGCCACGAACCCGGCGAGCGCCTCGGCGCACACCGGGTTGGTGCCGAGGGCCAGGAAGGGCTCGCTCGGCAGCCAGATGCTCGTGACCACCGCGTCGCCGAAGTCGTCGAGGGCGCGCGTGACGCTCTCGAGCGCGATCCTGGACGCCGTCTGGCCGGAGGGGAGCTTCCTGCGGTTGGGCAGGTGCCTGGTGCCCCACCTCACCGCGTCGAAGCCCCGGTTGAGCACCCAGCGGACCGTGTCCGGGGCGTTGGTGGAGTACTCGCTGAGGAGGTTACCGCCCCAGTCGAGGATCCCGCCGACCCAGGACTCTCCCGCCATCAGCGCTCGCCCCCGTCGTGGTCGTGGCAGCAGTCGCCATCGCAGCACCCGTCGCCGTGGCCGCAGCGGCAGCCGTCCTCGTGGGCGTCGTCGCCGAAGGGGCCGGCGGAGGGCACGGCCTCCATGAGGTCGCGCACGCAGAGGTCGGCCTTGGAGGCCTCGATCTTCTCGCGCGAGCCGAAGACGCAGACGGCGCCGGACTCCGCGACGTCCGCGAGGGAGGGCGCGAGGGCGCGGACGGCGTCCGGCGTGGCGTGCAGGACCTGGTCGCGCATCTCGATGCGCCAGCCGTCGGGCCTGTGGCAGAAGAGGTCGGCGTCCTGCCTGCGGGCGAGCTGGCGCGGCTTCAGCGGCGCGTCGATGGCGGCGACGACGGAGATGACGTAGCCCTCGAGCTCGGCCTCGCTCGGTTGCCAGGCGGCGAGCCAGTCGGCCGCCCGGGCGTAGCGCTCGAGCGTCGCGTCGACCGAGGGGTCGCGGTAGGACCAGAACTCGCGCAGGCCCGCCTGCGTGCGCCTGAAGCCCACGCCGTAGGCGCCGCCCTTCACGCGGACCTCGTTCCAGAGGTAGTCGAAGGAGAGGGCGCGCGCCGCCACCTGCCAGGTGCCCCAGCCGCCGGCGTCGCTCGCCCGGCGCGGGGCGCCCAGCGCGACGAAGGCGACGTTGGAGGGGGTGACGAAGGCCTCGTTGGCGGGCTTGGGGGCGGGGACCTCGAGGTAGTGGCCGCGCGGCGCGTCCGAGAGGCCGAGCGAGCCGGCCGCCTCCCAGAAGCGGGCGCGGTCGGCGGCCGGGCCCACGAAGCTCACGGTCAGGTTGCCCCTGGAGAAGACGCGGCGCGCCACGTCCAGGAGGCGGTCCGCCAGGTAGCCCCCGAGCTCGTCGAAGTTGGCGAGGAGCCGCTTCAGGAAGAGGTAGTAGTCCACGCCGCCGACCTTCTCGACGAAGGCGGCGGAGGGGGAGAAGTAGGAGTCGAGGCGCGAGAGCGCCACCGCGTGGCCGGCGTTGGTGAAGGTCTGCTCCATGGCGACGCGGCGCTGCTGCAGGATGTCGCGGATGCGGTCGAGGGAGCCGGCGTAGTCCGTCTCGGACCAGGTCTCGGCGGGCAGCTTCGCGAGCCAGCCCACGTTCTCCGAGAGGGCGCTCGCCGCCACGACGAAGTGGGCGGAGAACCTCGTGGGGTCCGCGTGGTCGTCGTAGGCCTCGACGAAGTAGGCGAGGTCGCCCAGGCGGCGCTCCGAGAGGGTGTCGAACTCGGCGGCGGTGTGCTCGGCGGTGTCCAGCTTGCCGAGGACGTCGGCGAGGACGGCCGCGTAGGGCAGCTCCTCGAAGCCGATGCCGTCGAGGTCGAAGTAGTGGTAGACGTAGTCGATCCCGCGGGTGTCGAGCTCGTGGGCGATGCAGGGGGCGGGGGCCTCCACGATGGGGCAGGCCGGCCGCTCGCGCGCGGGGCCGATGTCGGCGAGCGAGAGCTGCGGCAGGGTCGCGAGGGCCTCCGGCGAGTCCGGCGCCTCCTGCTCCTCGCGCAGGGCCGAGACCTCCTCCGCGATCCGTGCGAGCTCGGCGTCGGAGAGCGACTCCCTCCTGCGGGCGAGCTCGGCCGCCTCCTCGTCGTCGGCACCGCCCTCGCAGGGCACGAGCTCCACCTGGGCCGAGTGCGCGCTCCGGCAGACGACCTCGTCGAGCAGCCGCTCGAAGGCGCCCTCGGCCACGCCCTCCTTGAGGTGGGCGAGCGCGTCCTCGTAGCGCAGGTAGTCCACGGGGCGTGCGTCGTCGTAGAGCCAGCTCGCCATCACCCGGATCGAGTGGACGACGCCGTCGGGGCAGTCGCCCGTGTCGCCCTCGCGCAGGTTGAACTCCGCCTGGGCGAGCGAGGCCTCGAGGCGCTCGCGGCCGATCCCCTCGCGCGCCAGCCTGGCGCAGGTGGCCTCCACGAGCTCGCGGAACTTCTCCGCCACGTGGGGCCTGGCGCCCTTGAGCGCGAGGACGACGCGCGGCTGGAGCTCGCCGGTGACGAGGACGGCCTCCAGGTCGTCGCCCAGGCCGGCGTCGAGCACGGCGCGCTTGAGCGGGGCCTCGTTGGAGCCGGCGAGGGCGTCCACCAGGACGTCGGCCGCGAGGACCCGCTCGCGGTCGGCCGCCGTGCCCACGACGTAGGCGAGGGCGACCTGCGCGTTCTCCGGCGCGGTCGCCATCTCCACGGTGCGGGGCGCGGCCACGACGGGCGGCTGCAGCGGCAGCGGGTTGGGGGCGCCCGCCCCGCGGCGGCAGGCGCCGTCGAAGCGCTCGCCGATGAAGGCGAGCTCGCGCTCGATGTCGAGGTCTCCATAGAGGACCGTGTAGCTGTTGGCGAGGTCGTAGTGGCGCGCGTGGTTGTCGAGGAAGGCCTCGTAGGTCAGGGTCGGGATCTCGCGCGGGTCCCCGCCCGACTCGAAGCGGTAGGGGCTCTCGGGGAAGAGGGCGGCGTCCAGGCCGTTCTCCACCACGGCGTCCGGGTCCGAGAGGGCGCCCTTCATCTCGTTCAGCACGACGCCGTTGAGCGCGAGGCGCGCGTCCGCGTCCGCGGGCGCGGCGGGCCTGCCGTCCTCGCCGACGAGCTCCAGGTGCCAGCCCTCCTGCTCGAAGATCCGCCGGCGCCTGTAGATTGCCGGGTGCAGCACCGCGTCGAGGTAGACGTCCATGAGGTTCTCGAGGTCGGCCACGTTGGTGGAGGCCACGGGGTACATGGTCTTGTCCGAGAAGGTCAGCGCGTTGAGGAAGGTCTGCATGCTCGTCTTGAGCAGGTTGACGAAGGGCTCCTTCACCGGGAAGCGGTCCGAGCCGCACAGGACTGAGTGCTCCAGGATGTGGAAGGTGCCCGTGGAGTCGGCCGGCGGCGTCTTGAAGGCGATCGAGAAGGACCTGTCGTCGTCGGCGCAGGCGAGCCAGAGCAGGCGGGCGCCCGTGGCGTCGTGGCGCATGACGTAGGCGTAGCCGGAGATCTCCCGCAGGGGGATCTGGTCGGTGACGGTGAAGCCGGCGTGGCGGCTGCCCCTGGCGAGCGTCTCCAGGGGCTGGGTGTAGTCGATGGGCATGAGGCGGACCTCCTCGGACGGCGCCGCGCGGGCGCCTGGGTTTTTGGTGCCACATTCTAGCATGGGCATCCGAGGGGGCCTGGGGCCTGGGGAGCGAGCTCCGAGAAAGCACAAGCCCCGGGGCTGCCCTCGACGGGCGCCCCGGGGCCTTCCCGGAACTCGTCTCGCGACGTGTGCGTGGCGCGCGGCCGGGCGTGCGACGCGCCGCAGGTCCCTAGATCCGGCTCATCTCCGCGAGGACGCTCGCGTACCACTCGCCTGCGGTGGGCGGGCAGTACTTGCGGGCGACCGCCATGGACATGGTCGAG
>OMVS01000059.1 GCA_900314575.1 uncultured Olsenella sp. | reverse complement strand
CGCCCAGCGCCGGGACGGGCGCGCAGGCGGCCCGGGGAGCCTCCGGCGCCGCGCCCGCGCCGCGGCCTCTCTCCCCGGCGGACCCCAGGAAGTCGGCGGGTCGTGGAGGTTGGCTGAGCGCGGACCCCGACGGCTCGGCGGCGGATAGACTGAGGATGCACGAAGACGATGCGCCCGCCTCCGGCAGGCGCGGCAGGAGGGGATACCGTGAGCGATAGGCTCGAGGTCGCGATAGCCGCGGGAGGCACCGCGGGCCACATCAATCCGGCGCTCGCGCTCGCTGAGGAGCTCGAGCAGAGGGGCCACCATGTGACATTCTACGGCCAGACGGCCAAGCTCGAGGGCAAGCTCGTGCCTCAGGCGGGCTTCGACTTCCGCCCCATCAGGGTCACCGGCATCGACCGCGCGAGGCCCTGGACGGCCGTCTCGGCCCTGTGGCGCGTCCGCAAGGCGGAGTGCGTGCTCGGCTCCTACTTCGCCGAGGCCGGCGCCCCGGACGTGGCGGTGGGGTTCGGCGCCTACGTGGAGATGCCCCTCCTGAGGTGGTGCCACAGGCACGACGTCCCCTACGTGATTCACGAGCAGAACTCCGTCCCCGGCCTCGCCAACAGGACGGAGGCCGCCCACGCCACCTCGGTGTGCGTCTCGTTCCCCGCGGCGACCCAGGCGTTCAAGGAGCACGTCGGCCCCCAGACCGCCGTCGTCGTCACCGGCAACCCCGTGAGGCGCAGCGTCATTTCGGCCTCGCGCGAGGAGGGGCGGCGCGCCTTCGGCGTGCCCGAGGGCTCGACGATGCTCCTGGTGTTCGGCGGCAGCCTCGGTGCGCGCCACCTGAACGAGGGGGTCTGCGCCCTCAAGGGCGAGCTCCTCTCGAGGGACGGCCTCCACGTCGTCCACTCGACCGGCGCCGACCTCTACGACGAGGTGACCTCGTCGCTCGCCCTCACCGACGAGGAGGCCGCTCGCTGGACGGTCATGCCCTACATCGACAACATGGGCGAGGCGCTCGCCGCGGCCGACCTCGTGGTGTCGCGAGCCGGCGCGTCCTCGATCGCGGAGATCGCGGCCCTTGCGGTGCCCGCGGTCCTCGTGCCCTATCCGCTGGCGACGGCCGACCACCAGACGACGAACGCCCGCTACCTCGTGGACGCCGGCGCCGCCGTGCTCGTGCCGGACGACGAGGTGGGCGGCGGGTCCTTCTCGCACGAGGTGCTCTCGCTCTTGGACGACGCCGCGGAGCGGGGCCGGATGCGCGAGGCCGCGCGCGGGCTCGCGCAGGACAGGGCCGCCCTCGCCCTCGCCGACCAGGTCGAGGCCGCCGTGGCGCCCGGCGTGTAGGGGCCAGGTCCCCTCGGGTTGCGTGTAGGATGGGGTGGGCACCTCGGTGCCCGGCACATGGATGCGGAGGCGTCGGGCGGCAGCCCGGCGCAGGAGCGAGTCTGGCGGGCCCTGCCCGCCGAAGGAGGAGAGATGGCTGGTAACGCTGGCGACAAGGGCTTCAGGAGCGCCCACTTCATCGGGATCGGCGGCGCCGGCATGAGCGGAATCGCCCTCGTGCTCCACGAGCGCGGCTGCAAGGTCACCGGCTCCGACCTCAAGGAGTCGCACTACGTGCGAGACCTCGAGGCCGCCGGCGTCGAGGTCTCGGTCGGCCACAAGGCGGACAACATCGACAAGGCCGCGCCCGACGTGGTGGTCATCTCCACCGCCATCCCCGAGACCAACCCGGAGCTCGTGCGCGCCCGCGAGCTGGGCATCCCTGTGTGGCCGAGGGCTAAGATGCTCGCGGCCTTGGGCGAGGGCGCCCTCACGGTGGCCGTCGCGGGCACCCACGGCAAGTCCACGACGAGCTCCATGGTCGCCACGATGCTCGACAAGATGGGGCTCGACCCCTCCTTCCTCATCGGCGCGGTCGTCGAGGGCTACGACACCAACGGGCGCAACGGTGACGGCGGCTACTTCGTCTGCGAGGCGGACGAGTCCGACGGCTCCTTCCTCTACCTCGACCCACGCGTGGCCGTGGTCACCAACATCGAGGCCGACCACCTCGACCACTACGGGACCCTCGCCAACATCGAGAGCACCTTCTGCAAGTTCATGGGCCTCGTCGGCGAGGAGGGCTGCGTCGTGGTGATGGGCGACGTCGCCCACTACGCCGAGATCGCCCGCAAGAGCGGCAGGCGCTTCGTGACCTACGGCTTCGACGAGGGGAACGACTACGTCTGCAGCGAGGACGACACCCACCACGGGCTCGCGAGCACGCTGCACGTGAGGACCCCCAAGGGCGAGACCTGCGACGTGACCATCCACGCCAACCCCGGCCGCCACAACGTCCTGAACGCCTGCGCCGCCATCGCCGTGGCGGACGTCCTCGGCCTCGACGTGCACGCGGCCGCCCGCGCCCTCAGCGAGTTCAAGGGCGCCCGCAGGCGCTTCACGCACGTGGGCGACGTGGACGGCGTCACGGTCGTCGACGACTACGGCCACCACCCGACGGAGATCGCCGCGACCCTCTCCGCGGCGGCCGACCTCGACTTCAAGCGCATCGTCACCGTGTTCCAGCCGCACCGCTACTCGCGCACGCAGGCGCTCGCCGAGCAGTTCGGCCACGCCTTCGACGAGGACGACGTCCTCATCGTGATGGACGTCTTCCCCGCCGGCGAGATGCCGATCCCCGGCGTCTCCGGCAAGACCATCGTCAGCTCGGTGGAGGAGCGCGGCAAGGTCAAGGACGTCTCCTACATCCCCAACCGCAAGGAGCTCGTCGAGCACCTCTGCGACGTCGTGCGTCCGGGCGACCTCCTGATCACCCAGGGGGCGGGCGACGTGACCGCGATAGGCCCCGCCTTCATCGCCCAGATGCGCAAGCGCGACGAGGGCGCCGCGGGCGCCGGCGACTAGCGGCTCAAGGGAACTCCGGGGACACGACATGGGCCTTCGTCTGAGGTTGAGCGGTCTCGGCAGGGGGCGGGGCAAGGCCCGCCCCCCGAAGGGCGCCTCGAGCGTCCTCGGCTCCTCGCTGGGCGACGTCGCCGGCAGGCTGCAGGGGAGGGGCCTGCCCAAGGGAGGCATCCGCGAGGGCAACCTCAAGGTGGACCCGTCCGCCACCGGCAGGCTCACCGCCGGCGACCAGAGGCGGCGCGGCAGGCTCCTCAGGGGCGTCATCATCGCCCTCGTCGTGGTCGTGGCCCTCGTCGTCGTCGCCACGGTGGGCGTCACCCTGCTCTCGCACACCTCGACCTTCACGATCGAGTCCTTAGACGTCTCCGGCACCGAGCACGTCTCCGCGGACACGGTCGCGCGACTCGCGAAGGTGGAGAGCGGGGCGACCCTCCTCAACGTGGACGTCCAGGCCGTCGAGGAGAACCTTAGGAGGAGCCCCTGGGTCGCCTCGGCGACCATCACGCGCGAGTTCCCCGACAGGCTCGGCATCGAGGTGCACGAGAGGTCGGTCGGCGAGGTCGTGGCCATGAGCACGGGCGACATCGCGTGGCTGCTCGGCACCGACGACGTCTGGATCGAGCCCGTGCACCTCACGGTGCCCGACGGCCAGACCGCCAACGACGCGGCGCTCGCCCTCGCGGAGGGCTATGGCGCCCTCCTCGTGACCGACGCCCCCAGCTCCGTGGAGCCCACCGCGCTCGCCACGGCGACGGACGGCTGCCTCAAGACCGTCGAGCTCTTCCAGGAGCAGTTCTCGCAGGGCTTCAAGGATCAGATCGCCTCCTACTCGGTGGAGGACTCCGAGAGCGTCACCTGCGTGCTCAAGAGCGGCGTGGAGGTGTCTCTGGGCGCTGCCTCCAACGTGGACACCAAGGAGGCGCTCGTGCGCCAGCTGCTCGACAAGTACCCGGGGGAGCTCACCTACGTGAACGTCCGCGTGCCCTCCAAGCCCGCCTACCGAAGGCTCGACTCTCCCAACGTGGGCGAGGGGACGGGCGCCGCCGGGAGCTCCGTCGAGGGTGGCTCCAGCTACTCCGACTCCATCCGGTCGGACAAGATCGGCGACCCCGCGGACGTGAACGACGACGGAACCGCCTCGTCGGGCTCGGGGTCGTCGTCTGCCGACGCCAGCTCGCAGTAGGCCCGGCCCCGACGCCTGCGGGCCCCGACGCCTCCGCCTCGCCTCCGCGTGAGCCTGATCCTATGGGGGCCTCGATTCCGTGCGAGCCTCGATCCTGTCCCATGTAGGGCCCGACCGAGCCTCGAGGAAGGCTCGAACCCTCGAGGCCTTGAGGCTCGCACACTGGCCCGAACGTAGGCAGAAACTCGGGACCTCAAGCTCAGCCTGAGGGTTTGCCGTGCCCGAATTGTGGCCATCTACCTGCGTAATCCATAGTTTCGACAAAAACGTTGACGCGGGGCTTTTGGTTGTGCAAATATATCGCGCTTTGCATGAGGCGTTGAGGTTAACTTGAGGTTGAGGGTTTTGGCCTCGGCAAACGCACCAGCACGGAGCACCACCGCACCACCCAGACGAACCACAAACGCACCACCATCGCACCCCAAACGCAGCAGCACGCAGACTCGTTAGCACCAACCAGGCAGGCAGTGACAAGGCGCCGCTCGACCAGGACCGCGCCCAAGCAAGGAGGAACCATGAACGAGAACGAGATTCCCAGCAATTACCTCGCGGTCATCAAGGTCGTCGGCGTCGGCGGCGGCGGCACCAACGCGGTCAACCGCATGATCGAGGAGGGCATCCGCG
This sequence comes from uncultured Olsenella sp., assembly GCA_900314575.1. GTDB lineage: Bacteria > Actinomycetota > Coriobacteriia > Coriobacteriales > Atopobiaceae > Olsenella_K > Olsenella_K absiana. The sequence continues at coordinate 7,392 of OMVS01000059.1, read as the reverse complement.
GGGTCGAGTTCGTGGCCGTCAACACCGACGCGCAGGCGCTCGCCCTCTCTGACGCCGACATCAAGGTCCACATCGGCACCGACATCACCAAGGGCCTGGGCGCGGGCGCCGTCCCCGAGGTCGGCGCCGAGGCCGCCGAGGACTCCCGCGACGAGATCAAGGCCGCCATCGCCGGCTCCGACATGGTCTTCATCACCGCGGGCGAGGGCGGCGGCACCGGTACCGGCGCTGCCCCCGTGGTCGCCGACATCGCGAAGAACGACGTGGGCGCCCTCACCGTCGGCGTCGTGACCAAGCCCTTCGCCTTCGAGGGCCGCAAGCGCGCGACCAACGCCTCCTCCGGCATCAAGAACCTCTCCGACAACGTCGACACCCTGATCGTGATTCCCAACGACCGCCTGCTCGACCTCTCCGAGAAGAAGACGACCATGCTCGAGGCCTTCCGCATGGCCGACGACGTCCTGTGCCAGGGCTGCCAGGGCATCACGGACCTCATCACCGTCCCGGGCCTGATCAACCTCGACTTCGCGGACGTCTGCACGATCATGAAGGGCGCCGGCACGGCCATGATGGGCATCGGCATCGCCTCCGGCGACAACCGAGCGGCCGACGCGGCCGAGGAGGCCATCTCCAGCCGCATGCTCGAGAGCTCCATCGACGGCGCCACCCGCGTCCTGCTCTCCATTGCCGGCAACAAGGACCTCGGCATCCAGGAGATCAACGACGCGGCCGACATCGTGGCCAAGAACGTCGACGCTGACGCCAACATCATCTTCGGCACGGTCGTCGACGAGTCCCTGGGCGACCAGGTCCGCGTGACCGTCATCGCCACCGGCTTCAAGGACGACAACGTCACCAACCCCGGCGTCGGCTCCGCCTCCGCTCCCTCCGACCGCCGCTCCGGCGCGCGCGGCTCGCGTCCCGCGTCCCGTCCCGCCGCGGGCTCTCGCCAGTCCTCCGGCGAGCGCGACTTCGACATCCCCGACTTCCTCAAGCGCAGCACGCGCATGTAGGTGCCAGATGCCCGGGCCGCTCATCGAAAGGTTCGGCTCGCGCGGCGTGACCCTGCTTGGCGACAGGAGCCGCCCGTGCGGGGTCACGTTCGCGTTCACGGAGCGCACGGGAGGCGCCTCCGGAGGCGACTTCGCCTCGCTGAACCTCGGGGACGCGTGCGGTGACGACCCTGCCCTCGTGGCCGAGAACCGCCGGCGCGCCCTCGCCGCCCTCGGGGCCGAGGGGTGCCTCGGACGCCTCGTGTGCCCGCGGCAGGTGCACGGAGACAGGGTGGTCGTCGTCGACGACGCGGGGGAGGCCGCCCTCGGGCGCGTGCGAGCCGAGGCCGCCGAGGGCGCCGACGCCGTGGTCTGCACGGTCCCCGGGGTGCCGGTCCTTCTCTGCTTCGCGGACTGCGCGCCCGTGGTGCTCGTCGCCCCCGGCGGTTTCGCGGTCGTCCACTCTGGGTGGCGCGGCACGCTCGCGCGCATCTCCGCCAAGGCGGCACGCGCGCTCTGCGAGCGCACCGGGGCGGACGCTGCCGACGTCTGGGCCTACGTGGGCCCGCACGTTGGGGCTGGTGACTACGAGGTTTCGGAAGAGCTGATAGGGCGCTTCCGAGACGAGTTCGGTGCGAGAATCGAGCCGAGCAGCCGGCACCTCGACCTGGCGTCGGCGATCGGGTGCGCCCTCGACGAGGTGGGCGTTGCCCCCGGGCGCGTCGCCTGGGTAGGGGGCTCTACGGCCTCCGAGACCGACCGCTTCTTCTCGTACCGCGCCTCGGGGGGCCATTGCGGAAGGCATGGGGCCATCGCGCTCATGCCTGGGACAGACTGACGGAGCTGACCATCGATGCAGGTAAACGAGACACCAGAGCAGTACGGGAAGTTCCTCGCGGAGCGCAGAGCAGAGATCCTCGACAGGATCCGCGATGCTTGCCGGCGCGCCGGGAGGGACGAGGGCGAGGTGTGCCTGCTCGCCGTCTCCAAGACGGTGGGCCCCGAGGAGGTGGCCCTCGCGTGGGAGGCGGGATACCGGGCCTTCGGCGAGAACCGCCCCCAGGAGCTCAAGCGCAAGGTCGAGGCTGCCAAGGCGCGCCCCGAGATGGCGCACGCCCGCTTCGACATGATCGGCAACCTGCAGACCAACAAGATCAACATGGTCCTCGGCAACGCGGAGCTCGTCCACTCGGTCTCCTCCGCCCACCTCGCCCAGGCCATCTCCAAAAGGGCCGAGGCGAAGGGGGTGCGCGTCCGCTACCTCGTCGAGACCAACGTCTCCGGCGAGGAGTCCAAGTCGGGCTTCTCCCCCGACGAGGTGAGGCGGGAGGTGGGCTCCCTGCTCGAGCTGCCGAACATGGAGCTCCTCGGCCTCATGACCATGGCTCCCGCCAACGACCCCGACGAGGCGCGACGCAGCTTCTCGGGGCTGAGGGAGCTTCGCGACGAGCTTGCCGCAGAGACCGGCCGCGCGCTCCCGGTGCTCTCCTGCGGGATGAGCGACGACTTCCAGATCGCGATAGAGGAGGGGTCGACCATCGTCCGGCTGGGGAGGACGGTCTTCAGCCCCGACTACCAGCTCAGGTAGGGGCGCCGACCCGGAGGCCTCGGACGCGGGTCCGCGCACGACGTCCGCGAGCGGGGGAGACCTGCAAGCACCACGGACATGCCATAGACACTCCAAAGACACGCCACGCACGCACCACAGACGCACCACCGAGAGACCACGACAGGAAGAGGGCACCATGGGATTTCTGGACAACATCCGCGACAGGTTCTCGCACAACGGCAACGACGACTACTACGACGACGGCTACGAGGACGACTACTACGACGACGCGCAGGACGACGCGCCTGCCGGCAGTGGACTGCTCGGCAACACGCCGCGTCCCGAGGCAGAGAGCGTCTCGGTCTACACGCGCTCAGGCAAGCCGGTGAGCAACAACGCCGGTGGCCCGAGCAGCTACGAGGGCCAGAACCTCGACGAGGGCAGCTACGCGCCGACGTACCGCCGCGAGGACGGCGCCCGTCCGTCGAGCGCCTACGAGCAGGATGACGTGCCGACGCGCCCCGCCCCGCGCGGCAACGCCTCCGGCCAGCTGCCGCCCTACGTCCTGAACGCCACCGCCTACGACGACGTCCAGGCCGTGGTGAGGCGCGTGAAGGGCAACCAGCCCGTCCTCCTGAACCTTTCCGACACCCCGGGTGACGTGGCCACGCGCATCCTCGACTTCTGCTTCGGCCTCTCCTTCGGCATCGAGGGCGAGGTCCAGCAGGTCGGCGACCAGGTCTTCGCGGTCCTGCCCGAGGGGATCCAGATCTCGCAGGCCGACCTCGACAGGCTCGTCGCGGACGGCACGCTCTCCCGGTAGGGACGTCTCAAGCTAGGGGCAGGTGGACTCAATGGACAAGATCAAGGCTACGGTGGGCATCGTCGGTGCGGGGTCGATGGGCGGCGCGATCGCGCGCGGCCTGGTCGCCTCCGGCGCCATGGACGCCTCTGACGTGTTCGCGTGCGACCCGAGCGCAGACAAGCTCGCCGCCCTCGCCGAGCTCGGGATCGGCGGCTTCGCGAGCGCCGAGGAGCTCGTGGACGCCGGCACCGACGTGGTCGTGCTGGCGGTCAAGCCCCAGGTGCTGCCCGAGGTGGCGGGCGGCCTGTCGGACAAGCTCGTGGGGAGGCTCGTGGTCTCCATTGCGGCGGGCGTCACGCTCTCCACGCTCGCGGACTACCTCGACGGCGCTCGCGTCATCCGCGTGATGCCCAACCTGCTCATCCAGGTCCTGAGCGGCGCCACGGCGATCGCGCCGGGACAGGCGGCCACTCCGGCCGACGTGGAGCTCGTGCGCGGGCTGTTCTCCGCGCTCGGCTGCGCGCAGGTCATGCGCGAGGACCAGCTCGACGCCGAGGGCGCCGTGGTGAGCTGTGGCCCCGCCTACCTGGCGCTCTTCGTCGACACCCTGACCAGGGCCGGCATCCGGGCGGGCCTTCCCGCCCAGGCCTGCCGCGAGATGGTCGAGATGACCATGCTCGGCGTGGGCAAGGCGCTTCTCGAGAGTGGGGAGCACCCCAGGGCCTACATGGAGAAGGTCACCTCGCCCGGCGGCACCACCGCGGCCGGCCTCCTCGCCCTGGAGCCCCACCTCCTCGAGGGCTCGTACGGTGCGGTCGACGCCGCGCTCGCGCGTACGCGCGAGCTGGCCGGCGCGTAGGGGAGGGGGGACGGTTGGTCTCGCTCGCCTACGTCGTGATGAGGCTCTTCGAGTTCTACGAGATCCTCGTGGTAGTTTGGTGCATTCTCTCCTGGATTCCCTTCTCGCCGGACGGCCTCCTCGGCGACGTCGCGACGGTGATCGACAGGATCGTGCGCCCCTACGTCGGCGTTTTCCAGCGCTTCATCCCGCCCGTGGGCGGGCTGGACTTCTCCCCGGTGATCGCCCTGGTGGTTCTTAGCTTCATCGAGCGACTCGTTGTGGGTATACTCTAACGCGTGTCACGCGCAACCGCCGGTGGCGGGGCACGGATAAGGATCGAAAGGGATTGAGATGGCCATTACTCCAGCTGACATCGAACAACTTGCGTTCTCGCCTTCCAAGCACGGATACGACACCGATGAGGTCGACGCCTTCCTCGAGCAGCTCTCGACCGAGGTCGATGCCATGCTGCAGAAGATCGCAGACCTCAAGGGCAGGCTGAACAACTCCGAGGCTCAGCTCCAGTCCTCGCAGGCCCAGGTCGCTGCCCTCCAGCAGCAGGTCGCTGACATGGAGGCCGAGGCCGCGGCGAGGCCGCAGCAGCCCGCCCCTGCGCCGGAGCTCTCCGCGCCGAGCACCGACCTGTCCGTCTCCGAGCGCCAGATCTCCCAGGTCCTCATCGTCGCCCAGCAGAGCGCCGACAAGCTCGTCGCCGACGCGCGCGACAACGCGGAGCGCATCCGCAACGAGGCCGACCAGAAGGCCCGCGAGGTCATCCGCCAGGCCCTCGCCGAGAAGCAGAACGAGCTCGACGAGATCGACCGCCTCAAGCAGTCCCGCGAGGACTTCCGCTCCGAGTACAAGAAGCTGCTGCAGCACTTCCTGGACGACGCCGACGCGGTCTTCCCCGAGTCGACGCCCGCTGCGGCCGCTCCCGCCGCGCCCGCGCCTGCCCCTGCGGCACCCGTCCCCGCGCCGGACGTGGACTCCACGGCCGTCGTGGAGCCGGTGACCGCCCCCGTGGCATCCGCGCCGGGCGAGGACTTCGGCGACCTCGACTAGCGGGAGCCTGTCGACTAGCAGGAACCTGTTTCGGACATAGCAGGAGATGAGAGGCCCCGTCCCCGGACGGGGCCCTTTCTGTCCGCGAGGCGCGGGCCTGCTCCACGCTGCCCCGCGGAGTGGGAAGGGGCACCCTCGCTTAGGCGGGGAGGCCACTTCCTTGGGCGCCAGTCTCCGCGAGCTCGGGCAGGCCCGCCCAGAAGCGCTTGGGCACCCAGCTCGTCCGCAGGTCGTAGCCCCTCTGGGAGCGGTCGCGACCGGGTAGGGCCACGCACTCGTAGAAGCGCCGCCACAGGGCCTCGACGTAGGCCTCCTCCGGCGCGTCGCTGCGGCGGGCGGCAAGCGTCGCCGCCTCGGCGGCGTCGAGGCGCACGAGACCGCAGTCGCGCCTGCCCGGGAGGTGGAAGGCAGCCACGAGGTGGACGGGGTCGAGGACGAAGAAGCGGTCGTCGAGGAGGCGCGCGGCGAAGTAGCCGCTCGTGAGCGGGATGGTGTCGTCCCTGGGGCTGAAGGTCGCGGCGAAGGAGCCGTCCTCCTGGCGGGAGAACCTGACGAACTGCCTCGTCCTCTCGCACTCCCCGGAGACCGAGAGCGAAAGGGCGTGCAGGTCGGCGACGCGAGGGTCCTGGAGCGCCGAGCGGACGATGCCGCCACGCTCGAACGCGAGCCTCAGATATCGGTGGACGACCTCCGGGGCCGTCTCCGTACTCGAGGCGCAGGCGTAGAGGACCCGTCGTACGCACGAGCCGGTACAGCCTCTCGGGCAGCGGCCCGCTCGCGCGCGCGGACAGCCCTCCGAGACGTGGCGCTCGAAGCCGCGCAGCACGCGCCGGGAGAGGGCGACCGTCTCGTCTGCTGCGCACGAGGGGCCCGAGACCAACTGCTCGCCGAGGCGCGGCTGGCAGCTGTCACGCCCGACGAGGCGGACTCGCGCGGGGTCGGCGTGGGCGAGGTAGAGCGTCCCCACGCCCGAGAGGATGCCCTCGGCCGTGGGCTCGCAGGCGACCGCGCAGGAGATGGCGCGGGAGAGGGCCTCCTGCAGGGAGCGGACAGCCTCGCCGACGGCGCTGGGGGCCAAGGGAGGCGCGGATCGATCGTCCCGCGAGCCGCCCAGCGCGCCGCCGCGCGCCATGGCGGGCGAGGGGTCCGCGCCGGCGGGCGGTACGGCGTCCTCAGAAGAGCGAGAGCTGGCCCTCGGCCTGCCTCCTTGCCCGGTTGTAGGAGCTTTCCCTGGCATCCTCCACCGCCTTCCGCCGAATCAGGTCCGCGTCGAGGGGCAGGCCCCGCGCCGTGGCGCCGTTGCAGGTCAGGAAGGGCCGCGCCCTCTTGAGCACGACCTTGAGGCGGCCCAGGTCCTCGAAGCCGAGGATGCCCGAGCGGCGCGCGCGGACGATGCGGCGCGCCCCGACGGGGCCGATGCCGGGGACCCGGAGGAGCGTCTCGAGCGGCGCCTCGTTCACCTCGACGGGGAAGAGCCCGATGTGGCGCAGGGCCCAGGCGAGCTTGGGGTCGAGGTCGAGGTCCAGCCAGGGCTCCTCGGTGCTGGTGAGCTCACCCGGCTTGAAGTCGTAGTAGCGCATGAGCCAGTCGGCCTGGTAGAGACGGTGCTCTCGGCGCAGCGGCACGGGCGTGCCCGGCTCGGGCAGGCGGTCATCCTCGAGCATGGGCATGTAGGCGGAGAAGAAGATCCTCTTGAGGTCGTACTTCTCGTAGAGGGCCCACGAGAGGCGCAGTATCTGGTCGTCGCTCTCGGGCGACGCCCCGACGATGAGCTGGGTCGACTGGCCGGCCGGCGCGAACGTGCGCTTCGAGGGACTCACCCGGGAGCGACGCGACGAGAGCCTGGGGGCGCCCGCCTCCTGCCCCAGGGCGAGGGGAGACCCAGGCCCGTGCGCGGCGTCACCCGGCGAGGCCTGCGCTGCGGGCGCCGCGGCACACGGCCCCAGGGGGCGCGAGGGCCCCCTCGAGCGGCCGCCGCCGTGCCCCGAGGCCGCCCTCAGCCGGAGCTCCTCCTCGTCCCTGCCGCGTCTGATCTGGGCCATGGGTGTATTCGCTAATGTAGGAGTCGACGGAACGCTCAGCAGGTTTTCGACACTTCGCTCATGGGCATGCTGACCACCCCGCAAGGGGCAGACTTTGTCGT